>JBGUJY010000094.1:0-16195 GCA_045114185.1 Prevotella sp. | reverse complement strand
GATGGCAGGTTGGCATAGCTGGCAGAGTGGTTACTGCCCGCATCCATCCAGTCATCATCGAAGCCATCCAGTTTATAGTAATAATGTACACGCTCATACTCTCCGAAGTCGAGGGCCGTGAACGAAATACTGAAACTGTTCTGTTTATGGGTCAGACGGATCTCCTTACAACTGTCGAGCATCTCCGTGATGGGTCCGTCATCAGCAGGACGTACCAGTTGGTTGTGGATCTTCAGATGACAGAACATCAGTGGGATCTTCCTCAACGTGTCGATATCTTCAGGATTGAACATGGTGATACCATCGGTTCCGCCAAATACCAGACTGCCGTTGGGCAACTGGCACGAAGCGCGGTCGCAAAACTCATCACCAGCTAGTCCGTCAGCCTTATACAACGAGGTGATACGTCCTGTCTTGGCATCCAGTCTGTTCAGTCCTTTCATCGTACTGATCCAGAGGTTACCCTGTCGGTCTTCCTCGATACTGCCCACATCGGAACAAGAAAGACCGCCGATGCGGGACATGGTATTGTCTTTGGGATTGTAACGCAACAGACCATTGCTCACGGTACCTATCCATACGTCTCCTTGGGAATCCTGATGCATGTCGGTGGGAATATAGACACTCTTGCGGATGCACTGCTGCATGTCGGGAATCTTGAGCTGACTCAGCTTACCGGTCTGGGGATTCATCTTGACGATATCCTGATAGAAGGCCGAGATGAGCATCGTACCATCGTTGAGTTTCAGCAGGGAAGGGATGAACGTGAAATCAACATTGAAGGTCTGTTTGGCCTCAGGTTCTTGAGAGGCGTTGGGATGGAAGCCGAAAATATATGTGGTACTCGTAGCTGCCCAAACCGTACCATCATCCGTCTGCTCAAAGTCCATGGCCATCGGTACGGGCCACTGACCGAGGATGTTCAGTCGTTGACCGTCGTAACGACATTTCATCACAATGTTACTGGTCGAGAGCCAAAGCAGTCCGTCGCGGTCGCAGAAGATATGGTTCACCGCATTCTTCGTCTCGCCTGTCGGCAGACCTTCAATGACAATCTGCTCAGCCTTCTGCGTGGTAGTATGATAGACGAAGACGCCTTTCAGTAAGGTTGATACCCAAAGGTTCTCCTGCTTATCCACTGCTACTGCTAACACTGAGGAATTGTCGATGATACGGTTCAGATAGTTGTCACTACCGCCGAATTTCTCTTTGTAATAGTAGTCGGCAAAGAGTCCTTTATCGTAGGTACCCAGCCAGATATTCTTTCTGGAGTCTTGGAAGATCTGTGTCACAAAGGCATCAGGTACAGGAAGCGTGAATCCCGCATCGCCTTCGCCACAGAGTGTATGGGTCAGCAGGTTCATCTCGAACAGACCGTTGTGTGAGGTGCTCAACAGGATGGTGTTGTTCTCTAACAGACAGGCTGCCTGTACCACACTGCCGTGAGCCAGCAGGCGTGCTTCCATCTCCTGACTAAGGGGTACGAATTGGCGTGCCTTGGTATCAAAGAGCATCAACGAACCATTACCCGAAGAGAGCAGTAATCCGTTTGACAGCAGGTCGAAATAGTAGAAGCCCGTTCCATTGGGATGTTTGAGCTCCATGCGTTGCTTGAAGGTGTTCCCATCGTAGATCAGCATGTTCTCGGGTCCTACCAACAGGATATCATCCGCCGCATCGATGAAGCAGTCACCCCACGACTGGTTTGTCATGGGTCGACTGATCTGTGGCAGAAAGATCTTATGCACCTCGTCGTACATCAGTACCTCGGAACCATTGTAAACAAACAAGCGTCCTTTACTGTCCATCAGCAGTTTGCGGGCATTGCGGTTACCCGTCTGCATGGGAATACGTTCGAAGTTATCCTTTTTCGTGTAACGGCACACCCCATTCACCGTGGCCACCCACAGACAACCGTTCTTGTCGCAAAGCAGTCCTTGCACATTATTGTCGGGCAGTCCTAACGAGTCTTTGGTACAGAAATACTGGTGGTATTCATGACCGTCATAGCGGTTCAGTCCGCGGAACGTGGCAATCCACAACTGTCCTGTGGCATCCTCCTCGATGTCTTGCACACGACTGTTCGAGAGTTCTTGCGCCACCACCAGTTCGTGCTCCTCATCCTTGTCAAGCTGCTGCACCGGTTCGGTCTTCTGACATGCCGTGAAGAGCCATGCCAGGAGTACGGTCATTAACGATATTCTACCTCCCAATACTTTTGTCATATAGCTATGTTTCGAATGACGGATAATTCTAATCGCAAAGTTAAGAAAAAAACTTCATATACCAATGAATTCTTGCTTTTTTGAACAAATTGAATAAGATTTGAACATATTGAAAAACGCGAAAGTACTTTTGAACACGCAAGAAAATCAAAAGAACGTTAAGAAAAATAGTTTCTCATTCTTCTGTCTATCTTTGCACCAAGAAACCTAAAAATTCACTTCTAACATAAACAAAACTCAATGAAAAAAAGCAGTATTCTATTGATGTTGATGACACTATTTGTGTCTGTCACATCTTTTGCCCAAGGAATCAAGGGCACTGTGATTGACGAGACCGGAGAACCTGTGATTGGTGCGACTGTTGTCGACAAGAGTGACGCCAAGAATGCCACCATCACTGATTTTGATGGTAATTTCACGATTAAGGTGAATGCAGGTCAGACCATTATCGTCTCTTACATCGGTTATGCGACCCAGGAAGCGGTCGCCAAGAATGGTATGACTGTCCGCTTGCAGCCAGACAACAATGAGCTGGAGGAAGTGGTGGTCGTAGGTTATGGTGTACAGAAGAAGAGTTCTGTGACGGGTGCCATCTCACAGGTGAAAGCCGAGGACATGGAGAACCGTACGATTGCGAATGCCCAGCAGGCCCTGCAAGGAAAGACCTCAGGTGTTCAGATCATCACCTCTTCTGCCGCACCGGGTAGCTCACCCACCGTACGTATCCGTGGTTATTCTTCTAATGTAAGCTCAGAACCTCTCTACGTTGTTGATGGTGTACGTCTGAGCGACATCAGTGGTATTGATCCCAGTACCATTGCTTCTATGGAAATTTTGAAGGACGCCGCCTCTGCAGCTATCTACGGTGCTGAGGCTGGTAACGGTGTTGTGCTGATCACCACCAAGAAGGGTAAGCCCGGTCAAGGTAAGATCAGTTATGATTTCATGTTTACCGACGAGAGTCTTGCCCGCATCCCCAAGATGCTGAATGCAGAGCAGTACATCAACTACATGGACGAAGGAAACATCTTCACCAAGGATTATCTGTTGAAGAACTGGGATGGTGTGACCAACACGGCCTGGACAGACGTAGCCTTCAATCATGGACATATGCAGAAGCATGCGCTCTCCTTCACTGGTGGTAATGATCGTGGTAACTATTACCTTTCACTCGCGTACCTTAATAATAATGGTATCGTGAAAGGCGACGCAGATGTATATAAGCGTCTTACGGCTACCATCAACTCTGAGTACAAGATCAAGGATTGGCTGAAGGTAGGTACCACCAATCAGATTGAGAAGTACGACGTGCGTCAGGTATCCAGCAACAGTGAGTATGGCTCCTTGCTGACCTCTATCCTGATGCTCGACCCGCTGACTCCTGATACTTACACCGCTGATAACCTGCCTTACCACATGGCAAATGCGCAGAACAACGGCAGAACACTCCTCACAGATCCTGATGGCAACTACTATGCTGTGTCGAAGTTCTATGCAGGTGAGCAGTATCATCCCATGATTATGCGCGACAATAACAAGTCAAACAACTCGGGATTCAATATCAACGGATCTATCTATGGCGACTTCACCCCGATACAGGGTCTGACCGTTACTTCTCGTTTCGGTTATCGTCTGGCTGGTACACGCAGCAATTCCGTATCGCTGCCCTTCTACGGCAACGGCGTACAGAGTCGCGACTACCTGGGCTACAACAGTTCATCATCCACCTCTATCTACTATCAGTGGGAGAACTTCGCCAACTACATGCGTCAGTTCGGCGGTCATACCGTTACTGCCATGGTGGGTATGTCATTCCAGAAGTCATCTAATGATGGTGTGAGCGGTTCGCTGTCTGCCAATGGTGAAGATGCGCTGACCAAGAACGATCCTCTGTTCTACTATCTGAACTATGCTGCTGCCTCCGCCACCAAGGGCGTGAGTGGTGAGCTGAGCGAGAGCAGCAAGCTCTCATATTTCGGTCGTCTGAGCTACGACTATTTAGGTCGCTACCTCTTACAGGCCTCCCTCCGTGCAGATGCAGCCGACTTGGCTAAGCTCTCAAAGAAGAGTCGTTGGGGATATTTCCCTGCCGTATCAGTAGGTTGGACCATCAGCGAGGAGAAGTTCTTCGAGCCGTTGAGGAAGACCTTCGACAGCTTGAAGTTCCGCGCCAGCTGGGGTCAGAACGGTAGTCTTTCTGCATTAGGTGGCTACACCTACAGCACAGATATGGCACAGGGTGGACTTTATCCCTTCACCTCTGGTATCGACTATACCCAGGGTGCTGCTCCTTCAACGATGGGTAATGATGACCTGAAGTGGGAGACCTCTGAACAGCTGAACTTCGGTTTCGATGGTATCATGATGAACGGTCGTCTGACCTTCGGTATCGACTACTTCATCAAGAAGACCAAGGACCTGTTGGTATGGAACACCACACCGTCACTGATCATCGGTGGTGCTACATCACCTATCAACGCTGGTAACGTAGAGAACAAGGGATTCGAGTTCGAACTCGGTTGGAGAGACCATATCGGTGACTTCAACTACGGCATCCGTGGTAACCTCTCTACACTGACCAATAAGGTTACCTACATTGATCCTTCTATCACCCGTCTGAGCGGTAGCACTTTCCATACCTATACCGTGACCTACTTCGAGCAGGGCTTCCCGGTTTATTATTTCCGTGGATACGAGTTTGCAGGAATTGATCCGAATACAGGTAATCCAACCTTCAAGGATCTTGATGGCGACAAGAAGGTATCTGATGGTGATTTGACCTATATCGGCGATGCTATCCCTGATTTCACCTACGGTATCACGCTGACAGCAGGCTGGAAGGGACTCGATCTGACCGTATTCGGAACAGGCTCATACGGTAATGAGATATTCAACTGTATCAACCGTCCTGACTACGCCGCTTCTAACCGTCTGAAGGAAGTGTTCTACGACAACCGCTGGACACCTTCCAACACAACAGGTACTGTACCTCGTGCCGGTGCTTCTGATATGGATAAGTACGCTTGCTCAAGCGCCATGATCTACAATGGTTCCTACTTCAAGATCAAGCAGATCCAGCTGGGTTACACCCTGCCGAGGAACCTGATCAACAAGGTGGCTCTGAGTCATGCCCGCTTCTATGTTTCTTTGGATGACTACTTCACCTTCTCTAAGTATCCTGGCTTCGACCCGGAGGCTTCTGCCAACGCTACCTCAGGTATGGGTATCGACAAGGGCGGTTATCCTACTTCCAAGAAAGTGGTACTTGGTCTGAACATAGAGTTCTAATGCATAATACATAATTCAACATGCATCATTAAATAGAATAAGAATATGAAAAAGAATCTATTATATATAGCATTGGCTGTGATGACGCTGGGTATGGCAAGTTGCGACAGCGAGCTCGACATCGAGAAACACGGCAATTTGGGAGGTATGGATACATACTACACCAACGATGCCAACGTGAACGCTGCTACGGCCTCCATGTACTTGGAGATGCGTGGTAACTACTTCAACTGGTTCTTCACCAAGAACCTGCTCTCTGACGACACCTGGACGGGTGGTGGTTCACGTGGTGACAACAGCAGTATGGAAATGCTCAATGAGTATACTTTCGGTACCGACCATGGCATGGTTGAGGGTTTGTATTCCGGTCTGTACTCCATCATCTATAAGGCTAACCTGATTATCGATAAGGTAGAGGGTGAGACAGCCGTCATGAAACGCGCGATCAACGAGGCGAAGGTGGTGCGAGCAATTGCTCACTTCGAACTGGTTACCCTCTGGGGTACAGCACCTGTGGTAAACCATCTGCTGACGCCCGATGAGTATCGTCAAGGCAACAGCACACCAGAGGAACTGTGGGCACAGGTAGAGAGCGATCTCACAGAGGCCATCAGTTCCGGTACACTGCCTTCAAAGAGTGATGCAAGCGATCAGGAAACAGGTATCCGCATCACCAAGGAAACGGCACAGGCCTTCCTGGGCAAGGCTTACCTCTTCCAGGGTAAGTACAGCGAGGCTGCTTCCATGCTCGACAATGTGATCAACTCTGGTAAGTATGCCCTCTTTACAGGCGACTACGATTTGCAGTTCCACGCAGCATACAATAACAACTGCGAGTCGGTTTTCGAACTCCAGAAGCGTTATGATACCGAGCAGATGTGGAACCAGATGGACATGGTGTTCATTATGCAGGGTTGGCGTACGGATAAGCTGAACTACGGCGGTCAGGCACTGAATACCATTGCACAGGGTATGTACGGATTCAGCAATCCTCGTAAGTCACTCTACGATGCTTTCGTAGCATGGGAAGGTTCGAACGGTTATCGTATGAACAAGACCATCATGACCTACGATCAGGTGGAGTCCTTCGGCGTATCTATCCAGCCGGGCTCGTTCCTCTATGGTAATGAGGGTTACTTCTTCTGGAAGAACCAGGCTTTCAAAGAGGACTGTGTTACTGATATGTCATTCTTCCAGGTGGCTCAATATACCGACCTGAAGGTGATGCGTTATGCTGAGGTTCTGCTGATGGCTGCTGAGGCTCATCTGCAGGCTGGCAACAGTGCCAAGGCGCTCGATTACGTCAACCAGATTCGTACACGAGCCAAAGAGACTCCGCTGGCAGCTGTAACCATGAATGACATCAAGACCGAGAAGCGTCTGGAACTCTGTAACGAGTGCGTACGCTATCAGGATCTGGTCCGCTGGGGTGATGCTTCCTCAGCAATGGGTAGCCAAGGTAAGGATATTCCCGTATATGGTGTTGACGGTGCACACTGGAACTTCCATAACGACAACTATGGTTTCAAGGATAAGAACAAGCTTCTTCCTATCCCTCTCAAGGAGATGGATCTCAATCCTAACATGACTCAGAATGAAGGTTGGTGATACCAAATTGAGAATTGAAAATCGAGAATTGAGAATTTTGAAGACTCAAAATAGATAAAGATATGAAACAGTTTAAGTATATTATCTGCGTAATCTGCGCAATCTGTGGTTTCACCGCTTGCGACAATGATTCTATAGAAGATCTCAGTGGTGAGTTCAGTAACATCACCTTCTGCGACTTTACCAATGCCACCGTGCAGCCCACTGATAAGTTGGGCAAGGGTGTAAAGGCTCTGAATACCACCTACACCGATAATGCAGGCAATAACCTGACCTTGCGCTTCGGCAGTCAGGAATGGATTCTTGGTGAGGGTACCTATGCTTTGGTTCCTACTGTTAGTAAGGCTGACACGTATGCAGGTACTGTAAACGGTGCTACGATTAGCGAAGGTACCATGGATGTTAGTCTGGTTGGAGAGACATACTTCGTGAACGGTCTGGTGAAAACATCCGACGGCAAACAGTACAAGGTCAGCTATAAGGGTCCTATGACCTTCGTCATCGGAGTAGATGATCCTGAGCCCAGTGGCTATACGATGAGCATCCAGACCAATCCGGTCAGCGTGTTCGACTGGAACACCTTCACCTCTACTGATTATCCCGATGTGACCAAGTACACCGTTACCATCAGCGACCCGTCAGGCAAGCAGGTGGCTGCCTTTGATCTCATCAACAGTAACAACCTTGCCGCTCCTGGTTTGGCAGGTGTCTATCAGGTGGAGAGTTATGCTCATGAACCCTTCCGCTTGGATGCTGGTTATTCAGTACCTGAATACGGTATGGCTGGTGGTAGCTGCTTCATGGATGTTACCGGAAGTATGCTGTATATCATAGGCGGTACAGTGGAGATCACCACGGTTACAGGTATCGACGGCAGCACACTCTACTCGTTCAAGGGTACTGGTATGCAGTCGGTAGATCTTCAAGGTGCTGAACATTCAGAAGGTAGCTTTAATATCATGTACGTTTCCTTTCTCGAAGTGAAAGGAACGGTAGTGAGAGACATCGTCATCAACAGTACCGCTCTTGGTCGTGAGATGAAATACTCTGTCTATCTGCCCGAAGGCTATGACGGACAGACAACCCTTCCCGTGCTCTATATGTTGCACGGGATGGGTGATGACCAGAACTCATGGCTCGACAAAGGAAACCTTGCTACACTCACCAGTTCAGCCATTTCCAAAGAGGATGTAGGTAAGATGGTGGTGGTAACCCCTGATGCCATGCAGACCTTCTACTGCAATGGCTACCAGAATGGCATGGCTTACGAGGACTATTTCTTCAATGAGCTTATACCCTCGGTAGAGACGACACTGAACGTGGGTAAGGATCGATCAAAGCGTGCCGTGGGTGGTTTGTCGATGGGTGGTTATGGAACGCTCTACTATGCTGTTCAGCATCGTGACATGTTCTGCTGTGCCTATGCAATGAGTCCTGCCTGCTATATCGATGGTCTGCCCAACCTCTTCGATCTCTATCCTGCAGCACCAGCTGGTGAACTGCCTGATCTGACCATGGAGGTGGGAACAGAGGACCAGACCGTTTATGCTACTTGTCCTTGGCTGGCTGGAACCATTCAACCCCTTGGTCTTGCCCATTTCGAATATATCGAGCGCCCAGGTGTTCACGATTGGCAGTTCTGGAAAGAATGTTATCCAAAATTTTTGACAAAGTTGGGTAACTATTTCAAATAATTGTTGTATCTTTGCGCACAGCAAACAAAATAACTAAGATATGAAAACAAAGAAGACTGTATTAGTGGCTTTGCTCTGTCTGATAGGGACAGTAGCGATGGCTCAGCAGAACCTCAACTGGGGTCAGGGCGAGCAGGTGGCATCTCCTGTAGTGAATGCCAACAACACCGTGACCTTCAATATGGTGGCTCCTGGCGCACAGCAAGTGCAGATCACAGGCGATTTCCTACCAACAAAGAAGATAGAATATCCTGGTGGCAGCTATGATGCTCCGGGCGTGGTGGATATGGTGAAGAACGAGAAGGGTGTTTGGACCTTTACTTCTGAGCCCCTGAAGCCCGAACTCTATATGTATAACCTCATCGTGGATGGTGTGAAGGTGACGGATCCGCTGAATGTTTATTCCATTCGCGACATCAACAACCTGTTCAATATCTTCCTGATTGGCGGTGAAAGAGCCGATCTCTACAAGGTGAACAAGGTGCCTCACGGCACGGTCAGCAAGGTGTGGTACGAGAGTCCTACGGCAGGTATCACCCGTCGTTGCACGGTCTATACTCCTGCAGGCTACGAGACCAGTGGTAAGGAATACCCCGTATTCTACCTTTTGCATGGTATTGGTGGCGATGAGAACGCATGGAGCGAACTGGGTCGTGCCACCCAGATCCTCGACAACCTGATTGCCCAGGGTAAGGCAGAGCCGATGATCATGGTGATGACCAATGGTAATATCTCTCAGGAGGCTTGTCCTGGCGAGACCTCAGAAGGGTTCACCGTACCTACGATGATGTTGCCCAAGACCATGGAGGGATCGTTCGAGACCGCTTTCCAGGATGTTATCCAGTTCATGGAGAAGGCTTACCGCGTGAAGAAAGGCAAGGCTAACCGCGCCATTGCAGGATTGTCGATGGGTGGCTTCCACAGCCTCTTCATCTCTATCAATAATCCTGACACGTTTGATTATATCGGTTTGTTCTCTGCAGCTGTGGATCAACAGCAGAACGGCGAGGGTGGTTTCCCCAATATCTATGCCGACCGTAACCAGAAGATTGATAAACTGTTCAGCAAGAACCCCAAGCTTTTCTGGATAGGTATTGGTAAGACTGACTTCCTCATCAAGAACAACAACGATCTTCGCGCCTATCTCGACAGCAAGCATCACAAGTACACCTATCTGGAAACCGATGGTGGACATATCTGGCGCAATTGGCGTATCTACCTCTCTGAATTTGTTCCACTGATTTTCAAATAGAAACAAGAAGTATATGAAGAATTTATCATTTCTCATTTGTACATTTTCCATTGGCGCAGTGTTGGTGGGATGTACGCCTAACGACAAGGCAGCCATGAACACCATCAATCAGGAAGAGGTGATGGCCCAGTTCTCACTTGAAGACAAGGCTCATTTCGTAATCGGTACTGGTATGGCAGGCTTCGCTGGCGATGATGCCGTTATTGGAGCCACCCGTAATCTGGTACCTGGTGCCGCAGGTACTACCTTCCCCTTCGATTCATTAGGCATCCCTGCCGTGGTATTGGCTGACGGTCCTGCAGGACTGCGTATCGATGCTACCCGTCAGGGCGACTCCGCCACTTACTATTGCACTCACTTCCCCATTGGAACCCTGCTGGCTTCTACATGGAACACCCAGTTGGTTGAGCAGGTGGGTAAGGCCATTGGCGAAGAGGTAAAGGAGTATGGTGCTGATGTACTGTTGGCCCCTGCTGTGAACATCATGCGTAACTCGCTCTGCGGTCGTAACTTCGAGTACTACTCAGAGGATCCTGTGGTGGCTGGTAAGACGGCTGCTGCTTATATCCTTGGTGTACAGAAGAACGATGTGGGTACGAGTATCAAGCACTTCGCTGCCAACAACCAGGAGACCAACCGCATGAACAACGACGCGCATATCTCTCAGCGTGCGTTGCGTGAGATCTACCTGAAAGGCTTCGAGATTGCTATCAAGGAGAGTAAGCCTTGGACGGTGATGACTTCTTATAACTACATCAACGGTGTCTATACCTCTGAGAGCAAGGATCTCGTTACCACTATCCTTCGTGATGAGTGGGGTTATGAGGGAACAGTGATGACCGATTGGTTTGGTGGTAAGGATGGTGCCAAGCAGATGTGGGCTGGTAACGATATGCTCCAGCCGGGTAAGCCAGAGCAGTTCGACTCTATCGTGGCTGGTGTGAAGAGCGGTAAGCTTGATGAGGCCGACCTCGACCGCTCTGTTCAGCGCACCCTGAACCTTGTGGAAAGGAGTCCGCGTTATCAGGGATATAAGTATTCCAACAAACCCAACCTGAAAGCCCATGCAGAAGTAACAAGGCAGTCGGCTGTAGAGGGTATGGTTCTGATGAAGAATGAGGCTTCAGACTCTTCCAATGGAAAGGGAGAGGTTCTTCCGTTCAAGGAGAGCGTGAAGAATGTGGCTCTCTATGGTAACACTTCTTATGAGTTCATCGCTGGTGGTACTGGTTCTGGTAATGTGAACCACGCTTATGTGGTATCGTTGCTCGACGGACTGAAGAATGGTGGTTATACTGTTCCTGAGGAACTGAAGACTGCCTATGAGCAGTATCTGGCCGACTGCAAGAAGAAGGCTCAGGAGGCTATCGAGGCTGCCATCAAGAAAGATCCGAAGAATGCTCAGTTGTTGAGATTCATGCCACAACCGCTGCCCCAAGAGAAGATCTTTACTGATGAGGAGCTGGCAGCTCAGGCCAATGTGGCCGATGTAGCTATCATCACCCTCGGACGCATCTCTGGTGAGTTCCTTGATCGCAAGGTGGCTGATTTCAACCTCAGTCGTTCAGAGCGTATGCTGATCGAGCAGGTATGTGATGTCTATCACAAGGCTGGCAAGCAGGTAGTGGTATTGCTGAATATCGGTGGTGTCATCGAGACCGCTTCTTGGAAGGATCTGCCCGATGCTATCCTTTGTGCTTGGCAGGCTGGACAGGAAGGTGGTAACAGTGTTGTTGATGTGCTCAGCGGTAAGCAGTCACCTTCTGGTAAGTTCACCATGACATGGCCTGTGGCTTTCACAGATGCTTATTCATCCAGGAACTTCCCCATCGATCAGGATCCACGTATCGACATGATGAGCCAGGGTAAGAAGGGTAACCTGAAGAATGTTGACTATACCGACTATGAGGAGGATATCTATGTAGGTTATCGTTACTTTGATTCCTTCGAAGTACCTGTCAGCTATCCTTTCGGCTTCGGACTCAGCTACACTACCTTCGAATATAGCGATGCGAAGATTAACCAGAAGGGTGAGGCTTACGAGGTAACCGTTACTGTTAAGAATACAGGTAAGCTCGATGGTAAGGAAGTTGTAGAGCTCTATATTTCTGCACCTGATAACAAGGCTGCTAACAAGCCCGCCAAGGAGTTGAAGGCCTTTGCCAAGACCAAGTTACTGAAACCCGGTGAGAGTGAGACGCTTACCCTTAGCGTGAAGGCTGCCGATCTTGCTTCGTTCGATGAGGCTGCCTCTGCATGGGTGGTTGCCGAAGGCGAGTATCAGTTCCTCGTAGGTGCTTCTTCACAGGATATCAAGGCTACACTCACTGCCAAGGCCGCTGCTCAGCAGACCAAGGCAAACGATGTGATGAAACCGCAGGTGAAGATGAATTTGCTGCATAGATAATTGAAAATTGAGAATTGAAAATTTTAATATGAAAAAACTAGTATTAGTATCGGCTCTGGCAATGCTTTGCCTTGGAGTCTCAGCGCAAGAGAAACTGTTCAACAGTGCCAGCGTGAAATCACCAGTGGTCAACCCTGATGGTACCGTAACATTCAACCTCTATGCCCCCAAGGCGATCAAGGTTGAGGTAACAGGCGACTTCCTTCCTACGCAGAAAATGGAGATTGAGGGATATGGAACGTATGATGCTCCTGGCGTGGCTGAACTGAAAGAAGACAAGAATGGTGTGTGGACTTATACCACGGGCAAACTGGCTCCTGAGATGTATAGCTATACCTTCAACATCGATGGTATGACAGGTGTGAAGGATCCCGCCAATATCTATGTGAACCGTGATATCGTTTCGTTCACCAATATCTTCATTGTGAGCGATGCGAAGGGTGATAAGGGTGATCTGTACAAGGTTAACGAGGTGCCCCACGGCAATCTCTCCAAGGTGTGGTATAACAGTCCTACCCTGAAGATGAACCGTCGTATGACCATCTATACGCCCCCAGGTTACGATAAGGGCGGAAAGTACCCCGTGCTCTACCTGTTGCATGGTGCTGGTGGTGATGAGAACGCATGGAGCGAACTGGGTCGTGCTGCCCAGATCCTCGATAACCTGATTGCTCAGGGTAAGGCTAAGCCGATGATTGTAGTGATGCCGAATGGCAACCCCAACTGTCAGGCTGCCCCCGGCGAGTGGTCATGGGGTATGTACACGCCTGGTTTCCGCGATGGCGGTACTGGTCCTACAGAGCCTGCAGTGGCTACCATTCCCGAGAGCTTCATGGATATCGTGAACTATGTGGACAAGAACTACCGCACGGTAAAGAGTCGTGCAGGACGTGCTATCTGCGGTCTTTCCATGGGTGGCGGTCATACCTTCCATGTGAGTCTGCTTTATCCCAACACATTCGACTACTATGGCCTCTTCTCTGCTGGTCTGCACTTATCTAATGGTGGTTATCAGGATTCGTTTGCCGAGCAGATTAAGAAAGATCCCGACTTCGCTAAGCAGTCAGCCAAGTTATTCGGCAGCAAGCCCAAGCTCTATTGGATGGGTATGGGTAAGACCGACTTCCTCTATCAGAGCACAGTCGATCTGCGCAACTACTGGGATTCCAAGGGCTATAAGTATGAGTATGTGGAAACCGACGGCGGTCATATATGGCGTAACTGGCGCATCTATCTCACGATGTTTGCCCAGAAAATTTTCAAATAAACCGTTAAAAACAAAGAGAGAGACGTCACTTATGTGGCGTCTCTTTCGTTTCAAAAAGTGTTTATGGCCTATAAACACTTTGTTTTTGGCTTAAAAACACTTTGTTTCTTACTGAAAAACACTCTGTTTCTTACTTGAAAACACTTTGTTTCTAACCCATAAACACTTTTCCTACTCGTGAATAATCAATGCGGATTGTGCATCTACAATCACCTTGTCGCCTTGAAGGTTTCCAAGACCGTTTTCGTTGATCACCCCATCACAGCATACAATGGTGTAGTTGCCCTCGGGAATGGTTACTTCCGTATCGGCCCTGCCAGCATTCAGAATAACTGTGATGTTGCGCCAGCTGTCGTTTCCGGCATTCCCTTTTAATCGGTAGGCCACCACCTTTTCAGGCGTGTCGAGGAATTCCAGATCGTTGCGCACCAGATCAGCACTGCCCAAGCGGAAGGCGGGATGGTTCTTCCTCATGGTAATCAGGTTCTGATAGTAGGCAAACACCTGCGGATACTTCGTCTTGTTACTCCAGTCGAGGTGGTTGATGCTGTCAGGCGACTCAAACGAGTTATGCACGCCCAACTTGGTGCGTAGCAGTTCCTCACCGCTGAGCATGAAAGGAACGCCCTGTGAGGTGAAGACAGCCGTCTGTGCCAACAGGTCAAGACGAATCAGTTCATCTTTAGAAACGCCTGGCAGACTCGCTTTCAGACGGTCGTAGAGACACATGTCATCATGACAACTCACGTAGCTCATCATCTGTGTAGGCTCATTTGCCCAAGGATCCTTCGAGTAGTTCACTTTGGACATGTTTACCTGAGGATGAGCAATGGCACCTGCAATGCCGAACTTCATACTCTCCTTGAAGCCTTCGAGGTCGGATGACTTGAAGATGCGGATGCCTGATCCTAACCAACCCGCCTTTGCATCATCGTCAAACGGTCCTCTGAGTGCATCGCGGATTTCATCCGAGAAGGCGGCGATACGTGGCATCTGGGGGATATTGGCTTTTACACCCAGTTGCTCAGTGGGCAGGGCACATTGACCTGCACTCCATCCTTCGCCATAGATAAAGATGGTGGGATCGATCTCGTCCACCGCCTTTCGGATGGCATTCATCGTTTCAATATCATGACAGCCCATTAGGTCGAAGCGGAAACCGTCGATATGGTATTCGTTGATCCAGTGCTTCACGCTCTCGATCATGAACTGTCGCATAAGTGGCTTATCTGAGGCTGTCTCGTTACCGCAGCCAGAACCGTTGCTGTAGGTGCCATCGGCATTCTTACGATAATAATAATCGGGATAGGTCTTTTGGAAATTAGAATGCTCGATGTCGTAGGTATGGTTATACACCACGTCGAGAATCACGGAGATGCCCGCCTGATGGAGAGCCTGCACCATCTGCTTGAACTCACGGATGCGCACAGCAGGCTCGTAGGGATCAGTGGAATAACCACCCTCTGGCACATTGTAGTTCACAGGGTCATAGCCCCAGTTATACTGTGGCTCGTCCAACCTTGTTTCATCCACAGAGCCATAATCGTATGAGGGCAGGATATGGATGGCATTCACGCCCAAGGATTTTAGGTAATCAATAGCCCACGGCTCAGTGAGTGCGAGAAACTTACCAGGATACTTCGCCTCTTCGCGAGCAATGGAGAAGTCACGGTGATGCAACTCATACACGATATTGTCCTGATAGGGGCGAAGTACATGACAGTCGTTTGTCCATCCTTCGGGATCAGTATCTTTCATATCCATGATAACGCCTTTCTCGCCATTCACGGTTACAGCCTTGGCGAACACACCCGGTGAGGCTTGTCCGTTCACCACGAACTGATACTGTTCACCCTTGTGGTCGCCTTTCAGCGTGGCTGTCCAGATGCTGTCTTTGCGGAGTTTCATCTTTACGGAATCCTTCCCCACCACCACATAGCATGCAGCATCAGCAGGTGCAAAGAGTTTGAACACGGTTTCGCGAGGCGAGTAGGTCACCTCATCGAAATGAAACGCTTGTTTGTCAGACTGACATGCTATCATCAGCATAACCATTCCTGCAATAATCAGTTTCTTCATAACTATTTTGCGATTAGTGAAATAGCGAAGCCACCACCAGGCGCCTCCTTGAGTTTGAGTACATCTCCTTTCTTCACCACTTTCTTGGAGATGGTGTAAGCCTGCGGATTCTTCTCGTAGTGAGCATCCTTCGCATCAGCATAGATAGTACATTCGTATGAACGATTATTGTCGAGGAAGTCGAGCTTGATGGTGCTCTTATGACCGTTCTCGTCGCACTTACCGCCAATGAACCAGTTGTTGGTACCCTTGGCCTTGCGGGCTACGGTGATATAGTCAGCTGGTTCAGCCTCGAGATAGATACTCTCATCCCAGTCGCATGCCACATCGCGGATAAACTGGAACGCATCATCGAACTTCTCGTAGTTCTCAGGA
>JBGUJY010000093.1:0-6825 GCA_045114185.1 Prevotella sp. | reverse complement strand
TAAAAATAAGGGGCGGCATCTGCGTGTGATGCTACCCCTCATTGTTGCATTAGTTTGTTTTTACTTGATGATCTGTTTATTTCCGTTATGAATGTACACACCCTTCTTCGTAGGCACCCCATTCAGTTTTCTTCCATCAAGGGTGAACCATTCATCCCTTTGACCTTTGACCTTTGACCTTTGAACATTATCTTGGAGCTCCGCTCCAGTTGTGATGCCCGAGGGTTTCTTATAAGTGAAGTAGCCCATGCCACCTTCACCATCGATGTGGGCGTAGGTCTTGTCTGAGGGATAGTTGGGATGGTATGTCGTGCCCTGGCTGCCCACCAGACTCGTGCAGTTTGTGAACATCGAACCGGAACTCGTCACTTTTGTTGTGCTCCAGTCATCACCCACATAGATGGTTACCAGATTACTGCAGTCTTTAAACATGGTACTCATACTGGTTACCTTGGACGTGTTGAAGCTGCTCAGGTCAAGGCTTGTTAATTTAGAACAACTATTAAACATGCCGATCATATCAGTTACATTGGCCGTGTTGAAATGGCTCAAGTCGATGCTCGTCAGTTTACAGCCATAGAACATAGAAGACATGTTAGTCACCTCACTGGTGTTCAAATAGCTCATACCCTCGATGGTTTCAATATACATGCCAAGGAACCAAGAATAGGTGGACGTAGGACGGGTATTAGCAAACGAGGGGTCAAAGACCACCTTGTTCACATATATATAGTTATTATCATTGAACCAACCAGGATCGTTTGTGCCTGTGTTCAGGTCGTAGGTTACTGTGTGACTGTCGCGCTGATTGTCGTAGTAGAACGTGAGTGTTCCACTTTTATAGACGGCATAAGCCTCAGAACCTTTGGTGAAGTAACCCCGCTTGCCGGCTTCACCATCGATGCGGGCATAGGTTTTGTCTGTTGGGTAATCAATATACGTCGTGCCCTGACCGCCCACCAGATTGGTACAGTTTGAGAACATATTATAAGACATTGTCACGGCATCTGTGCTCCAGCCATTACTTACATAGATGGTTCGCAGGTTTTCGCATTCACCGAACATATCACTCATGTTGGTTACATTGGCCGTATTAAAATTGCTCAGGTCAAGGCTCGTCAAGTTATTACAATACCCAAACATCTGACCCATATCGGTCACATTGGACGTATTGAAACTGCTCAGGTCAAGACTTTCCAATTGTTCGCAATAACAGAACATGTTACTCATATCGGTCACATTGGCGGTGCTGAAGTGGCTCAAATCAAGGCTCGTCAGTTTGCAGGCAGCAAACATATAAGCCATGTTGGTGACCTCACTTGTGTTCAAATAGTTCATACCCTTGATGGTTTGAAGAGACGTCATGTCTATAAACCAATAGAAGGTGGACGATGGATAGGCACTTGCGAACGAGGGGTCAAAGACCACCTTGGTCACCTTGGTATTGGTGTCGTCATCAACCCAATCGGGAAGGTTATCGTCCACATTCAGGACGTAGATCGTGCCCTCGCGTGAGCGGCGCTGAGTGTCATAGTAGAATGTCAGCGTTGTGTTGGACGTGGTATAATATGCATAGGCCTCAGGCCCGTTGGGATCGGTAAAATAGCCCGGATTGCTTGAACCACCGTCGATGTGGGCATATTCCTTGTCTTTGTGGTAATAATTGAAGCCTGTGAGCTTACCCCCAATCAAATGGTCGCAATAATCGAACATCAGGTCAGAATTTGTTACAGCATCCGTGCTCCAAGCACTACCCACATAGATGGTTCTCAGGTCGTTGCATTGAGAGAACATCTTAGACATATTGGTCACCTTGGATGTATTGAAACTGCTCAGGTCAAGAGTGGTTAAGTCATTGCAGTGTAAGAACATCATAGACATATCAGTCACATTGGCGGTGTTGAAGCTGCTCAGGTCAAGGCTCGTTAATTCAGAACAACAATCAAACATGCCAAACATATCAGTTACCTTGGCCGTGTTGAAGTGGCTCAAGTCAATGCTCGTCAGGCGGTCGCAGAAATAAAACATTTTAGCCATAGTGGTCACCTTGGCCGTGTTGAAGTGGCTCAAGTCAAGGCTTGTCAGTTTGTCACAGTCTTCGAACATACTTGCCATATTGGTTACCTCACTGGTGTTCAAATTGTGAAGACCCTCGATGGTTTCAAGAGATCTCATGTTTTGAAACCAACTATAGGCAGATGTCGGGCGGGCGTTAGCGAACGAGAGGTCAAAGACCACCTTGGTTACATTGACATTAGTATTATCAGTAACCCAACCAGGATCGTTGGTGCCTGTATTCAGGTCGTAGGTCGTGCCCTCGCGGGAACTGCGCCGCGCGTCGCAGTAGAATGTCAGCGTTGTGTTCGACGATGTGTAGCAGGCATAGGCCTGACGCGTTGTGACATCGGTGAAGTAGCCAGGGTTGGTCTGAGTATCGATGTGAGCATAACTAACTCCCACATGGTTGGAATTGTACTTCGTGCCCTTGCCACCCACCAAACTGGTGCAGTTATTGAACATATTAGTGCCATATGTTCCGTCCCCTGTGCTCCAGCCACTACCTACATATATAGTTTGTAGATTTCTGCAGCCGTTGAACATGGAATTCATATTGGTCACCTTTGCGGTATTGAAGTTACCCAAGTCAAGAGCGGTTAAGCCACTGCAGCCACTGAACATGTAACTCATATTGGTCACGTTGGACGTATTGAAACTGCTCAGGTCGAGGGTCTCCAAGCTGCTGCATTCGCTGAACATGTAGCTCATATCGGTCACGTTGGACGTTTTGAGGTTGCTCAGGTCGAGAGTGGTGAAGAAGGTGGAAGAGCAGTATCTGAACATCCAAGCCATATTGGTGACCGCGCTGGTGTTCAGGTTATTCATACCCTTGATGGTTCGAAGAAGCGCCATGTAGAAAAACCACTTGTATGTGGTCTGAGGACGGACTTTTGCGAACGAGGGGGCAAAGACTACATTGGTTACATTGACATTAGTATTATCAGTCACCCAACCGGGATCGTTGGTGCCTGTGTTCAAGTCGTAGGTCGTACCCCTGTGGGAACTGCGGTTGTTGTCGTAGTAGAACGTAAGTGTATTGTCGGACGAGGTATAGCAGGCATAGGCCTCCTGGGCATTAGCGCCAATGGCGCACATCAGGGTTATCAGCATGACAACCATTCTTTGAAGGATCGTGTTGGGTTTCATATTGGTAAAGTGTTTGATAGTTGGGGGCCCTATGAAGGGGAACAATATTTATTCTGCTGCAAAGATATAAAAAAACAGGAGAAAAACAAAGAGAATCAAGTTTTCCTTTGGTTTTGTGCTCGCTTATTCGTAATTTTGCACACGAAAATTTCAAGAGAATGGCAAATTTAAGATTTCAGGTTGTAGAGGAAGCCTTTACCAAGAAGCCTTTGGAAGTGACGGCACCCGAAGAGCGCCCGTCAGAGTATTTCGGTAAGAATGTGTTCACACGCGCCAAGATGTACAAGTATCTGCAGCGTGATGTGTATGAGAAGCTTATCGATGTGATCGACAATGGAGCTCCGCTCGACAGGAGTATCGCCAATGCCGTGGCAAAGGGTATGAAGCAGTGGGCCGATGAGAACGGCGTGACACACTATACCCACTGGTTCCAACCGCTGACAGAGGGAACGGCCGAGAAGCATGATGCCTTTATCGAACATGACGGTAAGGGTGGTATGCTCGAGGAGTTCTCAGGAAAGTTGCTCGTACAGCAAGAACCTGACGCATCTTCTTTCCCCAGCGGAGGTATCAGAGCGACCTTCGAGGCTCGTGGCTATTCTGCCTGGGATCCTACATCACCGGTGTTCATCATCGATGATACGCTGTGTATTCCTACAATCTTTATTTCCTATACCGGGGAATCGCTCGACTACAAAGCACCGCTGAAGCGTGCGCTTCGTGCCGTGGGTGAGGCTGCATTGGGCGTGGTTCACTATTTCGATCCAAGCGTCAAGAAGGTGATCAGTAACCTCGGATGGGAACAGGAGTATTTCCTGGTGGATGAAGGTCTGTATTCCGCCCGTCCTGACCTGATGCTGACAGGTAGAACACTGATGGGACACGACTCTGCTAAGAACCAGCAGATGGACGACCACTATTTCGGTACGATTCCTGATCGTGTACAGGCGTTCATGAAGGACTTGGAGATCCAGGCATTAGAGTTGGCTATTCCCTGTAAGACTCGTCATAACGAGGTGGCCCCGAACCAGTTCGAGATCGCTCCTATCTATGAGGAGACGAACCTGGCTGTTGACCATAACATGCTTCTGATGTCGTTGATGAAGAAGGTGGCACGGAAGCATGGATTCCGCGTGTTACTGCATGAGAAGCCCTTCGATGGTATCAACGGCTCGGGTAAGCACAACAACTGGAGTCTGAGTACCGACAACGGTATCCTGTTGCATGCACCGGGTAAGACACCCGAACAGAACCTGCGCTTTGTGACGTTCATCGTAGAAACGCTGATGGGTGTTTACAAGCACAACGGTTTGCTGAAGGCCAGCATCATGTCAGCCACCAACGCTCACCGTCTGGGCGCCAACGAGGCACCTCCCGCCATCATCTCTTCGTTCCTCGGCAAGCAGGTAAGCGAGCTGTTGGAGCATATCGAGAAGGCTGACAAGGAGAACCTCTTCGCCATGGCTGACAAGCAGAAGGTGGAACTCGATATTCCTGAGATTCCTGAACTGCTCATCGATAATACCGACCGTAACCGCACCTCGCCTTTCGCCTTCACGGGTAACCGCTTTGAGTTCCGTGCTGTGGGCTCAGAGGCAAACTGCGCCAGTGCGATGATTGCGCTGAATGCAGCGGTGGCAGAAGCATTGGTTGACTTCAAGAAGCGTGTGGATGCGCTGATTGCCAAAGGACAGGATCAGACGAGTGCCATCATTGATGTGATCCGCGAAGATATCCGCACCTGTAAGCCAATTCATTTCGATGGAAACGGCTACAGCGACGAGTGGGTCGTGGAGGCCACTAAGCGCGGTCTGGATGTTGAGAAGAGCTGTCCGATTATCTTCGACCGCTATCTCGACAAGGAGAGCATCGACATGTTCGAGAGTCTGAACATCATGAACCGAAAGGAGCTGAGGGCTCGCAACGAGGTGAAATGGGAGACCTATACAAAGAAGATTCAGATCGAGGCCCGTGTATTGGGTGATCTGACCATGAACCATATCATCCCTGTGGTTACGCATTATCAGACCCGTCTGGCCAAGAACGTGGGTTGTATGCGCGAGATCTTCTCTGCCGAAGAGGCTGAAAAGCTGTGTGCACGCAACATCAAGATCATCAAGGAAATTGCAGAGCGTACGCAGACCATCGAGACCATGGTGGAGGAACTGGTGAATGCCCGCAAGGTGGCCAACAAGATAGAGTGTGAGCGCGAGAAAGCCATTGCCTACCATGACACCGTGGAGCCTAAGATGGACGAGATTCGTTACCACATAGACAAATTGGAGCTCACTGTGGCCGATGAGCTATGGACCTTGCCGAAATACCGCGAACTGTTGTTTATCAGATAAAATTAGAGGTGAGAATTTTTCTCACCTCTTTTCTTATTGCAATATCTTCTTCTTCAACTTATCAACAGCATCCTCCAAACTCTCGGTGGGCTTGATGATGTTGTAGCCTTTCCAGAAGTCAGACTCCTCGAAATACTGTGCCTGGTCGAATAACGACTCATGGTCGCCGAAGGATTCACGTCGAGGGATGGGCTTTACATCATTATCCTGACGGTCGGTGACCACCATCTCGTTCACAGCCGTGAAAGTCGTAGCAAGCAGTCGTTTCTTCCAGTCGCAATTGAAGCGGAACAAGGTGCGCACATAACTGATGTGTGACAGCTGACCATCGTAGTTGTAGTTGATGAGGAAGGTGAGCTCACGCGGACGGAAACGAACGCCTGCAGGTTTGTTGACCAACATCACACGTGTAGCTTTCTCGCGGTCGTTCATATCTAATGATAACTCCACCCTGGTGAAAGCCAGCGTCTGCCAGTCGATATACAAGGTACCATGATACAGGGCATAGCTCACTGTGGCTCTTGGCTTGATGCTGATAGCGTACTGTTGACGATCGCCTATCATCACGGGCTCCTCCATATTCATCTCATAAAGACTTAGATCCTCCTTGTTGAAGAGGAAGTCGAGGTTCTTCACCACGTCGAGCATGACAGCCTGTACAGGACCGCCAATCACCTTCACCGACAGCGTATCGCTCTTACGAGGACTGACCAGTCGGCGCCCCTTCGTGATGGAGACACGATCAAGACCAATACCACCAGGGCGGTAAGATGACTTATACATATCCGTCACAGCCTCAGCGATATAGATGTAGTTCTTCCGCTTCTGTGCCACCTCTCGATAGAAGCACTGGTAGAGGGAAGGATTACGACTGTAGTTCTCGGGGATCTTACGGATGGCCTCGTTGACAATATCCTCAGGATTGCCTGAACGCACAATCACCTCATCGAGAACCACCGTGCTGGGCACGAGTTGCACCTGTAGGTTCCCGCTGTTCCTATCGGTGATGTTCACTCGCTGTGTATGGTAACCGATATGTGAGAACAATAGCTGACGGGGCCTCTCTGTGGTCTTGATGGTGAAACCACCATCGGCATTGGTCACCGTGGCATACCGCTTGCCTGGAATCTGCACGTTCACATACTGCAAGTGCTTGCCTGAAGAAGCATCACGTACTTCTCCTGTGATGACATAATTAAGTTTGGCAGTGTCTTTTTGTTCTTCACGTATCTCCAAGACTGTTGTCGGATCTTCCTTTGCAGTCAGCATGGTC
>JBGUJY010000092.1:0-11603 GCA_045114185.1 Prevotella sp. | reverse complement strand
GATGTATGTATATGACCGGTTCGTGGATTGATCAGCTTGGGTAACGCATCGATATAGGTACCGAGAAGCTTCTTTAATCCTCTGTGATCCAGAATATCCTCTACGATTTCACTCTTGTGCTTCAGTTGTTGTAATACTTCTTCGCTAGTAACAAACTGACCCGTCTTGGTCTTTTTCGGCTTCTCAACAATCTTCATCTTACCAAAGAGAATATCACCCACCTGTTTGGGAGAGGCGATATTAAACTGTTCTCCTGCCAGTTCATAGATGCGCTGCTCGAGTTCCAGCATTCTATTGGTAAAAATCTTTGATGTTTCGTTCAAGGAATCTGTATCCAGACAAACACCGTTCATCTCCATTTCTGCTAAAACAGGCACCAATGGCATCTCTATTTCATAGAAGAGATGTTCCACACCAGACTCTTTTAGTTTCGGTTCCAAAACGTTTTTCAGTTTCAATGTCACATCCGCATCCTCACAAGCATATTCATAGACAAGGGTAGGAGGGAGGTCGCGCATGGATTTTTGGTTCTTTCCCTTGGGGCCGATCAGCTCATCGATATGAATCGTCTTGTAGTTGAGCAGTGTCTCGGCCATGTAATCCATGTTGTGTCTGAGTTCGGGTTGGATGAGATAATGGGCAATCATCGTATCCCATAACTGACCTTTCAACTCGATACCATAGTTGCGAAGAACTTCAAGGTCGTATTTGATGTTCTGACCGATTTTCAGAATCTTGGGGTTTTCATAGAGTGGTTTGAAAATGTTAACATATTTTTCGGCTTCTTGACGATTGGCAGGGATGGCCACATAAAAGGCTTCATTTTCCTTCACCGCGAAGCTCAAACCCACCAATTCGGCATCAATTGGGTTGGTTGATGTGGTCTCTGTGTCTAGAACCAAAAATTCATTTGTCAGTAAAAAGTCATATAATTCCTGCGCATCCTTCTCATTCTCAACCAATTTGTAATTATGATTAACATCTTTTAATGAAAAATACTGCGGGTTTTCCTCACTCTCTGTACTGGTAGGGGCGAAAAAGCCAAACAGATCGGGTTGAGATTCCACTTTTGCGGGTGCTTTTTGTGGTTTGTTAAGGAACTTGTCAGCGAGTGTTCTGAATTCGAGTTCCGTGAAGATTTTCCGCAACGCTGTCTCATCAGGTTCCATCACCTTCAGTTCATCCATGTTCAGTTCAATGGGAACATCGGTCCGGATCGTTGCGAGGAACTTCGACATCTTGATGTCATCCACTGCTGCTTCGATTTTCTCGCGTAGCTTCCCTTTCACCTGATCGGTATTGCTCAACAGGTTCTCTACCGTTCCAAACTCGTTGATAAGTTTCACGGCAGTTTTCTCTCCAACGCCAGGACAACCAGGAAAGTTATCTGCTGAGTCACCCATCAGGGCCAATAAATCAATGACATGTTGTGGGGTAGGGATACCATATTTATTACATACCCCCATTTCATCGAGCGTTTCGTAACCGCCACCATGACGGGGACGATAGATGAAGACATTCTTCTTCACCAATTGTCCATAATCCTTGTCAGGCGTAAGCATATAGGTAGAAACGCCGGTTTCACCGCTCTTGGCGGCCAAAGTGCCGATGACATCATCCGCCTCGAAGCCATCTACCTGAAGTACAGATATTCGCATGGCGGCAAGAATCTCTTTGATGATGGGCACAGAGGCGCGAATATCTTCAGGTGTTTCTTCACGCTGCGCCTTATAAGCAGGGAATGCCTCGGTACGGAAGGTGGGTCCATGCGGATCGAAAGCTACTCCTAAATGCGTAGGCTTCTCCTTTTCAAGTACTTCATGAAGGGTGTTACAGAATCCCATGATGGCCGATGTGTTCAGTCCTTTGGAATTGATGCGCGGATTCTTCATGAATGCGTAATAGGCGCGGTAAATAAGTGCGTAAGCGTCTAAAAGAAACAATTTATCCATAAATAATCTAATTTTCTGCTCAAAATTACAAATTCTTTTTCATTAATCCGAAGAAATTCCTTAATTTTGCATGAAATTTCTATGACATGGAGAATCAAATGGTCATAACAGCACCTATTCAGCGTGAATTGAACGACTTCATTGAGATGTTCAATCAGGCCTTGACGCACTCTGACGGATTACTGGGTCAGGCTCTGTCGCACATAAAGAATAGGGGAGGGAAGCGTATGCGTCCCATCCTTGTTTTGCTTATGGCCAAGAATTTCGGAGGTGTGAATGAATCAACTCTTCATTCTGCTGTAGGTCTGGAGTTGCTTCATACCGCTAGTTTAGTACATGATGATGTGGTGGATGAAGCCCATGAACGTCGTGGACAGCAATCAGTAAATGCTTTTTTTGATAATAAGGTGGCTGTGCTTGTTGGCGATTATGTCCTTTCTTCTGCGCTTCATCATGTTAGCATGACCCATCAGGAAGCCATCTTCTGTCAGATTGCTGAGTTGGGTAAGGCACTGGCTAACGGTGAGATCCTGCAGCTTACAAACACCGATGAAAACGGTCTTTCTGAAGAGAAATACTTCCAAGTCATCGAGAATAAGACAGGTGCTTTGTTCGAGTCGTGCTGTATTGTCGGTGCACTTTCCGCAGGTCTGACCATGAATGATATTCAGGAGGTCAGACGATTCGGCAAGATTATCGGTACCATCTTCCAGATCCGTGATGATATCTTTGATTATTACGACTCTAAAGAGATTGGTAAGCCAACGGGTAACGATATGGCTGAAGGTAAACTGACACTTCCTGTTCTTTATGCGCTGAAGCATACCGATGATGCTGCTATGCAATCATTAGCCAAGAAGGTGAAGAATGGCACGGTAACATCCGATGAAATTGCCACTTTAGTGAGCTTCACTAAAGCGTATGGTGGTATTGAATATGCGGTGCAAAAGATGGATGAACTGGCTGCTGAAGGCCTTGAGTTTATCCGTAAAAGCGTCAAGCCTGAGTTGCAAGACGCCTTTACGGCCTATCTCGAATATGTCATCCAGCGTAGGAACTAAGTTTCCCGTAAGCTCGAGAAACTCGTTCTCACGTTATTTCGTATCTTCGTTTTAGAAGAACTTCACTTCTGTTCCTTCAATTTCTGAAAGCAACATATTGGCAAGTCTGGATGTACCCAGACGGAACCATTTGTTGGTGAGCCATTTCTCGCCCAACACTTCTTTGACGATGGTGTAGTAGATCATCGCATCCATCACGCTATTGATCCCGCCAGCAGGCTTGAAACCAATCTGAATACCCGTTTCATCATAGTATTCCTTCATGGCCTGGCACATCACATAAGCGGCCTCTGGAGTGGCAGAAATCTTCTCTTTACCCGTACTGGTCTTGATATAATCAGCCCCTGCATACATAGAAAGGATAGATGCTTTCTTGATATTTGAAGCAGTAACCAAGCATCCTGTTTCCAGGATCACCTTCATAGCTGCATTACCACAAGCCTGCTTCAGCTCATTGATATCATCACAAAGCGACTCATAATCGCCACTGAGGAACTTGCCTACCGGCATCACGATATCAATCTCAGTAGCTCCATCCTTTACCGCCAACATTGTCTCTGCCACTTTTACCTCTATCAAAGCTTGAGAAGATGGGAAACTTCCTGATACACAAGCGATTTCCACGCCATCTACTTCCAAGGTTTCTGCCACAGTCTTGGCAAAGCAGGGATAGACACAGATGGTGGCCACATGAGGCAGGTCGGCATATTGTTCATCAAACTGGTTCACTCTTTCCGTGAAAGCCATGATGCTCTCATCAGAATCGGTGGTCTTTAACGATGTCAGCTCAATACTTCCAAAAAGGAATTTCTTTACTTCCATCGTATCATTCTCAGGCACTTTCTCTTCGATGATTTTCTTGACTGCCTTCTTTACTTCCTCATCGTTGATCTCGAGGTTATACTTACTCAGAGCCTCTTCGTATTTGCTCTTCTGCGGCATCTCGAAATGATGCTCATGCTGATGGTCTGCCATAATCGTTATATTTTTAGTTAGTAATAGTAAATATTTGTATATCAAGCCTTTAACTTGGGATTCTCCAAGTGGCGGGTTTTGTCACGGAAGGTCTTTTTCTGGATGGATTTCTCGAACTCTTCTGTCAGATCAACCCCTGTTTGATTTGCCAGACAAACGAGTACCCAGAGCACATCAGCCATCTCCTCGCCAAGGTTCTCTTTTTCACCTGGCTTGAAACTTTGATCACCATATTTGCGTGCCATTACACGAGCCAGTTCACCAACCTCCTCTGTCAGAACCGCCATATTGGTCAGCTCTGAGAAATAGCGAACGCCATATTCGTGAATCCAGCGGTCAACCGCCTCTTGTGCTTCCTTGATTGTCATCTCTTATTCTTTGTTTTTGGTATCCATGCAGATGGTTACGGGTCCATCGTTCAACAGTTCTACCTTCATATCGGCTCCGAATTCGCCTGTGCCAACGGGTTTGCCAATCGCCTCAGAGAGCTGTTTGCAGAAGGCTTCGTAGAGTGGGATAGAGTGCTCATGAGAGCCAGCTCTGAACCACGAAGGACGATTGCCTTTCTTGTAACTGGCATAGAGGGTGAATTGCGAGATCACAAGAATCTCTCCATTGACGTCAAGGATGGAGCGATTCATCACATGGTTCTCATCATCGAACACCCGTAATCCTGCAATCTTATGTACGAGCCAGTCCACATCCTCCATATTGTCTTCCTCGCAGATACCTAATAGGATGAGGAATCCGCCTTGGATAGATGATTTGACCGCACCTTCTATGGTAACACTCGCACGACTTACTCGTTGTATTACTGCTCTCATTCTGCAAAGATACGGATTAACGAGGACAAATCAAAGAAAATATAGAGATTTCTTTTAGTTATTCATAGTACACTGCCGTTTGTACTCCAGTACACTGCCGTCTGTACTGCAGTACACAACCTTCTGTACTCCAGTACATTGCCTTCTGTACTAAGATAAACGGGCTTTTTTAGGAGTTGAAATGACTGAACACTAATGTCGCCTTTGCCTTTCCGATGATTTCTTCTAGTGCGGATTGTTCAGCTTCGCGGATAGCTTTCACCGTTTTGAAGTGTTTTAGAAGCGTCTCACGCGTTTTCTCACCTATACCTTTGATGTCGTCCAACTCAGAGTGTAAAGCGCGCTTAGAACGCTTGTCACGGTGGAAAGAGATGGCAAAACGGTGTACTTCATCCTGTAGCTTAGTGAGGAAATGGAACAGTTCAGAATCCGTTTTCAGTCCTATAATTACTGGTGGGAATCCAAAGAGCAGTTCGTTGGTGCGATGATGGTTATCCTTAGCCAGTCCTGCAATGGGAATCGTCAGCTTTAGCTCGTCTTCCACCACCTGTCGTACCACCTCCATCTGTCCTTTTCCACCATCGGTGATGATAAGATCGGGTAGGGGAGTTCCTTCTTCCAACATTCGGCTGTATCTCCTGCGTACTACTTCCTGCATAGAAGCGTAGTCGTCAGGACCTTCCACTGTCTTGATATTGTATTTACGGTAGTCGTTTTTTGACGGTTTCATCCCCTTAAACACAACACATCCAGCCACAGCATCAGTGCCTGATATATTAGAATTGTCGAAACACTCTATCTGATACGGTAGTTTCTCAAGTTTTAGCATGTTTTGCAGTTCCTTCATCAACCGCGTATTCTTCTGCTCAGGATTCAGTTTCTCAGCCTGTTTGAGACGATCAAACCGATACTGTTTGCCGTTCATAATCGAGAGATCGAGCAGGGTTTTCTTATCCCCTCTTTGTGGAACGGTGAGAACCGTGTCCTTAATACCCGTTTCCAGTGCAAAGGGAACGATGATTTCCTTGGATTTACTCTTCACCTGTTCACGGATCTGTACAATACCCAAACTCAGGATTTCCTCTTCCGACTCGTTTAGTTTTTTCTTGAATTCATAGGTAAAAGCCGCATTGATGCTGCCGTTGGTGACGTGCATATAATTGATGTAGGCTGTTTTTTCGTCATTCGTAATGGAGAATACATCCACATCATCGATGGTATGACTCACTACTTCACTCTTTCCGGCATAGTTTTCCAATGCTAGGTAACGGTTTTTCAGCACCTCTGCTTCCTCGAAACGGAGTTCCTCTGCCGCCTTCTGCATCTCCTGATAGAGGGTTTTCTGCACTGCTCTTGAACGACCCTTCAGGATTTCCTGTGCCTGGGCGATGTTCTTTACATAGTCTTCATACGACTGTTTCCCAATACAGGGAGCTTCGCAGTTATGGATATGGTATTCCAGACAAGGCTTGAAACGACCTTCCTCTATTCCTTCTTTCGTGAGTGGCAAACGACAAGTTCTTGGTTTATAGAGTTTGTTGATAAGGTCTAATAAGGCATACATGCTGCCTATATGACTATACGGACCGTAGTAGGTGCCGTATTTCTTGTTGATGGTACGTGTTTTGAAAATGCGAGGCAAGTACTCTTTCGTGACACAAATGCTTGGATAGGTCTTACCATCCTTCAGCAAGATATTGTATTTGGGCTTGTATTTCTTAATGAGATTGTTTTCTAAAAGTAAGGCATCTTCTTCGGTGTTGACTACCGTGTAGGTGATGTTATGGATTTTGCTTACCAGTACTTTTGTTTTGAAACGATCTACTTCCTTATGAAAATAGGAAGAAACACGATTCTTGAGGTTCTTGGCCTTACCAACATAGATAATCACACCGTGCTCATCATAGAACTGATAACTGCCCGGTTTCTCAGGTAAACTGCCAACGATTCTATGCAGTTTCTCCAACCTCTTATCGTTTTCTTCCTTGCTCATTCTTGCAAACCCCTATCAATATAGCAGTTAAGACGAAGATGTTTCACGTGAAACAAACTATATTTCTGTCTTGTGTTACGAATAACACCAATTATAACCAGACCGTCTATTCTGTGATCAAGGTTGTAATCTCTGTATCCTTGTCGAAGATGTCACGACCATGGAGTCCTTCGTCAGTGATCTCAATGATGAAGTTCACGTAGATATTCTTCGGGTTGAATTTCTTGACAAGGTTGTATGCGGCCTTCATGGTTCCACCGGTAGCCAGCAAATCATCGTGAAGTAACACAACGTCATTTTCATTGATGGCATCTTTGTGGATTTCAATTGTGTCGGTTCCGTACTCCTTGCTGTAACTCTCCTGCACGGTTTCAGCGGGCAGTTTGCCCGGTTTCCTACAAAGAACGACACCTGCGCCTAACTTAACGGCCAAAGCTGAAGCCATCACAAAGCCCCTGCTCTCGATTCCAACGATCTTGGTGATGCCTTTGTCCTTGTAGATTTCGTAGAGTTCATCGAGCATGATCTCTAAGCACTCATGACTCTTGAATAACGTTGTTACATCTCTGAAGTTGATGCCCTTCACAGGGAAGTCCTTGATGCATCTCAGGTTTTGTAATAGAATCTTGTTGTTCATACGAATTATGTTTGTTGTTTTAATTGTTTCACGTGAAACATTATCGTCCTAATAGCACTAATAACACATTGATATCACTGGGTGAAACCCCAGGAATTCTACTTGCCTGTGCCAAAGTTTCGGGGTTAATGCGGTTCAGTTTCTGACGGCATTCGGTTGAAAGCGACTGCAGAGAATCGTAGTCGAAACGATCCTTGATCTTGATGTTCTCCAGTCGGTGCATCTTATCGGCAATCACTCGTTCGCGTTCGATGTAGCCGGCGTATTTCATCTTTACCTCTGCAGCCTCGATGATCTCCTCTTTTCTATTGGGCAGATTATCTAGTACTGTGTTGAGATCGGGGATGAGTTCGGCGAGGATCGGTAGGGATATCTGTGGACGACTGATGAGGTCGATGGCTTTGCAACCAGCACGGAGTGGGGTAGTACCTAATGCTTCCAACTCACCGTTGATGAGTTTGGGCTTGACAGGTGCTTGCTGACAGAAGCTAATGATCTTTTCAATTGCTTCTTTCTTCTGCATCCACCAGTCGTATCTGTCGCGTTTAGCCACTCCTAAAGCATATGCCTTTTCTGTTAGACGTGCATCAGCATCATCTTGTCGTAACAGGATACGGTATTCAGCCCGTGAGGTAAACATTCGATAGGGTTCATCCACCCCCTTGGTAACAAGATCATCGATTAATACGCCGATATAACTCTCATCACGGTGCATCACGAATGGTTCAGTAACCGATGGACTCTGCTGGTCATAACCTGCAAAGATGGCCGCGTTAACACCCGCCACCAAACCTTGTCCTGCTGCCTCTTCATAGCCCGTAGTTCCGTTCACTTGACCAGCAAAGAACAGACCCTTTACTATCTTCGATTCCAACGAATGGTTCAGTTGGGTAGGGTCAAAGAAATCATATTCTATTGCATAGCCAGGACGATAGGCCTTGATATCACGCAGTGCCGGTATCTTCTTCAGTGCTTCTATCTGTACATCCATCGGCATGCTCGACGAGAATCCGTTGAGATACATCTCGTTGGTGTTCTCACCTTCTGGTTCTAGGAATAGCGGATGGGAATCCCTGTCAGGGAATGTCATGAGTTTGGTTTCGATGGAAGGACAGTAACGAGGACCGATACTCTGGATCTGTCCATTATACAAAGGAGAATCCTCAAGTCCTGAACGTAGAACCTCATGTACCTCTGCATTGGTGTTGAAGGTCCAGCAGGGCAGCTGCCGACTTGTATGTGGTATATTCAAATAGGAGAATCCTGTATGCGATTCCTCTCCTGGCTGAATCTCTGCATCTTCAAAATGCACACTACGACGGTCGATGCGAACAGGCGTACCTGTCTTCATCCGTTCAGAAGTGATGCCATGACGGGTAATACTCTCTGTAAAACGAGTCACTGCAGGTTCTGCAATTCTACCCCCGGGAATCATTTTACGTCCGATATGTAGCAGTCCGTTGAGGAACGTGCCAGCGGTAATCACCACTGCCTTGGCACGAATCTCTGCGCCCCAGATGGTCTTGACGCCAACAACCTCTCCATTTTCTACCAATAATTCATCGGCCAGGTCTTGCCAGATGTCCAATCCGTCAGTAATATCCAGTTGGTGACGCCATGCCCAAATGAATTTCTCACGATCACACTGTGCCCTTGGGCTCCACATGGCGGGCCCTTTAGAACGGTTCAGCATACGGAATTGTATGGCTGTCTGATCGGTTACGATACCCATCCTACCGCCCAGCGCATCTATCTCTCGCACAATCTGTCCTTTGGCAATTCCGCCAACAGCGGGATTGCACGACATCTGTGCTATCTTGTTCATGTCCATGGTTACCAACAGTGTTTTGGCACCCATGTTCGCACTGGCACATGCTGCTTCACAACCGGCATGTCCTCCACCAATGACGATGACATCATACTTTAGAATCATATCAAATCTTGTGAATATGCGATGCAAAAATACAAAAACTTTTGCAAATAACGGGAAGAAGTAAAAAGGTTTTTTTGCTGAAGAAAAAGCGATTTTTGTGAAAAATACTTTGTACTCTCATTAAAATATGTTATATTTGCAGACTGATAGGAAAGAATTATACCTATTAAAAGGTATGGTTTATCATGAAACAGATGTGGAAGAGTCAACTATCTGGTGTTGATTCTCGCCAACTCAATAGGGGCTTCAGAAACGAAAGTCTAACAATTAAATAATTTAAAATCAATCATTTATGTGGTTAATCAATTCATCAATTGGTAGGAAAGTTGTAATGTCCGTCACGGGTGTTGCGCTGATCCTGTTCCTGACCTTTCATGGTTGTATGAACGTGGTAGCGCTATTCTCGGAGGAAGGTTACAACATGATTTGCGAATTCCTGGGTGCCAACTGGTATGCTGTTGTAGCTACTCTTGGCTTGGCTGCCCTGGCAGTGATTCACATCGTTTATGCCTTCTGGCTCACCATGCAGAACCGCAAGGCGCGTGGCAATAACCGCTACGAGGTGCCAACGAAGGTGAATGCAGGTACGGTGGAGTGGTCATCGAAGAACATGCTCGTGTTAGGTATCATCATCCTGCTGGGACTGGTGCTCCACCTGTTCAACTTCTGGTATAACATGATGTTTGCAGAGCTGTTCCATATCGAAGGACTGGCTTATGGACCCGCAGATGGCTTCGCGTGGATCAAGGAGACATTCTCTAATCCAGTATTCGTGGTGCTCTACATCATCTGGCTTGTTGCTATCTGGTTCCATCTCACTCATGGCTTCTGGTCTGCAATGCAGACATTCGGATGGAGCGGTAAGGTTTGGCTGAAGCGTTGGAAGTGCATCGGTTTCATCTATGTAACATTGCTTATGCTGATGTTCCTCGTTGTAGTTTTGGCTTTTGCATTCGGTTGTGCACCTAGTCTCAGCTGCTGCTAATTATCAACATTTAATTTCTAAGAATTATGGCAAAAGTAATTGATTCTAAGATTCCTGCAGGACCAGTGCCTGAGAAATGGAAGGAATATAAGGCTCATCAACGTCTTGTTAACCCCAAGAACAAGCTGAAACTCGATGTGATCGTAGTAGGTACTGGCTTGGCTGGTGCTTCTGCTGCCGCTTCTCTTGGTGAGATGGGCTTCAATGTGATCAACCTGTGTATTCAGGATTCTCCCCGTCGCGCTCACTCTATCGCTGCTCAGGGTGGTATCAACGCCGCCAAGTGCTATCAGAACGATGGTGACTCTGTTTATCGTCTGTTCTACGACACCGTGAAGGGTGGTGACTACCGTGCTCGTGAGGCTAATGTGTATCGTCTGGCAGAGGTTTCAAACAATATTATCGACCAGTGTGTGGCTCAGGGTGTTCCCTTTGCTCGTGAGTACGGCGGTATGCTGGCAAACCGTTCTTTCGGTGGTGCACAGGTAAGTCGTACATTCTACGCTAAGGGTCAGACAGGTCAGCAGCTGTTGCTGGGTGCCTACAGTTCTCTGAGCTGTCAGGTAAAGGCAGGCAAGGTGAAGCTCTACACCCGTTATGAGATGGAAGATGTGGTCATCGTTGATGGTCGCGCTCGCGGTATCATCGCCAAGAACTTGGTAACAGGTAAGCTGGAGCGTTTCAGCGCTAATGCCGTGGTAATCGCTACAGGTGGTTATGGTAACGCTTACTTCCTCTCTACCAACGCTATGGGTTGTAACTGTACTGCTGCTATCCAGTGCTACCGCAAGGGTGCCTATATGGCTAATCCTTCTTATGTTCAGATTCACCCCACTTGTATCCCCGTTCATGGTGACAAGCAGTCTAAGCTGACGCTGATGTCTGAGTCACTGCGTAACGACGGTCGTATCTGGGTACCGAAGAAGATCGAAGATGCCAAGGCTCTGCAGGCTGGAACCAAGCAGGGTTGGGAGATTCCCGAGGAAGATCGTGACTACTACTTGGAGCGCCGCTATCCTGCTTTCGGTAACCTCGTTCCTCGTGACGTTGCCTCTCGTGCCGCTAAGGAGCGTTGCGACAAGGGCTTCGGCGTGAACAACACCGGTCTGGCTGTATTCCTCGACTTCTCCGAGTCTATCAACCGTCTGGGTATCGATGTGATCATGCAGCGTTATGGCAACCTCTTCGAGATGTACGAGGAGATTACCGACGTATTCCCTGGCGATGTTGCCAACGAGATCAA
>JBGUJY010000091.1:0-8021 GCA_045114185.1 Prevotella sp. | reverse complement strand
GAACTATCTCGTCAGCTTCTTCGGTCGTGCAAACTACATTGCTTTCGACCGCTACATGATCACCGCTACTGTTCGTCGTGACGGTTCTAGCCGCTTCAAGGAGCACTGGGCAACCTTCCCATCTGTAGCTCTCGGTTGGAAGATCAACGAGGAAGCATTCCTGAGGAATGTGAAATGGCTGGATGAGTTGAAACTCCGTCTCGGTTGGGGTAAGACTGGTCAGCAGGATGGTATCGGCGACTATAACTACTTCGCTACCTATAATGTAAATACGACCAATGTGGATGGACGCTATCCGCTCATTGGTGTGAACGATGAAGGTCTGCTCTATCGTCCGGATGCTTACAACCAGGATCTGAAATGGGAGACCACGACCACATCGAATATCGGTCTTGACTTCGTCCTGTTCAACAACCGTGTTAGCGGTAGTGTGGATTACTATTATCGCGAGACCACCGATCTGATCAACGACGCATCTGTTTCTGCCGGTTCTAACTTCAGAAACATGGTTCGTTCGAACATCGGTTCTTTGGAGAACAGAGGTATTGAGGCTTCTTTAACTGTTCGTCCTATTCAGTCAAGAGACTGGCAATGGGAGTTGACAGCCAACTTCACCTATAATAAGAATGAGATCACGGAACTCACCGGCGAATCATCCATCGTGATGACTGGTGGTATCTCTGCAGGTACTGGCAACCAGTGCCAGGCACACTCCGTGGGCTATCCGCATAACTCCTTCTACGTATTCCAGCAGGTTTACGACCAGAACGGTCTGCCGCTCGAAGGTGTTTATGTAGATCGCAATGCTGATGGTATCATCAACGACTCCGACCGTTATTTCTACAAGAGTCCTGATGCACCATATACCGCTGGTTTGAGCTCACGTGTTCAGTTCAAGAACTGGGACTTCGGCTTCGGTCTGCGCGCAAGTTTCGACAACTACGTCTATTGGGACAAAGAGGCTGGATACTCTAATGTATCGAAGCGCTTCGACTCTTCATTCGGCTACCTGCAGAATGTTATTCCTGGTGCCGTACAGCGCAACTGGTCAACCTACGACCACGCCTTGTCCGACTACTTTGTACACAATGCTTCATTCCTGAAGTGCGACAACATCACACTGGGTTACTCTTTCGACAACCTGTTCAAGGGTGGTAACTACAGTGGTCTCTCCGGACGAATCTATGCATCTGCTACAAACGTGTTCACCATTACCAAGTACGAGGGTATCGATCCTGAAGTGTTCGGCGGTATCGACAACAACATGTATCCCCGTCCCTTCACTGTACAGGTGGGTCTGAACCTCAACTTCTAAGAATGGATGTATTGATAATTGAAGAAAGTAGTTCTTGGAAACAATAAAACAACGAAGATTATGAACTTAAGATATTTCAAAAACATAATTCCCGCAGCAGCAATCCTCTTTGCTGCCGTAGGACTGAGTTCTTGCACGGGCGACCTGGATGTTACGCCGATCGATCCCAGTAAGACCATGGTTCCTGATGAGGCTTCGCTCTTTACTAAATGCTATTCCAACATGGCACTGCAAGGTCAGACAGGTGCTAATGGTGACTGCGACATCGATGGTTTGGACGGTGGTACTGCCGGTTTCATCCGTCAGCTTTGGAACAGTAATGAGTTGACCACAGACGAGGCCATCTGCGCCTGGGGTGACCCGGGTATTCCCGCCTTCAACTACAACCAGTGGGATGCTTCCCATCCGATGTTGCAAGGTTTCTACTATCGACTCTATACAGGTATCGCTTTCTGTAACCATTATCTGGAAGTTTGTGCCGGACAGGATGCTACCCACGAGGCCGAGGTTCGTTTCCTCCGTGCCCTCTATTACTATCATCTGATGGATGCTTTCGGCAATGTGCCGTTTGCCACCACGTTGATGTCAACACCTCCTCCGCAGATCCAGCGTGCTGAGCTCTTCAAGTGGATTGAGAGTGAGCTGATGGAGATTAAGGGTCAGATGATGGCTCCTGCCGCTCGCAAGGATACTGACAATGGCTATGGTCGTGCCGACCAAGATGCTGCAAACCTGCTGTTGGCCCGTATGTACCTGAATGCAGAGGTTTATACAGGCAGTGCTCGCTGGGCAGAAGCCAAGGAGTATGCCGAGAAGGTGATCAATGGTCCACACAAGCTTTGGACCACCGGTATGAACGGCTTCAGTGCCTACCAGATGCTCTTCATGGGTGATAATGGTAGCAACGGAGCTTCACAAGAGGCTATCCTCCCGATCCTGCAAGACGGTGTAAAGACCACCGCATGGTGTTCTACACTGTTCCTCATGGCTTCCGCATGGAAGGCTGACATGGATACGGAAGGTGACTACAGCACCAGTGAGTTCTGGGCAGGTAACCGCGCTCGCTCACAGTTGGTAGCTAAGTTCTTCCCCAACAACGACGCTCCACAGGTAAGCATCAAGGATATGGCAACAGCTGCTGGTGATGACCGCGCTCTGTTCTTCGGTATTGACCGTGAGCTGAGTGTCAGCACACCGACAGAGTTCACCTCTGGCTACTCAGTGGGTAAGTATCGTAACACCTACGCAGGAAGTGGTAGTCCACACAACTCACAGTTTATCGACACTGACTTCTTCCTGATGCGTTCTGCTGAGGCTTATCTGATTGCAGCTGAAGCTGATGCTCGTCTCAACGGTGGAACAGCCAGTGCTACAGGTACAGGCTATATCAATGCTCTCCGTCAGCGTGCCAACACCACGAACCTGAGCAGCTGCTCTCTGGTGCAGATTCTCGACGAGCGTTCTCGTGAGCTCTACTTTGAAGGTTTCCGCCGCACCGACCTGATCCGTTACGGATATTTCGGTGGCAATAATAGCGGACAGTATCTCTGGGAATGGAAGGGTGGCTCACAGAATGGTGCCAGTCTGCCAGCATTCCGTAACCTCTTCGCTATTCCTGCAGAGGATATCAATGCGAACCCCAACCTGGTTCAGAACGAGGGCTATTAATATAATTGATAATTGATAATTGACAATTGAAAATTGATAATTGGTTATGAAAACAATATTCAAATCAACAATACTGATGGCCGCTGCGGGACTCTTCGTTCTCACCTCGTGTGAGGATGACAACGAGTCGAACCCCACCATTGCGCAGCCCACGACGTTCGTGCTCAACCAGCCGGCCGTCAATGGCAACATCGACCTGGAGAAGTCGTCTACCGTAGCACTCACCTGGTCACAACCTACTCCATACAACGACTTCAACGCTCCCGTGGTGCCCACCTATACAGTGGAAGTATCACCTACAGGATCTTTCAATAGGGCTTTCGATGTAAACGCCGAGGATAACACCGGCGCTGACTTCTTTGCCTTGGAAGAGACCTATAGCAGTGGAAAGAACGTGGAATTGAACACTGAGACCCTCGACCGTATGCTGATTCAGCTCAACGGATGGAACGAGGCCAGCAAGGTTCCTTCTCTCATCGACCTCTCCTTCCGTGTGAAGGCTGCGATTCGTGACGCTTCGTTTAGAGAGTACAATCCTATCTACTCGAACGTAGTGACCATGAAGGCCGTACCTTATTATATTGAGCTGAAGCCCGCAGCACCGATTATCTGGTACATGGTGGGTAACTGCATCGGTAGTGCTTCCTGGAGCAATGGTGCTGATCAGGTTGGTAAGGGACTCGTTCCGATGTTCCTCGTACCGAATGAGGAATACGACAAGGCTACAGGTGGCGGTCTGACATCGTTTACTGGTTTCTTCCCAGAGGATGGTCAGTTCAAGTTCGTGCTCACTCCTGGTGACTGGAACACCCAGCTCAACTTCACCAATGTGAAGAACCCGGGTAGCTTCCTGATTGATGCCGACGGTGACAACCATAATATCGGTATTGGCGAGAAGGGTTACTACACCATCAAGTTAGACACTCGTACCAACGATATCACTATCGAGAAATACGATGGTAACGTAAAGGTTTACGATCAACTCTGTGTAGCAGGTACCTTCAATGAATGGTCTGACACCGAGATGACACCGATCTTCACACTCGACGGCAGCGAAAACCATATCTGGTCGTATGAAGTGAATGGTGGTGACAAGCTGAAGGTGAAGATTCCTGGCAGCTGGGAAACCAACTGGGGTTACAAGAACGGTCTGGCCGGCTCTGGCGACAACGATGGCAACCTCGTTGTTCCCGATGGCAAGTACCTCCTGTTGTTCAACGACATCACAGGTGACTATATGTTAATCGAGCAATAATGAACCATAAAGAGACTACGAATATGACTAAGAAAATATTATTAGCTATGGCATTTGTAGCGTCGGTGATTTCCTGCACCGACGACTACAAAGACTGGGCAGAACCGCAGAAAGTTGACCAGCCGGAGATTGTTTCTTTCGGTGACGGTAGCATCTCTACCGTGGGAGTCATCGACTTCAACAGCGTTGCTGACGAGGCAGTGAAGGTGTGCAACATCACCGCACCCACGGCTACCAATGCTTCCTATACTCCTTCATTCACCATTCAGTTAGGTGATAACTCTTACGATATCAGTGCAGATGGATATATGTCAGCTGCAGACTTGCAGGACTATGTCATCAATCTGTACGGCCGTCGTCCTATAGAACGTTCCGTAGAAGCCACTGTCAGCATGTGGCTGAGCAACGGTACAACCACAGTGAAGACCGCCACATCGGATGTGTTCCATATCAATGTGATTCCTCAAGCTCCGCAGATCTCTGAGAACTACTACATCGTTGGTGGTGCCAGCGGTGATTGGGCAGGCACAGCTGCATCGAAGGAACTGAAGTTCTCACACAGTGGCAAGGATGTCTATGAGGATCCTATCTTCACCATTACCATGCCGGCATCAGCTGATGGAGATACATGGTTCGCTATCGGTGACGATGAGGCTTGCGACGCTATCGCCAACAACAACGACTGGTCGAAGCTCTTCGGTACGAAGAAGGGTAACGGTAATACCGATCCTACAGGTAATCTCGACCGCCGCTACAACCTCAGCGACGATGGTTCATTCTGTGTACCGGCAGGTAGCAGACTGATCAAGGTGACCATCAACATGATGGACTACACCTATCAGATCGAGGCCCTGAACATCGCTGAGAACTACTACCTCATCGGTGGTCCTGGCGAGTGGAGCAGTGATAGGTCACAGAAGTTCTCACACAGTGACAAGAGCGTGTTCGATGATCCTGTGTTCACCTATACATTTGCCAGCACAGGTGGAGAGATGTGGTTCGCCTTTGGTGATGACGAAGCGTTCGATGGTGTTGCTTCAGGTGACTGGACCAAGCTCTTCGGAACAACGGGAGCCAGCGAAGACCTCAAGGGAACCTTCGACCGTCGTTACAACCTCGGCGGTGATCATTCCTTCCATGTTGACGGTGCCGCTAAGTACTATCGTATGACCATCAATATGATGACATACGAATATGAGATCACTCCGATCAACTTCGAGCCGTTCATCTACTTCATTGGCGCTACCGACGGTTGGGCTAATGCTGAGCAGAAGCTGGCTTCGCCAAACAACGATGGTATCTACACGGGTTACCTGTACATCGCCGATCCAAACGGATGGGGCAACGAGTACAAGTTCCAGAAGGTACCAGGCGACTGGGATAGCCAAGTAAACTGCGAAATGATGACTGGTGGCATGACCGGTGATGTTGAGGTAGGTGGTGGCGGTAATTTCAAGGCTACTGCTGGAGAGGCTGTCTACTATGTCACCCTCAATTTGGCCGACATGAGCATCAATGCCGTGAAGGTGGAGAAGATGGGTATCATCGGCGACTTCAATAGTTGGGGCGGCGATGTTGAAATGACATGGGATGCTGAGAACTTCTGCTTCGTGGCGACAAATCCTGGCGTGAATGGTAACGGATGGAAGTTCCGTATCAATAGCGACTGGGCTATCAACCTCGGTGGCAATGATAGCGTAGAGCCTTCTATGGTGATTGACGACCTTGTTGCCAATGGCAAGAACCTCGGTGCTGTAGGTACGACCATCAAGCTCTATCCTACTCGCAAGACCTCTGATAAGATTTACTGTACTGTAGAGTAATTCCAACAATAAAAGAATCGACTTATGAAAAGAATGATCAATATTCTCGCAGCTGTGGCACTCCTTCTTGGAGTGTCCACCGCAGCGCAGGCACAGAGTGTAGAGGACAACTACCCTTATAACTTCATCACCGTTCAGGGTGGAGCACAAGGAACGTTCACCAACTACGACTTCACCAAACTCATCACCCCGCAGGCCGCCCTCTCCTTCGGTCGTTACTTCAACTCGAAGGTAGGTGCCCGTGCCCATTTCCAGGGATGGCAGAAGAAAGGTGCCATCGTTGATACGTATAAGTTCAACGCGATTACTGGTGACCTCGATCTGTTGATGAACATGACCAATATCATCAACCCGAACCGCCTGAGCGATAAGTTCGACTGGGTATTGTTGGCAGGTTTCGGTGTGAACTACGGATGGGACTTTGATGAGTTCAATGCGCAGAACCGCGCCACTTACTTTGTTCAGAATCCTGAGCTCTGTGGCACGAAGCACAGCACCTATAACGGACGCTTTGGTACACAGTTCAACCTGAACCTCTCAGAGAAGCTGGCCTTAGGTCTTGAAGTAGATGCCAACTACAAGAACGATGAGTTCAACCTCAAGCGCAACTACAATCCTGACTGGCAGCTGACCGCTCTGATTGGTCTGACCTTCAAGCTCGGTAAGAAGAAGGCAGCTCCCGCTCCTATTGTCTATGAGGAGCCAGCTCCTGCTCCCGCTCCGGCACCACAACCTGTGGTAAGACCAGAGCCTAAGCCAGAGCCCAAGCCCGTGGTGAAACCCGATCCATTAGAGGAAACCTTCTTCTACAACATCCGTCTCTCAGATCCTGATCCCGAGGCTAAACTCAACAGGATTATGGCATGGTGTAAGAAGTATCCTGAGAAGGGCATCACCATCAAGGGTTATGCCGACCGTGGTACAGGTAATCCGCAGATCAATGTGGGTTATGCCAAGGCACGTGCCGAGAAGGTGGCCAAGGCACTGCAGGAGAAAGGACTCTCCGCTGACCGCATGACAGTCAGCTCTTACGGTGACACTGTACAGCCGTTCCCAGAGAACGACCTGAACCGTTGCGTTATCGTTGTGGGCGAATAAGGCAGTTCGCAACAAGCGGACTCCTAGTCCAAAAACGACAAACTCCCGGTCCGAAGCGTTCGGACTGGGAGTTTGTTACGTTACGGACTGTAGTAAAATTGTTCGTTATACCTTAGAATCTTCTACGCTGCTGACCACCGCCGCCACGTTGTCCACCTCGCTGATCATTGTTTCCCCACTTCTTATCATAACGTCCCTCAGTATCCACCTTACCGCCAAACATATTCAAGCGGTAGCGCACATGCAACATAGCGTACGAGTTGATGCTGTTATACCGTGTATCACTACGACCGGTAGCACCCACCCATCGTTCGTAGTTGCTCTGCTGAGCCAACAGGTCGTAGAAGTTCAGGGCCACAATCAAAGACTTGCTCTTCAGGAAAGTCTTGGATATCTGACCGTTCCATATCAGTTCGTTGGTGTTCGACGACGGATCGTTATAGCCTCGTCTGCTACGTTCATGCAGATCACTGCTCAATTCGATGTCAAGCGGGAGTCGTAACAGGAATCGTCCTCCATAGTTGAACTGCCAGGTATCGAGATTTGCTGTGGGCTGCAACTCATTACGGGAGTGCTGATAGTTACACCATCCGTCGAGTGTAATCTCTAGCCAGTCGTTACGGTAACTGACATTCAGACGCTCAGAGATATTCGTCGAACGTGTCGTATTCTTCTGTGCATCCGCTTTCTGCTGCGCCACATAGCTCACATAGTTGTTGTAACGCACCCTCGTGTCGGTACCCACATTCCAATGGGCAGTCGTATCGATGGCTGTGTTGAATGTGATACCGCTGTTCACATTCCAGTTACCATTGATATTCTCCGGTCGTGAGATGCTTCCACCCGTCTCGGCATTGTAGCG
>JBGUJY010000090.1:0-2314 GCA_045114185.1 Prevotella sp. | reverse complement strand
ATTTCCAATGTTAGGTCTTGAGAAAAAAGCGAAATTACCCTTTCACGGCCTTGGGTGTCCAATTCTGGAAGAACCGAAGGACCTTCTCTTTGTTGTAACCCTCGCCTTCCTCCAAGAAACTCGAGTCTTGGATATGTATCACCTCCCCTTCCTCATCCAGCACCACAAACACGGGGAAACCGAAACGGGCAGGGTTGTTCAGTCGTGCCAGCATCGCATTGGCCTGAGCGGTCTTCTCTGCCCCCTCCTTTTTGCGGGGGTTATAGTTCACGTGGATATACACGAAGTTCTCATCAATCACCTTACTGATGGTCGTGTCGTTGGTGATGAAATCAGCAAAGCGCAGGCACCACGGACACCAGTTTCCTCCTACCTGACAAATGACATACCGTCCTTCCGCCTTCGCTTTCGCCAAGGCCATGTCAATCTGCTCAACGGGATTGATCTCCTCGTCATACACCTTCTTCACTGTCGTCTGCGCCTGAATCGACAGTCCAACGAATGCCATCAGCAATGATAATACGATCTTCTTTCTCATTATCCAAGAATATTTTTTGCAAAAGTACGAATCTTTTCGTTTATTTTCGTATATTTGCATTGTTTTTTACTAACTAAAAATCGATTAGCTTATGTTTAGGAAGACTTTACGAGACCGTAACCAGCATGTCATTGGTTACATCGATACAGAATTCAGCGGTCGCCAGTGCCTGCGCGACAGCAACAACCATGTTCTTGGCTATTATGAGCCAAGTCGCGACCAGACCGTAGACCGCAACAACCATGTCATCGGCAACGGCAATATCCTCACCACCCTTCTGTAATAAAGGAGAGTACGTAAAACAAATATGGAAAGAAAAGACATATATCTTGCCTCGAAACCCCGTTATGAAATCCTTGACGGACTGCGCGGCGTAGCTGCCGTACTGGTGGTAGCCTATCACCTGTTTGAAACGTATTATGGTGGCGGTGCCGACCAGCCCATCAATCACGGCTATCTGGCGGTGGATTTCTTCTTCGTGCTGTCGGGCTTCGTCATCGGCTATGCGTATGATGACAGGTGGAACAAGATGACGACATGGGGATTCTTCAAGCGCCGACTCATCCGTTTGCATCCGATGGTCATCTTCGGCACGCTGTTCGGAGCTGTGATGTTCTACTTCGGTAGTTGTTCGGAATTCCCGCTAATTAATGAAACGCCTTGGTATATGGTGGTATTGGTGATGCTATGGTGCTTCACGATGATACCACTACCCAGCGGGATGGATATCCGCGGATGGGGCGAGACTAATCCATTGAACGGTCCTGCATGGTCGTTGCAATGGGAATATCTGGCGAACATCCTCTACGCACTCGTCATACGTCGCTTCTCGAAACTGTTGCTGGGTATCTGCGTGGCTATATTTGCTGTCTTTACGATTATCCTTTGCCTGAACATCGACATCTTCGGTGTCCTCGCTGAACGCAGTTATGCATCCTATACCGTGATTGGTGGATGGAGTACCACGCCCGACCAGTTGCAGATTGGCTTCACCCGTCTGCTCTATCCCTTCTTCTGCGGTCTGCTCATCTCGCGACTTATGAACAGCGGTAGCAAAACTTTCAATTCTCAATTTTCAATTCTCAATTTGAAAGGCGGTTTCTGGTGGTGCTCGTTATTCATTGTCATCCTGTTAGGTATGCCATGGCTTGGTTTAGGAACTGAGGGCGAAAGTCGCTGGACGAACGGACTCTACGAGGCTTTCTGCATTCTCGTCTGCTTCCCGATTATCGTGGCCATTGGCGCTAGTTCGTCTGTCAAAGGTGGTAAATCAGAGAGTATCAACAAGTTCTTGGGCGATATATCCTACCCCATATACATCACTCACTATCCGCTCATCTACATGCAGATGTCATGGGCAGAGAATCACAAGGACGCTCCGCTTGGCATGCATATCTTCGTCGCTGTCTGCATTTTCTTCCTCGCCATCGGCTTAGCATACGCAGCCCTGAAACTCTACGACCTGCCTATCCGCGAGTGGCTGAAAAAGAAATGGTTCACATCAACATCGAACGCCAAATGAGAATTGAACACGTAGCACTATTCTGTCGCGATCTCGAAGCGATGCGCCAGTTCTTCCTCGATTACTTCGAGGCAACAAGCAATGAACAGTATCATAATCCTCGTACAGGACTGAGGACGTATATTCTTACGTTCACCGAGGGCAGTACCAAATTAGAGTTGATGCAGCGGCCAGACACTATAGACGTTGACCCATCGAAGCTCAGCATCGGTTACATCCACGTCTCGTTTGCCGTAGGAAGCAAGGAGGCTGTG
>JBGUJY010000089.1:0-17371 GCA_045114185.1 Prevotella sp. | reverse complement strand
TGCCCTTCCAGAGCCTCTTGTCGGATTCGAACCAACGACCCCGAGATTACAAATCACGTGCTCTGGCCAACTGAGCTAAAGAGGCTTTTCAATGCAGCCGCTCTCTGATTCAGATTTACGACCTGTCGGAAAACGGCTGCAAAGATACGTACTTTTTTCGAAACACCAAAATTTTTTCTGTGTTTTTTTATCTGTTACGTTGTTTTTCCTTAAATTTGGTCAACTGTACCTTCAATGAATCTACGCACTGATCTACGCCCTCTTCAAACGTATCGCACACCTTCTCAACATACAATGTATTCCCGGGAACTGCGACGGTAATTGCCGTCTCTTTGTTAAGGGCTGTAGCAGGCTTGACGACTTTCAGCTGTACCTCCACTTTCTGAATGTCCTCATAAGATTTTTCCAACTTGGCGGTTTTCTTTTCGATAAACGCCTTCAACTGCTCGGTTGCGTCGAAATGAATCGACTGAATCTTCATTTCCATAGTTACCTCCAATTTTAAGAGTTATGCCCTAGGATGGGCTTTACGATATACTTTTTTCAGCTGCTCGAATGTTGTATGGGTATAGATCTCGGTCGTTGACAGACTCTGATGTCCCAGCAGCTTCTTTACACTTTCCAGTCCTGCCTCATGATTGAGCATGGCCGTGGCAAACGAATGGCGGAGCACATGGGGTGAGCGTTTCTTGAGTGTGGTCACCATAGAGAGGTATTTCTTCACTTCGCTTCTTACCTGACCGGTACTCATCCGCATTCCCTTCTCAGTCTGCAGGAGTGCAGGCGATGAGCCGCCCACTTCCTCGTCCCTGAGTTTCATGTATTGTTTCAGCGCCTGTAGCATCTCTTCGCCAAAGGGGATGACACGTTCCTTGTTTCGTTTACCCAACACCTTCAGCTGGTTGTTCACGAAATCAACGCTGTCATCATCCAGTCCCACCAGTTCCGACACTCGCAGTCCTGCCTCATATAGTAATATTAATATGGTACGTGCGCGTACGACTTTAAAACTATCATCAGTCAGCAAGTCGTCTAGCAGTTTATCCATCTCCTGTTCCTTCACGAACTGCGGTAGTGGTTTCCCTTTCTTCGGTCCGATAATACCATGGGCAGGATCCCTCTCCACGAGGTGCCGGCGAAGAGCGAAACGATAGAACGACCGCAAGGCACTTAGCCTGCGGTTGATCGAAGTGGCGCTATTCCCCTTATCCATCATGCTCTCCATCCAGTCACGGATGACATCCGCATCGACGGTTTCCCAAGTAATCCTACTATCCAGTTCTGTGAAAAACGTTTCAAAGGCCATCAGGTCATCCCCATAGGATTTCACGGTCAGTGGCGAGTAGTTCCGCTCTGCTTCCAGATAGTTAAGGAATGCTTCCGTTAGGGTCATACGCAATCAATGTGGTTTCGTCAGCGAAGATATGAAATATATTTCATATTTCCAAATTTTCGGATAAAAAAATGCCGACTACGTCTCACGTAGCCGGCTATTCTTGTTGCTTGCCTAGCAGTATATTTACAGTTCTTCAGCCTGACGCAGCTTCTGTACGTAAATAGCGTGTTCCATCTTCAGACGCTTCAAGACTGAAGGTTTGTCGAACTGCTGGCGAGCGCGAAGTTCTTTCACGACACCAGTCTTCTCAAACTTTCTCTTGAACTTCTTTAATGCTCTTTCGATGTTCTCGCCATCTTTTACGGGTACGATAATCATGTCTTTGCTTAAAATTTTATCTGTTAAACTTATGTTATTTCTACTTTTTTTGAAGTTGCCATCAAAAAGCGGGTGCAAAGTTACATCAATTTTGGGAAACACGCAAATTTTTCTATATTTTTTTCTAAATAATATGAAAACTTGGTGTTGAAAATCTGTAAATTAGCATTCTTTTGAGTAGAATTCAGAAACAAACATAGGGTTCTAACTGCTTGATAGCCGCTGGCGGGAATTCCTTGAGAAGTTTGAGGTCGTCTAAGCTATGAAGCGAGCCATGCAGACGACGATAGTCGAGAATGGCACGAGCCTGGTAGAAGTTGATGTAAGGGTGTTTGCGCAGTTCTTCGAGTGTGAGCTGGTTCACGTTCAGCTGTCGTACCCTTGGGTTCTCGATCGTGAAATACGGAAGTGCCTCCTCAGGGAACCCGTTGATCTCACGCAACTGTTCCACTCGACAGTACCCACCAAGTCGTACGCCATAGCGCATGATGGCACGGGCGAAATAGCTGCCGATACCAGGAACACGTTTTAGTTCGGTGGTATCCGCCATGTTGAGAACCACACTTTCTCCCGGTGAAAGCTTGGGAGAGTAGCTGGAAGCAGAATGGTTATTGAAGGAAGACGTACCCTCGCTGGCGCGATTCGAGGAGTATGCGCCAGGGGAGCCAAATCGGCGCGAGTCCTTCTCGGGATAGAGCGTGGACGCAGGCAGATAGTCGGGCGAGATACGGATATAAGGTTCCAACGTACGATATTGCTTAACCGTCAGACCATACAGTCGTGCAAAATCAGAAGGACGACTATATACACCACCCTTAGCCCGATATCGGTAGATGTTCTTGATCTGCCACGGCTTCAGCCCCAGGCGCAGCAGTTCGGTACTGTCGGCTGTGTTCGGATCAAAGGGGAACAGTTGCGTTGACGAAGCCTGGTCATCATCTAACGAAGAAGAATCCGTTTCTGAAGATAGGATCTTTTCTGTTGACTGTGAATCGGTAGTCGTTCCCGTTGCTTCATACCGCTCCCCTAATATATATAATAAGGTAAGGGCCACAATGACGACAGTTAGGAGTACGATGAGCACCTGACGATCAGATTTCTGCAAATAAAAAAATTCTTTCCATTTCATAGTGTGTCAATTTAAGGGTTAAAGGTTCAGATGATGCCCATCTGGTGTAGGAAGACCAGAAGGATGCATATCGGACAGACGAACCTGACGATGAAGAGATAGACCGGGAAGAAACCTCCACGAAGGGTTCCCTGATTGGTATATTCATCCCGCACCTCCTTGCGCGGTACATACCATCCGATAAACAAACTGGTAAGGAATGCTCCTGCCGGCAACAGATACTGAGCCGTGAGATGGTCGCAGAATGTCAGCAGGTCGCTACCCAACAACTTGATGTTAGGACAAGCACCTATCGACAAGGAGCAGACAACGGCAATCAAGCAGCATACCACCGTGATCACCCAAGCCGACCTGCTGCGTGGGGCGTGCAGTTCTTCCGTGAAGAAAGCCGTTCCAATCTCGTGCATGGAGATGGTGGAGGTGAGCGCGGCAAATACCAGCAGGGCATAGAACATCACGGATATGAGGTAACCCATGAACGGCATGCCTGCGAAAGCCTGCTGGAACACGTTCGGCAAGGTGATGAAGATCAATGAAGGACCCGCATCGGGTGTCACACCCACCGAGAAGGCGGCAGGAAAGATCATCAGTCCTGCCATCACCGCAATCATCGAGTCGATGAGTGCTATCTGCACCGCCGACCTTGTCAGATGAGTATTCTTATCGAAATACGAAGCATAGGTACACAAGCAGGCTGTACCTAAACTCAATGAGAAGAAGGCCTGACCTAATGCTTCGAGGAACACGCTACCGCTGAGTTTGGAGAAGTCGGGTCTCAACAGGAACTCAATACCCTTATCCGCTCCGGGCAGCAAACAAGAGGCCACCACGATGATGACCAATAAGACCAGCAGGGCAGGCATGAGCAGTTTCGAAGCCCGCTCGATACCCTTCTGGATACCGCGTACCACCACAACATGAGTAATCAGGATAAAGGCTATCGCCCAGAAACACGGTCGGATGGGATCGTTGGAGAACGACTCGAAATAATGCTGCACATAACTGGCATCGCCCTGTATCTTCCCCATCACAGAGGCGAAGAGATACTCCAGGCACCAGCCTGCCACTACCGCATAGAAGCCGAGGATAATGGTTGACGTGAGGATGCCGAGATAGCCCACCAGTTTCCAAGGCTTCCCCCGAGAAAGGATATCGTAAGCCCGCGCGGCATTGGTCGTTCCGTGCCGCCCCACGATGAACTCGCTGATCATACCCGGTATGCCCAAGAGGAAGACACATGCGAAATAGAGCAGGATGAAGGCCGCACCACCGTTCTGACCGGTCATGTAAGGGAAACGCCAGATGTTCCCCAAGCCCACGGCCGATCCTGCCGTTGCCAGCACGATGCCCATCTTCGAAGCAAAAGATCCGCGTCCTTCCATACCCTTAACTGTCAACTATCTACACCCATCCTATCTGATGCAGGAAAACAAACAAGATAAACAGCGGACACACGAACTTCACCACGAAGACAAACAGATGGAAGAAGTGATAGTTACTGCTTCCCCAATTGGTAATCTCATCGCGGATCAGCTTATGTTCCACATACCAGCCGATGAACAGACAAGTGAAGAATCCGCCCAACGGCAACAAGATGTTCGCTGTGGTCCAGTCGAAGAAGTCGAAGATCGACATTCCGAATACTTTCGCCCAGTCCCAGTCACCCAATGACAGTGAGCACACAGCACCCACAATCACGCACATCACCGATACGATGGTTGCCGCCTTCTTCCGTCCGATACGCAACTCCTCACTGAGGAACGATGTAGATACCTCATGCAAAGAGATGTTCGAGGTGAGGGCAGCGATGGATAACAGGACATAGAACGCCAAGGACACCACATACTGCAGAACGGGTAACGATCCGAATGCTTGCTCAAAAACATTGGGCAATGTGATGAAGATCAGTGACGGTCCGCTATCAGGCTGCACGCCTACCGACATGGCGGCAGGGAAAATCATCAGACCAGCCAGGATGGCCACGAATGTATCAATGATGGAAATCTCGAAGGCAGTGCCCACAAGGTTCGTCTCGCGTTTGAAGTAGCTAGCATAGGTACACAGACAGCCCATCGCAATGCTGAGAGAGAAGAACGACTGTCCCAGCGCCTCGAGGAGCGTCTTGCCCGTGACCTTCGAGAAGTCGGGCTTCAGCAGGAACTCCACGCCGTCCATCGCTCCCGGAAGCATCAGCGAACAACCTACCAAGACAAGGAGAAGAATGAACAACAGAGGCATCATGATCTTCGATGCCTTCTCGATACCGTCCTCAATACCATGCACGATGACGAAATGCGTCATTCCCACCAGCAGTGCCATCCAGATAATCGGTTTGATGGGATTGGTGGAGAACTCAGAGAACAACGCACGGAAATCATCAGGCGTACCATGAAGCTGTCCTGTGGCAGAAGCCAGCACATATTGCAAGGTCCAGCCCGACACCACCCCGTAATAACCGATAATCAGTGCTGCCGTGAGCACTCCCATATAGCCCACCCATTTCCATGGTGTGCCATTAGCCAGTTTGGTATAGGCGCGCGCTGTATTTGACTGAGCGTGCCTACCGATGAGGAACTCGCAAAGCATCACGGGAATACCCATGATCAGGACGCAGACGAAGTAGATCAGGATAAAGGCCGCACCGCCGTTCTGACCGGTTACATACGGGAAACGCCACACGTTACCCAGGCCTACTGCACCACCTGCAGTAGCCAAGATCACACCTAGCTTCGTCCCAAAATTACCTCTTTCTAAACTGTTTGACATCTTTTATTACTCTTTGGGTCTGTCAAATGACTGAAAAATTGTACTTTTGCACCAAAATTCACAAGAAGATGAGATACATCCTAACATACATCAGAAGATACCCCCTCTCATGCATCTGCATAGCGACCATCTGGGTAGTTTGTCTGATGCCCATACCCGAGATCCCCTTGAAGCATGTCCGCTTCATCGATAAATGGACACATATCGCCCTTTACCTCTGCACCTGTGGGGTTATCTGGACGGAATACCTACGCTGGCATCCCCTCAAGAACCAACCCACCACCTTCAGCTGGAAGAAAATCCTTCGCTGGGGATGGCTTGCCCCCATCATCATGAGCGGACTGATTGAGTTGGCTCAAGCCTATTGCACGGGAGGCAATAGAAGTGGCGAATGGCTCGACTTCCTAGCCAACAGCACAGGGGCTACTCTAATGCTAGGTGTCGGAACGCTCTGGGTATGGTTCCGCGCCAAAGGATGAAAGGGAAGACGCGCAGATGAGAGTTGTGGAAACGTCGGTCGCCTGTCACCTCATCACCGATGAAATCAGGTTTCTCAAACGGTTCCTCCTCACTGCCCAGCTCCACCTCAGCCATCACCAGTCCGGCATTATCACCATAGAACTCATCCACCTCAAAGGTATGCACGCCATCGGTACTCTTCACCAGATAGCGTGTCTTGTCGATGATTCCTGGTTCACAGAGTGCAATCAGCTGTTCTCCCTCTTCGAGCGATATCTCTTTCTCGAACTCATACCGTTTCAGGCCCGACGGATCAGCAGGTCCCTTAATAGTCAGGAACCCGCAGCGGTCAGTGAGTCGCACACGAACAGTCCGTCCGTGTCCACTACAAATATACCCTTGTTTGATCCGAATACTGCCAGATGCCTGATCGCGGTAGTCTTCTCCTCGCACGAGGAACTTTCGTTCGATCTCGAAGCCGCTCATTACATCATGGCAACGGTGTTAATCACTAAGAAGATCAGTGCAAAGACAATCAGTGCGACGATAATCCACATTACCACGTCCTTACCTTTCTTTGCAACCTCTGCCTCATGACGAGCACGTTGCGCTTTTCTTTTCTGACTCATAATATTTTAGTTTATAGTTAATAGTTTACAGTGATTAGTTATTCCTCCTCCGTTACCGGGAACTCCATCAGGTAGGCCTTGATAAATCCATCGAGTTTTCCGTTCATCACCCCGTCCACATCCGTGGTCTGGTAGTTCGTGCGATGATCCTTTACACGACGGTCGTCAAAGACATAGCTACGTATCTGACTACCCCACTCGATTTTCTTCTTTCCTGCCTCGATCTTCGCCTGTGCCTCCAGACGCTTCTTCATGGCCCGGTCGTAGAGTTGTGATTTCAGCAAGGTCATGGCCCTTTCCTTGTTTTTGGGCTGATCGCGCGTCTCCGTATTCTCAATGAGGATTTCCTCTTCCTCACCCGTATCCGGATCCGTGTACCAATAGCGCAGTCGTACACCCGACTCCACCTTATTCACGTTCTGACCACCAGCACCTGAGCTACGGAAGGTATCCCACGACAGCTTGGCGGGATCCACATATACCTCGATGGTATCATCCACCAGCGGAGAGACAAAGACAGAGGCGAAACTTGTCATACGCTTACCCTGCGCATTAAACGGAGAAACACGTACCAGACGGTGTACGCCGTTCTCGCTCTTCAGGTATCCGTATGCATATTCGCCACCCTCTATCTCCATGGTCACACTCTTGATGCCCGCCTCGTCACCGTCCTGCAGGTTACTGATCGTCACCTTATGTCCGTGCGCCTCAGCCCAACGCATATACATACGCATGAGCATCGAGGCCCAGTCCTGACTCTCTGTGCCACCAGCACCCGAGTTGATCTTCATCACACAGTCCATGGGATCCTCCTTCTGGCGGAGCATGTTTTTCAGTTCCAGATCCTCAATGGCAGCGATAGCCTTGGCATAGACATCATCCACCTCCTCCTCGGTAACCATCTCATCGTGGAAGAAGTCGAAGGCCAGCTGTAGCTCATCGGCCAAGGTACGCACCTCCTGATAGCCATCCAGCCACCGCTTGATGTCCTTCACCTTCTTCATCTGCGTCTGCGCCCGCTTGGGATCCTCCCAGAAATCGGGCGCCTGCGTGCGCAGATCCTCCTCCTCAAATTCTATCTTTTTCCTGTCGATGTCCAGATAGCGGTACAGATCATCCGCGCGTTTGAGGACATCCTTCAATTGGTCTTGTGTAATCATTCTTTCTCTCTTTCCTCTTGTCGAAGCGATGTGTGATTGCTACTCCTTGTACATTTCTTCGATCTGCTCGGCGTAGTTCTTGTTCAGCACGGCACGTTTGATCTTCAGCGTGTTTGTGAGCTCGCCCGACTCCATGGTGAACGGCTTCGGCAGTAACACGAAGCGTTTGATCTTCTCGTAGTTGGCCAACTGCTGCTGTAAGGTCTCTATGCGCTCGGCAATCATCTGGATGATCTGCTCGTTCTGACAGAGATCCTCATGGGTATTGAAGTCGATGCGGTTCTCCTTGGCATACTCCTCCAGTTCGGGGAAGGAAGGAACGATAAGAGCCGACACGAACTTACGCTGGTCGGCAATGACTGCCAACTGCTCGATATACTTATCCACCAGCAGCTTTGCCTCGATCATCTGTGGAGCAATATACTTACCGTTACTGGTCTTGAAGAGTTCCTTGATACGCTCCTTCAGGAACAGCTCGCCATCCTTGAGGTAACCAGCATCACCTGTCTTGAAGAACCCGTCCTCGGTGAAACTCTGCGCATTCAGCGCATCACGTTTGTAGTAGCCCTTAGTGATAGTCGGACCCTTCAGCAGGATCTCGTCATTCTCACCAATGCGAATCTCAATACCCTCGATGGGCTGACCCACACTACCGATGGTATAAGGCTCTCCCTTGTGGTCGCACGATACTGTTGCCAGACTCTCCGTCAAGCCGTATCCCACGATCATGCAGATACCTACGGAATGCGTGAACTCCTCCACTTCGGCCGACACATACGAACCTGCTGTGGGGAAGATATTACCTTTCTCCAGTCCCAACTGCTTTCTCACCAACGAGAACAAGGTCTTGTCGAAGGTCTCATACTCTAACTTCAGCGGTAGCGGAGCACGTTTGCCCTTGCTCACGAACTCAGCATGATATTTTCTTCCTACGGCAAGAGCTCTGTTGAACAGTTTACGCTCCACGGCATTGGCCTTCTCGATCTTCTCCTTCACGCCGATATATACCTTCTCCCAGAAACGGGGAACGGCACACATACAGGTAGGATGCATCTCCTTGAGCGACTGCTGTATCTCCTTCGGATAGGTATTGATGATGATCTCCGCACCTTCGGTCATACACAGGATGAGCCATCCGCGCTCGAAGATATGCGTGATGGGCAGGAAGTTCATGACGCGGTCGTTCTCTCCCACTGGCACGCACTTGTCGTTCGCCACAAAAGCAGCATGATACTGTCCGTAGGTAAGAATCACACCTTTTGAGTCGCCTGTGGTACCACTGGTATAGAGGATATTGGCTATGTCATCCCAGCTGGCCTGCTTCCACAGCATCTCCACCTCCGACTGCCTTGGCAGGTTATCGCCCAGTTGCATGAAGTCATCGAAGTAGATGGAACTGGGATCACCGTTCACCATCCGTACGGAGCGGTCGAACACGATGATCTTCTCGAGGGTAGGACACGAAGGCAGCACACGGTGCGCCTTATCATACTGCTCCTGCTCACCTACAAAGAGGTAACGGATCTCCGCATCTCCAACAATATGCTGGATTTGCTGTTCGCTACTGGTGGCATAGAGGGGTACTGTGACGGCACGGATGCCGAAGGCACCGAAATCGACATAAAGAGACTGCACGGTATTCTGTGAGAACACACCGATGTTCTCCTGTACATGCACACCCATGTTCAGCAAGGCATTACTTACCTGCTTCACACGTTCAGAGAACTGGTTCCAAGAAACCGTTTGCCATTTCAGACTTCCGAACTCTCTATAGTTCAGCGCTGTTTTCTCCCCGTATTTCTTTGCCTGCTCGTGAACGAGCACTGAAAGGTGGCTGTTGTTCTGCATAAGCCCTTGTTTTTCTATTGCAAAGATAATGCTTTTTTCCGAAATTGTGATAAGAAAAGCAAAAAAAAACGTCAGGATGATAGGGATTCCGTGAAAAATCCGTACTTTTGTTGCTGACTATCAAGAAGTGAGATGACAAACGATTCTATCTGCAAGGACTATACACGGGATGCGGTAGCCCTGCTGAAACAGTTGATTGCCACGCCCAGCGTGAGTCGTGACGAGGCAAAGGCAGCCGATATTTTGGTGGAGACCATCTCTGCCTACGGCTTCACGCCCGTGAGGGAAGGAAACAACGTATGGATCATGGATCCGCAGTATGACGAGGGGCGCCCCACACTGTTGCTCAATGCCCATATCGATACCGTGAAGGCAGTGGCATCATGGACACGTGATCCCTTCACGCCTACTGTAGAGGATGATGTGCTCTATGGCTTGGGAAGTAATGATTGTGGTGGCGGACTGGTTTCGCTGCTGCAGGTATTCCGTTTTCTTGTTTCCCATCCCCAACAGTACAACGTCATCTTCCTCGCCTCAGCCGAAGAGGAGGTATCAGGCGAGAACGGCATCCGTCGTGCGCTCCCCCTCCTGCCCCCTATCGATGTAGCTGTAGTGGGAGAGCCAACAGGTATGCAGCCCGCCATTGCCGAGAAAGGATTGATGGTTCTTGACGTGAAGGCACGTGGCAAATCCGGTCATGCGGCCCGCAACGAAGGTGTGAATGCCATTTATGAGATTCTGGATGATCTCCTCTGGCTGCGCAATCATCAGTTCAGTAAGGTGAGTCCTTTCCTGGGTGAAACGCGGATGAGCGTTACCGTGATCCACGCAGGCACCCAGCATAATGTCATTCCCGACCTCTGCGAGATGGTGGTTGACGTGCGTACGAATGAGTTCTACAAGAACGAGGAGGTGTTTGAGGAAATCCGACAACACCTGAAGAGCGAGGTCACTGCCCGCTCCTTCCGTCTGCACTCCTCGCATATCGACCCGCATCATCCCCTGGTGCAGCGGTGCGTGGCCATGGGTATGATACCCTTCGGCTCGCCCACCCTGTCAGACCAGGCATTGATGTCGTTCCCCTCGCTGAAGTTAGGACCCGGCGAAAGCAGTCGTTCTCACGCTGCTGATGAATTCATTAAGATATCGGAAATAGAAAAAGCCATAGGTGATTACCTACAGCTGTTCAACGGATTGATCCTCCCCAAGACTACCTGATCCAAGCCTCAGGATTCAAGGTCTCGGCATTGCCACCCCGCATTCTGCGTAACTGGAACTGCATGACACCATCGGAGCCCACGCTGCCGATCTTCTGTCCTGTGTTCACATGCTTGCCCTTGCTCACGCTAACTGAGCTCAGGTTGCAATACACGGAGATATAACCACCGTGGCGGACCATCACTAGATAGCTGCCGCCGAAGTTATACACGGCACTTACCTCACCATTGAACACTGCACTCACGGCTGCTCCTGGCGAAGCTTTGAAATGCACGCCCTTGTTGTCGAGCATCACCCCTTTCAGACCGTCCACACTGTTCTGTCCGTAATGGCGGACTATACGACCGGAAACGGGACGTGGTAACCTACCTTTGTTTCCTTCGAAGTTACTGCTCAGTCGGCGGTCCTCGGTATTCATTGTAGAGACAGAGGTTGTCTCCTTGCTGGCCTCTGCCAGTTCACGCTCACGACGCTTGTTCTCTACAGCCGCCTTGCGCTCTACTGCCTCACGGTCAGCCTGTGCCTCACGCGCCTTAGCCTCGGCACGTTCCTTGGCTTCCGCATCCTTCTTTTTGGCGGCAGCACGAGCCTCCTCCTTGGCTTTCTCCTCACGCGCCTTAGCCTCAGCAATACGACGCTCGTTCTCCTTGGCAGCCTTCTCAGCCTCAGCCTTCTTACGCGCCAGTTCCTCCTCGCGTTTCTTCTTCGCGGCAGCCAGCTCAGCAGCCTTCTTACGCGCCTCTTCCGCAGCACGGATACGTGCCTTGGCCATTTCCTCAGCCACCAATCGGTCGATCTGCGCATTCAGCTCCTGGTCCTTCTTCCGCTGCTCGTCGATCACGCCTTGAATGACCTTCTGCTGTTTCTGCAGACTGGTCACCATCTGCTGTTGCTCCTCCTGCTTACCTTGCAGGGCAGCCTTCTCCTTCTTGTCCTTTGACAGCAGGTTGTTCTTTTCGCCACGCACCTTCTTCAGCTCATCCTGCTTCTCGGCTATCTGCTGCTGCTTGGCCTTCAGCTGTTCACCCTGTGCCCGCTGGTAGGCCGCATAGCGCCTTACAAAGCGCATACGACGGTACATCTGTGCGAGGTTCTTGGCAGAGAAGATGAACATCAACTGTTCCTGGAAGGAACGATGACGGGCCATATAGCGCAGCGACTTCACATACTTGGCCTTGCGCTCATCGAGTTGTTTCTCCAAGGTAGCCAACTGGGTTTCCAGCAGTTCGATATTCCCCTCAATACTGGTGATATCACGTTGGATGCCCTCGATGGATTTCTGGTGCTGTTCTATCTCGCTGTTGATGACGTACAGGTTATTCAACCGGTCCTTCACATCAGCACGGTTGGCCTGTAATAGTTTCTCCTGTTCCTTGATCTTCTTCTGGATTTGTGCCCGCTGGTTCTGCAGTCCTTTGATCTCAGAGTTGGTATAGACCGGCTTCTTCTGCGTAGTAGTAGCCTTCTTGGTTGTTGTAGCCTTTTTCTGAGTGGTAGTCTTCTTTACTGTAGTGGTCTTCTTCTGCGGGGTAGCCGTAGTCTTCTTCTGGGCAGTGGCAGTCCTCTTCACCGTCGTCGCCTTCTGCTGCGTTTTCTTCGTCTGCGCAAAGGGTGACAAGGTGAATGTCAGTGCCAGGAAAAGGATTAGGATTCTTCTCATTAAAAGTTCATCAGTTTTTTGAGGACATCATCAGCCGTTACTTCCTTGTATTTCTTCGACAGTGTGGTACGGGGTTCCCAGTTACTGTCGGTATTCAGACCTTTCATGCGGATATTCATCTTGATCTGCTTGGCTTTCTGCGTAGCAGAGGTATTCATATCCAAGGTGATATTAGCAGGGAACTGTTTCACGCCCAGCGAACGGAAATCGTCGTAGGTGCACTGCAACTTGGTGTTTCCGCTCTGCTGACTGCTATACTGGGCATCCACCTGCTTGATAAGACCGGTGTTATTGTCTGCCTGCCACACATACGAGAGTCGGTCGCGTTTGAGCGACAGCGTAGAGTTCTTGGGATCATCCTTCAGATCTATAGTGAATGCCTTCAGCTTATCCTTGGTGATGGCTTTCTCGCCCGGCAGGAACAGCTGGTTCCAGAACAGTGCCTGCAAGGAATAGAAGTCCAGTCCGTTGTTCTTCAGGAAATCCACCTTGTTGTAATCACCCTTCACATACTCCGTATGGATACGGTCAACGATCATCACATAGTCCTTGGTAAACTCCAGTCGTCCGGCCTCCATTCCCAATACGGGTACAGAGAGCTGGATGCGGATCACATCGTCACGGCGCATCTGGATCTTTCCGTTCACGCTGATCTCCTTGCTACCCGACTTCACCGTAAACTCGATCTTCGAGGTGATATTGTCCACATACACGGCATTGTCGAGCACCTTCTCGGCGAAATGCTGTTTGCGCAGATCCTCCATGCCCTTGGTATCCGTAGGTTTCACCTGTCCCGACGGGGTTGTAGGGGCAGGTGTCACCACCGGCTCCTCCTTCACCAAGTGCTTCTTTGAGCCACATGAGGTAACAGCAAATACCACTGCCACCATCATCCATATCTTATAATACTTTTTCATTCTATTTCAATTTTCAATTTTCAATTAGGGCTTTGCCCTTAAGTATTTTTTTTGTCTGATTTTCCTAATTAGCACCTTACTGTTGCCACCCGCTTCCTGCGCCTGTTTCCAGTATTCCACGGCTTTCTGCATCTCCTTATTCAGCGCATAGATATCACCCGCATGTTCGATGATCACCGCATTCGGCACGGAATCGTTCTGCACCGCTTGGTCGATATAGATCTTCGCCTCCTCGTAGCGTTCCTGCATGAAGAGGATCCACGCATAGGTATCCAGATAAGTACTGTTGGTGGGCTCTGCCTTGATGGTTCTGAAGCTCATCTGCTCCGCCTTCTGCAGTCGCTCACCCCGTACACTCAGGTAGTAAGCATAGTTGTTCAGTACCTCGATATTGTCATCCTTCCACTGCAGACTGCTGTCGTAGGCTGCGAACGCCTCATCATCAAGACCCTTATCATGCAGGATCTGTCCCATGATGGCGTAGAAGTCAGACACGAAATCCTTATTACTCTCCTCATTGATCTGCGACACGCCCCTGCGTAATGCGTCCAAGGCCTTGTCGCGCTCATCCTTCTGGAAATGAGCCAAACCCAGGAAATAGTAGAATGTCATCTCGTCGGGGTTATACTCCGTGGCGGGCTCGCAGAGAGCAATTACCTTGTCGTAGTCCTGACTCATCCATTTCGACTGCACCAGTTGGAATCGCACACTCGGATTGTCGGGTGCCACCTCCAGCGCCTTCTCGAGTACACTGTTGATACTGTCCTCCGGCATCTCCTTCAGCTTCATGTATGCCACATAGAGCTCATACATATCCGCATTCTTCTGCGGCTCGGCCAGGATGCGCTTGAAGAGTGAGAGCACCTGTGTGCTATCGCCTCCCGCCTGCTCATTATCCGCCACCACCTGTCGCATGAGCGTCACACGGTCGTTGATGGGCGTATTCTGACTCACCAGCATCTCTTCTTGAATGATCTGTGCCAAGGAATCAGCACCTGTGGTTCGGTAGTAGTCGAGCATCGACATCTTTGCACCGGTATGTTCAGGCTCCTCCGCCAAAACCAGCTTATATTGTTCCAGCGCCTCGTCATCCTTCCCGTTTTGCAACAGCCAGTTACCCATCATCACATGATAGTTCATATCGTTCGGATAACTGTCGCAGAGTCCTTTCAGTGTTTCGTATTCTTCATCCTTCTTTCCCTGCATGGAATAGATGCGCATCTTCGAGAGTGCCAGTCGTTCGCTGTTTCCCTCCAGTGCCTCCACCATGTCAAGGGTAGTCAGCATCTTGTCGTAGTCCTTCTGCTGGTTATACAGTTGCAGCAGGATATCCAGAACATCGAGACGATCCTTGTGGTTGGCATATAGTCGTTCGTAGGCATTCACCGCCTCATCGAACTGTTTTGAGTTGACATGTGTGATGGCCAGTCGTTCCAGATATATATCGTTGGCAGGGTTCAAGTCGGCCGCCTTCTTCATGCATGCCAGTGCCATCGAGTCGTTGTTCAGCTCAGCATAGTAGGCTGCCTGAGCATAGTAAACCTCTGCCGCCTGCGGGTCGATGGTCTCGCAGTGCTTCAGCAGGTCGAACGCTGCCGCGAACTTTCCCTGCTCCTGCAGCTTCATCGCCTCGTAATAGAAGTATTTCAGTCGTTGTGAATCGTTGAAACTGAGAGGTGTGCGTGTCACGCTGCGGGATGGAACCGCTGTCTTCGACGAGCTGTTCGAAGACACACATGATGTCATGGCAACAACTACTATTGCCAACAACATCATTACACGCACTATTCTGATCCTACTCATTTTACGCCTGTATGTCCGTAGCCACCTGCACCACGCTCCGTCTCATCAAGTTCCTCCACAACCACAAAGTCACCCTGCTCATGCTTGGCAATAACCAATTGTGCAATGCGCTCGCCGTCGTTGATCTCAAACGGTTCCTGTGAGAGGTTAATCAGACAGACACCCACCTCGCCGCGGTAGTCGGCATCGATGGTGCCAGGGGTATTCAATACCGTGATTCCATGCTTCAGGGCCAGTCCGCTGCGCGGTCGCACCTGTGCCTCATAGCCTTCGGGCAGCGCGATGAACAGACCTGTCTTGAAAAGTCGTCGCTCCAGTGGCTGTAATACCACGGATTCATCGAGGTTTGCACGAAGATCCATCCCTGCACTCTGCGGGGTGGCATAGGCGGGCAACTGCTGGTGCCCCTTGTTCACTACTTTTACCTTTATCATGTCTTGAGCGGTTTACAAATCAATGTGCAAAAATACGAAGAACTGAGCACAATACAAAGAAAAGAATGATATTTTATTATTCTTTAGGGTTCAAGTGCGCGAAATACGAAGAAAAAACGTATCTTTGCAACATGAATTGGCATCAACTCATATCCAACAAACGACTGGGACAGGAGAACCGTCACAGTGAGCGGCACGACGATCGTACGGAATTCAAGCGCGACTACGACCGTTTGATCTTCTCTGCACCGTTCCGCCGACTGCAGAACAAAACACAGGTGTTCCCTCTTCCGGGTAGCATCTTCGTACACAACCGCCTCACCCACTCGCTCGAGGTGGCCAGTGTGGGTATGTCATTGGGTAACGATGTGGCTCACCGCGTTCTCAGCAAACAACCGGAACTCGCCAACACCCTCTTCCCGCAGATCGGAACCATCGTGAGTACCGCTTGTCTGTCGCATGACCTGGGCAACCCGCCGTTCGGTCATAGTGGTGAGAAGGCCATTCAGACCTTCTTCACCGAGGGGAATGGAATGAAATTGAAGTCGCAGGTCAGCGAGACATTCTGGAACGACATCACACATTTCGAAGGCAATGCCAACGCTTTCCGCTTGCTTACCCATCGTTTCAAAGGTCGCCGTGATGGTGGATTTGTCATGACCTACTCCACCCTCGCCTCTATTGTAAAATACCCCTTCGTTTCTGCCGCGGCAGGCAAGAAAGGTAAGTTCGGATTCTTTACTTCCGAACTCCCCATCTATCAACGAATCGCCGATGAAATGGGCATTTTACGACTCTCTGCCGAGGGTGAGCCCCTGCGCTATGCCCGTCATCCATTAGTCTATTTAGTGGAGGCTGCCGATGATATCTGCTACGAGATCATGGATATTGAGGATGCGCATAAACTGAAGATTCTCTCTTTCGAGGAAACAGAACACATGCTCCTGAGCTTCTTCGATGCGGAGAGTCAGCACAAGATCCGTCAGCGCATCTGCGATGAGGGTATCGATGATGACAACGAGAAGGTGGTGTATATGCGGGCATGTGCCATTGGTAAATTGGAGAATGCCTGTGTGGAGGCCTTCATGCGCCATGAGGAGGAAATCATGAACGGCACTATGACTGGCTCACTGATTGACCATATCGATGAGCCACAACGGATCGCTTACAAGCTGTGTACCGAGATTTCCGTACAGAAGATCTACCGCAGTAAGCCCGTTCTTGACGTGGAACTCAGTGGTTACAAGATTATGGCTACGCTGATGGAGGCCATGACCGAGGCCATCCTCTACCCCGACCGCTTCTACTCCCGCCAGCTCATCGACCGTGTCAGCAGTCAGTACGACATCAACGACCCCGACCTCGAGGCACGCCTCATGGCAGTCATTGATTATATCAGCGGTATGACCGACATCTACGCCCTCGACGTCTATCAGAAGATCAACGGAATCAGTCTGCCGATTGTGTAAGCATAGGCGGATAGTTCACGTTTTTTTAAGATATTCCACCCAATGTGTACTTTTGTTACTTTTTGATCTCAAATTATTAGCACAACAAAAGGTTCGAAACGGAGTGTATTGAGGAGCAACTCATCATGAAGTACTATGCACAGCCAACCTCTTCAGACACAGGCG
>JBGUJY010000088.1:0-36935 GCA_045114185.1 Prevotella sp. | reverse complement strand
GCATGCTGGTATTCTTTATCGACATCAGCGAAGGTGGGCACGTCGAATGCCAATTCTACTGTACCATTGAACCCCTCGGGATATTGGAACTTCTGAGCGACCATCTGCTCGAAAGCGTCACGCGGGAAGAGGATAATGCGCATGTTGCCCAGCGTCATCTCCACGTTGGGCTGAATGCCGTCCCAATCGGTGGTAAAACCAAAGGTTTTCGTGTAGAAATCGACAGTCGCCTTATTGTTGCTAGTAAATAGACCGATGGTGTTGAATTTGAATCTTTCTTTCATATCATTCATTGTTTAAGCTCAAAAAAATAGAAGTCCGTCCAGCCTGTGTTCTCAGCGTAGAGGTGCTGCTGGCCGCGATACTCGAAGCCGAGACGTTCGTAGAGTTTGTGGGCGGGTGTGTTCGAGGCGAGGGCATCAAGACGAATGGTCTGCATGCCTTTACTTTTTGCCATACGGATAGCCTCATTAACCATCTCAGAGCCGATGCCTTTGCCTTGGCTGTCAGGACTGACGGCAAGGATATGAATCACAGCCACCTTTTCGTCGGGCACCTTCAGTGTCCAATTTATCGCGTGATAATCCTCACCCTGATACATCGTCACAGCCATAGCCGCAATGATTTCTCCACCTTCTTTATAAACATACATGCTTCCTTCATCAATATAGGCTCTGATGCCTTCTTCTGTCGGGTGCTTACCTTTACTCCATCGGGCATAAACCGCCATCTCCGGCGTACGTGCTGTCACATCGTCATAAAAAGCTATGACGGATTCATATTCTTGTATTGTTGCTAATTCTATTTTCATTTCCTTTTCATCGTCATTTGTTTTTCCTTTGCCATCTTCTCAGCAAAGGCTTCTTCACCATGCTCGTGTATATAATGGATACATGCAGTCCTATCACTATTGAACAAGAAAGCAAAAATCTTACCGACAAAGTTGTTGTGAATCTTACATTCTTTCACATCCGTGTCGCACTCGGCGCAAGTGTGAAAGCCTTTCTCTTGGCAACATTTGCGGATTTTACACCTTTGAAACCCCTTGGAAAGGGGTTGGCCTAAGCCAGGGTTATCTTCCTCTGAGGGTTGACATCCTGCACATTGTTCATGGAGAAACTTTTTGCATGCTCCGCAATATAAACCACATGCGGCAATCTGCTGGGAATTGTTCGTCACATCTTTCATTGTGTAACTCATTTTGTCCTGACCGCCCCCCAATATATGGGACGACCAGGACGGATTATTACTCTATTGGTATCTGAATTACCGAGAGCCATTTCTCTGGGTCTTTCTGGTTCCATACTCCATCGATGTAGCATGTGCGGTGCTGACCTACAGGCTTATAGCCCTGTTCGTCGATGTAGCGGAATGCCTCGATGAACGACTCGTAGAACCGTTCGTAGGGGCCGACGTGCTTCATGCAAAGAGCCTTGGGCACAGCGGGCAGACGTTTGAACTGGATGATGGCACTGTCCTCGCCCATCTCCTCTACCTGTTCGCAATATTCAATGTCGATGTCCGTCGGTGTGTACTCCTTGTTGTGTTCGATAGTGAAACAGTAACCTGGTGGTGGGCACTTGCAGCCGAGACGTTGCATCTCAGGGGCGATTTTCTCCACACACATAGGACCGATGGCTGCAAAGTTAGGTATAACTTCACGATGACTTGCCACGATAATCTCTGGCAATGACTGAATACTGAATTTTTCCATTGTCTTCATTTCTTTGCGAGCGTTCCTCCAGTTGAGCAGTCGGTTGCGGCGGGCAATCAATTGTTGCAGTTGCGCCTCCGTTTCTTTGATTTTCTCAGTCAGTTGGCGGATACTTGGGAAATGCGAGTTGTCCTCGAACAAATCCTTGATTTCATCCAGCGAAAAACCGAGTCGTTGTAGGTCGCGGATAGTTTGCAACTTCTGCATCTGGTTGATGCTGTAGTAACGGTAGCCCGTCCACTCGTCCACCTCGTCAGGTGTCAGCAGTCCTTTCTGCTCGTAGTGACGCAGTGTCTTGACCGTTACCTGCATCAGCTGTGAGAACTCTCCGATCTTTAACTTCATTTTATAACTCATAATCGCGCGATGATTCTGAAGATAGTTTCAAAATCAGGTGCAAAGATAATGCCTGCCCTTAGGGACGAGTCAAGAGAAATGAAGAAATTAACATGGATTTAACATTATCCCGTTGTTCTGTCACCGTCTAGGTCAACGTATGCATATCTTATTGTGCTAACAAATGTCTGGCAATATTTGCTATTACTGCCTCAGATGATGAGTGCGTGGTGAAAACGGCGATAATGGCATAGCTTCCATCAGGCATAAGAATGATACCTGCATCGTTCATGTCTTGCACTCCTTCAGGAGATGGGAATCCCGTACCTGTCTTATGTACGACACGAGCATCTGTGGGTATCGCAGCAGGGATTCGTTCCAGTCCTGTTGAGCAGTCAGCCATCGTCTTCCAGATAAACGTCAGATATGGGTTGTCGTCTTTATGACGATAAAACCACTCGAACAAACGGACCATTTCGGCGGGGGTGGAACTGTTTTCGATAGCCTTTGCCGGATTCTTGTGCATTCGTTCCTCTGTCATGCGGATATGAATATCGTGGAATCCAAGTTTTCTCATGCATTTCTCTATTGATTGGGGCTTGCCGCAAAACTTGAAAAGGAGTTCGCTGGCATTGTTGTCGCTCTGTCCAAGAGACAATTCCAGCAGTTCAGCATACGAAAAGGCTTTGACACCTTCAAATAGTTTTAGCATTGGCGACCAAGTGTCTTGCATCAAGTCTGCTTTATCAACAACGATTGTGTCATCAAGATCCAATCCTTTCCGACTCAGGTAATTGGCAACGTATAACGCTTGCGGGAACTTCATCACACTATGCATCGCAAAACGCTCGTTTTCGTTAACACCAACAATAGAGCCATTGCGCATGATGCATGCACCATAGTTGGTACAGCCTGACTCTTGCGCCAAACACGATGTAACAACCAATGCAAAAACAAATGTTATTATCTTTCTCATATTATTTCTTGTCCTAATGAAATGACCCTCTTGAATCGCTGCAAACGTGGCGACGGAAGCCACAATGGTGATGGGAATGATTGACCAAAATGTCATGGGGGCAGCAATGAATAGCAGGAAACCCGCCCACTTGTTCGCGAGAGTGTGAGGGAAGCAAAAGCGCCCGTGCACCCAAACTGCCGAAAGCTGATTCACAACTTTAATCGCGACAATTACTCCAGCCCACAGCCATAACCATTGCGGCAGTTCGAGTTTCGGCAGGAGCTTCCAGGCACAACACGCTACGAAGCAGATGTCTGCCAGACTATCCAGCAATGCTCCAGTCCTGGTAACGCACTTCAGTTTCCGAGCCAGCCATCCGTCGGCTATGTCACTGATGCCACAGAGCGCATAAAGCACCCAAAACGGACGGAGCAGCGAGAGCCATCCGAACTCGCTCGGAGATGGCCGAGTCGTGACGGACGAAGGCAAGGCCAAAGTTGTTCCTACAATATCACACAGTAGCAGAGCAACAGCCCCCACCGTTCGGAGCGACGACAGGATATTTGGCAGATGTTTCATTGGTACTCAGCAAGTGTCTTGACCTTACATCATATCGTATTGATTGTTTTCTGCAGTTCTTCCAGGAATCGGGCGGCGTGCGAGCCGTCCATCTGGGCGTGATGGAACTGGAAGGTGGGCGATTTCATCCATAGTTCGAAAGCGATGGCTCTATTGGTATCCTTGGGATTGATTTCCTGTTTCATCTTTTTATTCAATCACAAAACTACGTGGATAGAAATCACTATAGAAACGACCGTCGGTAGCGGTGAACTTCAAGACGCAGTAGTTTGGATCAGTGACGCCACCAGGGTAGTACTGCTCGTCGCCATCGTGCCAGATCATTTCTTTCGAGGCGGCATCCGTCAGTACCTCCATCGTGCCCCGCAACATCATACCCTTGAAGCCTTCGGCATCGCAGAAATAGATGCTGGCCTTGGGGTTAACCTTGTATTGAGCCACACGTATTGAGAATGTGTTGGTTGTAAAGTAGAAGGTTTTGATACCCTCACGCTTACGTGGTGCTAACATGGCCTTGGTACAGGGATAACCCTCGTTATCTACTGATGATATGAAAGCAATGGGCAGCGAGTCGGCCATCTGTGCAATGAGTTCTTTAACCCCAGCCAAAGCGGGGTTGGACTTCATGGCCTCATCATCGTTGACAGTAAGTGTCTTACGCCAACGCTTCAACTGGGGGAAATATGTTTTCATCATACCGATATATTCCTCTTTGGTGATGGTTTTCTCCAACCCCTCGTTTACTGCACCAACAAACTGCGCACAATGTTCAATCATCTCTTCCATCGTGCAGTCCTGCAAGAATTTTCCATCCTTGTAGCAGTACATGCAATATTCTTCGTTCTTACTGCCGTCGGCATTAGTGCCGAGAACATCGTCAGTCAGTGGCATTCCACAACTCTGACAGTACTTAACTTCCTTTCCCATATTTCTTTATTTTTATTATGGTTTACGACCGCAAAGATACAGATAGTTGCCGATATATCCAAATTTCTGGGATAATCTGCACTTATTTGTGATAAGTGGTGTATTTCTACATTCGCTGACTTACATACGTGCTTTTTGCTTCTCACCGGCACCAGAACCGCGATACTTAGAGCGGGCCTCGTTGAACTTCCATGTAAGGTCGAGGGAGAAGGTGCGACGGGCAGGGTTGTAGGTGGTAATCTCGCGGATGCCATAGACGATACCGCCATTCTTGTTGGTATTGAATATATCGTAGCAGCGCAGATCAGCCGTCAAGGTGCCGAGGCGGTGCAGGTTGATGTCGCGCTGCACGCCGAAGTCGCTTCTGAAGACGGTGCGGTTGAGGCGGAAGTTGTCTATGTCGCCCTTCGACGACAGGCGCATGCCTGCGTTCAAGCGCCAGCCATGAGGCAGTTCCACGGTGTTGTCCCATCCTATGTTAGCATATGGATGGCTGAGGGTGATTTCGCTGCCGTTGGCACAAAGTGACTTGTAGTCCTGGAACTGTGCATAGATGAACCATGTGGGATGCCAGCAGCCGATGGTGGGGCTGGCGTAGGGATTGAGGCTCAGCTGGTTGTAGCCGTCGCTACCGTTGATGTAACGGACAAGGCTAACCATAGGATTGTCAGCGCCCGGGAAGGGCTCGGTGGCCATCGTCAAGTTGTCCTTGGTGCGCGAATAGGTCACGACCATGCCAGCCCACTTGTAGGCTGCGTTGAGCGAGAGATTGTGCGTATAGGTAGGGCGCAGGTAGGGGTTGCCGCTCTGGTAGGTGTAGCGGTTGATGTAAACCGTCGAGCTGGTGAGGTAGGAGTAGTTGGGGCGCTCGATGTCCTTGCGATAGGAGAGTGAGAGCTGCACCTTGCCCACAGGCATGGAGAGCGTGGCAGTGGGGAACCAGTCGCCATAGTCGCGGCAGACTTCGTCCTCCCGCACGCCAAAGTTGAAGTAGTCGTTGGTGAGGTGCTCATAGCGTAGGCCTACCTGGGCATAGAGCTTGCCGAACTGTCGACCGTACTCCACGAAGGCGGCAGCCGACTTCTCGTTGATTTCCGTGTCGGTAGCCTTCACGGGTAGCATCTCGGCTGAAAGGAAGGAGTAGGCATCGGTGCGGTGGTTGTAGCTGTACTCGCCGCCGACACTGACATTGCCTTTCCACACGGGATAGCTAAGGATGAGCTTTGTTGCCCAGAAGTTGTTGCTGCTCTTGGTGCTATTTTTCACATCGTGGCTTGAACGGACGTTGTTGGCATCTATAGTTATTTCTTCCGTGCTGTTGTCCTCAACGGTCTTGTCGAAGAGGCCGTCCACGTTCCAGTCGATGCCCAGATTGCCCACCTTGCCGTTGTAATAGGCATTGAAGATGTGCTTGCGGAAGTTGTCGTTGCCGCAGATGTGGCTCTCCGAGCGCTCGCTGTAGACGCCGTTGACGTAGTTGTCGGTATAGAAGAATCCGTCGGAATCCCCGCCTGGATGGCGGTCGTACTTATAGAAGGCGCCGAAGCTGTGGTTCTCGTCCAGCATATAGTTCACCTGCAACTGTGGCGACCACCCCTTCCACACACTCTTCCTCTCCTGATTGCTACGACCAAGATAGAAGTCGGGGCCAACGTAATAGGTAATGTCGTTCTCCTGCAGCGACTTGCTGTGACCGTAACGACCTGCCCAAAGCGAGGCTGTGACGTCGAGGCCGTCCTTGCGGTAGTTCACGTCGAGGTTGTTGGTCAGCGTGTAGCCATACTGGTAATAGTCAGAGGTGTTGTCCTGGAAGCTGATGCCCTCACCCTGAGCCTTTTTCAGCGTGATACGCACAACGGCCTTTGTCGAAGCTGCATATCGGGCACCAGGATTCTGCACCACATCCACATGTTGTATCTGATCGGAACGCAGTCGTGTGAGTTCGCTGTTGTCCTGCACCCGTCGCCCGTTGATATACACCTCGGCATCACCGCGCCCCAGCACCTTCACGGCTCCGTCGCGTTCTGCCTCCACCGAAGGAATCTTCGACAGGGCATCGCTTACCGTTCCGGCCTTCTCCAAGATGGTACCAGCCACGTTAGTGCGCATGGCGTCACCCTTCGTAAACGTTCTGGGCAGCTGACTCTTGACTACTACCTCACCAAGCAACTGCGTGTCCTCCTTCATCTGGATGGTCAGGTCGTTGTCCGCCTTTATATATAAGGTCTGATAACCCACACAGGTCACCTTGAAGAGGCCATCGTTGACATCCGTTACAATCTTAAATATACCCTGTTCGTCTGTCATGCAACCCTGAACGAAAGCAGAATCAGGTAGCGACAGCAAAACTACATTTACAAAAGGCATCGGCTCGCCCTTCTCGTCAATCACTCGTCCGCCCCAATCCTGTGTCTTGAGCACTGCTCGACCTCTGTCACGACTCGACATAGCTGATGCATGCATCGCTCTGTTCTCGCTGCTCCATCGGTTGGCCTGAGCTGTCAGGCTCATCATCATTGCAGCGATTATAGCTGTCATCCTAAATATTTTCTTATTCATCTTTTTGTTTGTTTTATATTTTATCCTATTTGTCGTATTTAACATCGGAGAATTACAGATTGTTACAGAATCCTTAGTTCTTTATATCTACTCCACCCAAGAAATTGTCGGCTATGATATGGAGGCAGTGGGCATCCTTACCTACGATTCTTGAAGTATGATTGCCAACACCGCCAATGAAGCTGCGACTCTTGACAACAATATTTACCGTCTGAGGCACAATGAGTTCTATGCCGCCACAGAAGGTATGGATCTCGATCTCCTCATCTTCTGTGATGGTGGCATCACGCAAGTCCATACGGATACCTCCGCAGAATGCATCAAGACGGGCTCCGTGAAAAGGTTCGCCACGATAGATGTACTCATCACCGCCGTAGTGAACGTTGCAACAGATGCGCTTACCATCTTCACCAATGGGTAGTGGACGTTGCAACCACTGGTCTGGGTCGCGACGATAACTGTCGATAATGAGGCTTACACCTACATATATCAGCAAACAGATGCAGAAATAGGTAACCCACGGTTCCTCAGATACTTTTGTAAACCAGTTCCATTCGATAATTCCCCAGATTGTTGCCAATTTTGTTAAACTGGCCACAATGAAAACAATTCCTATAATCGTTCTTGGCTTCATATCTTTACTTTTTATTAAAAACATTTCTGGGTGCAAAAGTATAAGGTACAAACTGTTCCTCCAAATTTCTGGGATATTCTGTATTGGTTTGTGATAAACGGGCACAAAAGTGGGACGAAATGGCTGAAAAGTGACGAGCGGAAGCAAAATCTTAATTCTAATTCCTTAATTCTTAATTATATTTATTACCTTTGTCAACCGTATGGATAAAGGTCATAAAGAAACAATTACCATTCGCATCATCAGCACCGCCTTTATAGTGCTGGCGATAGCCATCTTCAAGCCCTTCAGGCTCGAAGTGTGGCAATGGCAGGCCTATATTCATTTGTTAGCGTTATTTGCCTTGGGCTTGCTCAGCTGTTTGCTAACGGAAATTATTCTGAGATACGTTGTCCATATGCCTCGCTCCTACGACCGTGGCGTCAGCTATATCATCAGTCGCAATCTCCGTTTTCAATGCATCAACACGCCGTTGGTGTCGTTGCTCATCTGTCTCTATCGCCATTTCGCGATGAGCGAGTTGGTAGAAGGCAATAGGCTGTCTTTGAGCAATTATCTGGAGACATTGATGATTATTGCTTTCCTCTCCTTCGCCATCGGACTCTATTGGCGATTCAAGTTCCGTAACCGTTATTTGGCTGCAGAACTCGAAGAAACCAGACAGTTGAATGAACAGCTGAAGAAATTGCAAACAGAAACCTCCCTCGGCTCTTCCGATGTGAGGGAAGAAAAGATTACCCTGAATGAATCAAGGGATACACTCACCCTTACAGGTACCACTAACGAATCCGTTAGTCTTGAGATTTCCCACTTATTATATATAGAAGCAGTTGGCAACTATGTCAAGATTGTGAGTAAGCGAGAAAAATCAGAGCCTGATCTGATTTCCGAGCGTGAACAATCTCGACCAACGGTCAAGATGTGCCAACTGCAAAATAATGATGTGCAGACTAATATGCTTCGCGCCACGATGAAACAGATGGAAGACACGTTGCAAGCTTATCCCATGATCGTGCGTTGCCATCGTGCCTTCATGGTCAATCTTGGCCAAGTGGAACAGATATCCACGAATTCACGTACCATGCAACTTTTAATTCGTCATAGTCATGATGCCATCCCCGTCTCGCGCAGCAATGTCAATAAACTGAAAGAATTGCTGGGATAGGTTTCATATTGATGCGCCTAATAGATAGCCTCCTTTTTGATTACTTGGTATATCCGTAGGGAGGATTCTCATACATGGAGATACGAATGACGAACTGCATCATCTCGTCGAGGTTATGCACGGGATGCTCCATGTCCTGTGGGATGGGGCGATGTGAGAAGGTTTGGAAGTAGAGCAGGCAGGCATCGCGCCACCATTCGGCATCGCGGGCTTGTATGCGGAGCTTGCGCTGTACATCGTCAAAGCGCTGATGATCAACATAGGGTTGCATGGCATCCCATACGGTCAGGAAGCGACGGGCTTCTTGTACACCATCGTCGTATTTGTGGCACAGTTCATCCCAGAATGTACGTCCGTTCTTCATACGGTAATCCCATGGCACATGGTGGAACCATGCCAACAGGTTTTCGGGACAGGTGTTGATATCGTTATACAATCGGCAGAGTTCCTCGGGATACTGCTTGACGTTAGCCGATCCCTTGAGTGTACGGTCGAAGCCCAGTCCGATGCTGTCGGCTTTGTGGTAGTAGGGTGGGGTCCAGTCGGCGCGCAGACCACGTGGAGCATACCAAGGCTCTGGACCGTAGTGATGATTGCCTGCAAAGATGTGGTGGAGGCCCAGTGGCATCATATAGCTCACACAAGCCTCGTGACTGTCCAGCATCAACTGCTTTACAGGACCTACCAGCTTCTCCTCGTCCGAAAACGTCTGGCACAGCCATTCCTCAGCAATCTGTTCCGATGTTAGGGCGGGGTTCCACGCCAGTCGTCCGAAGGCATACCAGTTGGACTGCGCGAAGTGATGTCCGCACCAGTTCGTGTCGTCGCCGATATTAGCCACACCAGCCATCGCTTTCAGACTGGCCGGTTTTACTAAGCCAAAGAACTCCTTCCACATGGGGGCGAGGTAAACCAGATGGTTGGCAGCACCCAGATACTCTTGCGTAATCTGGAACTCTACCATTGTCGGTGTCTTATGTAAAGAGGTAAACAGCGGATTATACGGCTCGCGAGGCTGAAAGTCCACGGGACCGTTCTTGATTTGGATAATCACGTTGTCGGCAAACTGTCCGTCCAGGGGCACGAACTCCTCGCAGGCCTGATTGGCACGGTCACTGCTTTGTGGCTTATACACGAAGGCGCGCCACATCACGATGCCCTTATGCGGTTTCAGTACCTTGCCCAACATGTTGGCACCGTCGGCATGTGTCCGTCCGAAATCTTGCGGACCAGGCTCACCCTCTGAGTTGGCTTTTACAAGGAATCCGCCGAAGTCGGGAATCATCCGGTAGATTTCATTCACTTTGTCCTTCCACCAGTTGACGACATCGGCATCAAGCGGGTCGGCAGTCTTCAGCCCGCCCACCTTTATGGGCGATGCGAAGTTGATGGACAGAAACACATGGATGCCGTAAGGGCGCAACTGGTCGGCTATCTCCTTGGCTTTCTGCAGACTTTCAGTCGTTAGTGCTTCGGGCTTCGCGTTCACGTTATTTAGCACCGTGCCGTTGATGCCGATGGAGGCATTGGCTCGGGCGTACATCTTCATCCGTTGCGGATCTGGATTCAGGAAGATGCTCCTCCCTGCGAATCCACGTTCTACAGTGCCGTTGGGGTTGTCCCAGTGGTTCAGTATGCGCAGGGTATAGGCTGGTTGCTCCTTGATGTTGAGCCCTGTGGTTGCCTGTCCAGTCTGTTGCAGGCGCAACAGGTGGAAGGCCCCGTATAGCAGTCCAGCATCATTCGCTGCCGTTATCACCGTCTTTCTGCCCTCGCTCTTGATGGCATATGCGTCGGCCGTCATTCCCTTTTGGCGTTTCAGTACCACTGGTCCGCCCTGCCAATAGCTTTGCAATTCCGTCATGGCCGTACCTTTCACGCCTGTAACAGAAGCAGTCGTGTTAGTCTTCTCCAATCGTAACCACAGACGACTACCGTCCTCGTCGTGAGTGACAGCCATGCTCCATACTGCCACCAGCAGCATGAGTGCAGAAATCATGATTCTTTTCATCCTTACCTAAATTATATTTATTTTGTGCAAATATACGAATAAAAAATGAAAAAGAGCCACTAGGGCTCTTAATTATTTACTTTTCGCTTCACACTCCTCACTCCTCAAAAGGATAAGAGAAGCCTGATACTACTCATATTTTCTTACCATTCTTCTTCGCCTCTTCAATCCATTTGGGGACGATCTGATCAAGGAACTTTTGTTTCTTTTCGTTCAGCTTCTGCATAGTTCTTTTTAGGAGCATCTTGAGAGTTCACCCCCAAACAACATAATAACAGCACTAATGCTGTTATCATCCATTTTATTTCTTTATTCTTCATCTCGTTGTTTTTTGGTTGCGAAATTACAACCTTATCGCGCGAATTTGAAGAAGAAAGTAGGTGAAACGGGAAAAATGGGCGGTGAATCAAGAAATATATACAAGTTCTTTTTTACACCATATTATTAATTACTTTACAGTCTTTATAACTGTTATCGTCATGCCACAACAGAATGAATGAAGCCGATCTTCCATCACAGTCTTTAGAATAGCAAAGACTTTATCGCCCGTGCAATGACTGGTGTAGAACTGTGTGTTGGGATAAGCTTCTGTCAGTCTCTTGGTAAGTTCGGTGAGTTCCTCTTCACTCTCGTGATCATCCAACAGATGGAATCCTCCGACAACGGTGTGGACAGGGTAGGGGCATGCTGCCAGAATATTCTCCAAACCGTTATGAGCACAGCCCGTAAACAGCAGACCATCCACATATAGAGCCAACTCATGACGGAAATCGTCAGGAACATAATCACCTTCTGCATCTTGCACAAACAGATGCTGATTTCCTTTTGGCATCGGATGTTTTTGTGGAATTTGCGCGATAATATGGAGACTATCTTCTATCTTGCAAGAATCATCCACATATATTACCCTCTCCTGTATTTCCTCTGGCCACTCAGTTGTGATGCTATGTAGATATCGTCTTTTAGAAAAGAACTTCCTACTGACGGCATCAGACGACACAATAATCTTAGCACGTTCATTGATACTCAGGAAATGCTTCAATCCTCCTGCATGGTCGCTATGTCCATGAGAGATAAACACATAGTCAACCGTGCTGAGGTCGATGTCCAAGCATTCTGCATTACGAATAAACACATCACTGGCTCCTGTGTCGAGTATGATACGATAACGTCCTGTATCCAACAAGATAGACAAACCATGTTCTGTTTGCAACTGGTTGTTATTCGTGCGATTATCTGATAATACCGTCCACTTCATAATATAAGTAATCTTTACAATTCCTCGTGGCGCCTTACAATGCCCTCCAATTAATTCAATTCTTTCTCCATCCGATAGCAGGTAAATGTCTCTCCGACAATCTTTTGCGAGTAGTCTGCCACATAGCCCATCGTCTCGTAGAAATGGATCTTGTTGTCACGGCTTTCCAGTACAGATGTATGATAGCCCAGTTCCTTTGCCCACTTCTCCGCTTCCTGAACTACAAGCGTTCCAAGTCCTTGGTGGCGATACTCTGGCAGAACGACAATCCTTCCAAGCATCACCCGTTCATCGTCAATAGCATACAGCCGGCAAGTTGCCACGGGTAGGTAGTTATCGACAATTACGATATACTTGGTTTCTGGTGTATCATGCTCATCAAACTCAGCATATAGTGTAATCTGATGCTTCCGTGCCATTGCCTGTATACGCACATAGTAGGCTCCGGCCTGCTCTGCAGTCTTTGTTGCTCTTATTATTTCCATTGTTTTCTTTTCTCAAACTTGAAGAGACCATCCTCTTGGTCAAATTGACTTTGTCGACTTCCGTCACGACTCGGTCATTCAAATATGTTTGATGGCTCTCGCTGCTCCGTCGGATGATGGCTTCGTATGCTTCGGCACCTTCTGCCTCTAATGATTGATAGAAGTCTTTATCAGGTAACACCTGCCATTGGTTTGAATCGTCGTTGGCATCTTCATTTTCATGACAATGAGATTTGAAGCCGTGTTCAAAGGCCTCCTGCATCTCTTCCTTGAAAGCGATGATATGCTCCTCAGAGAGTCTGACAAGTTGAATCTTGTAATCTGCCATATGCTCTATCATAATTCCTAGTCTTGATTTAATTGCTCTTCTAAGAATTCTGCTGCATCTGCTACACAGTCAGGGCATTCACGCAATACGACCTTTGTTCCAACACCTTTTAGTAGTTTGCACTGAGTGGCACCATTCCTTTGCTGGAATTTCGTCATCAACTGGCGCATCTGCTTCATGGACTTTACCTTGTCTTTATTAACCAATCCCAAGACGAGACCAGCCCCTACGAGTGCGCCACATGTACCCTCCATATTTCCCATGCCACCACCAAAGGCACCGGCAATATTCATGGAAGTTTCTTCATCTATTCCGGCAATATCGGCATAGGTATGAAGAATAGCCTGTGCACAATTATGACTATTGCATCTTTTCTTTTCTGCAGCTATCAGTTTTCTTGTATCCATATTCATTCCATTCATTGCCAATTCATTTGACTATCGTCGAACTCCTCCTCACTCGGCATAGCTCAAACCAGTTCGGCTCTGCTCTCGCTCGTTCGTCATTGCATTACCTTCATTGTCATACTGTTTCCGCTTACCTGTAGGAGGCTCTGTCAGGATGATCTTTACTACGGCTGTACGTTCAATGCTACGCTTGATGGCATCGTCGAAAGCATCCATGTGGTTGGGTAAGAATCGCTGACAGATAGCTCTTAGTGCCTCTATCTTTTCAACTCTATCCGTCACTATCTCAGCCTTTCCAACCGCCATTGCCGATTTATACTGAAGTGTAAAACTACCATCCTTTGGACCAACAGTCGGGGTACACCTAGTTACAGCCGATAAGGCCACACGGGGATTAGCCGCTATGCAGTCCAACTTGTCACCTTCTAAGGCACAATGGAAGTAGAAGGTTTTATCGTCTATACGAGCCAATGATAAGGGTACACCATAGGGATTGCCATCAGGTCGTGTAAAACTGACGGTAACATATGGAGCCTTATCCAATACCTCCAATGCGAAGGTTGCATCCATTGCTCTGCTTGCTTTTCTCATAACGGCTGTAAAGGTACAAAAAAATCCTCCATATCAGGTTGATGCGGAGGAATCTTTTGTGATAATTTATGAGATTTACGCTTAACGGCTCTCGCTGCTCCGTCCCATAAACGTATAGCCAATCCCTTCTACTGCCTTGCGGATGGCTTCTTCCGTGGCGGGGCCTTTGATGGTGAGCGTGTTGGCAGAGGCACTGGCTTTGGCTTTCTCAACGCCTGGCAGATCCTCTACGGCACGGACTACGGCAGCCTCGCAATGGCTGCAATGCATATCCTCGACTCTGTAAACCACGACGTCTGGGTCTAATGGTTTCTTGGTGGTAAACTTGCTAAATAGTTTCATCATTAGAGCAAATATTATTAGTAGGGTTAATACTGTGGCACATATAAGCTTAAACGGGTTGGGCAGAGCTGATGTATTCATGCAGCAGACATTGTGACCAGCAGCGGAGAAATCCCAACCAGTGACATTAAGAATCAGACCAAAAAGAATTGCAAAGCCCACGATGGTCATTAGATAAATCAAGGTGAAACGGCGTCCCATAGATTTATGAACCACGAGGATGGATGCCAGATTGACCGCAGGACCTGCCATCAGCATTACCAGTGCCGCTCCTGGTGAAAGTCCTTTCATCATCAGTGCTGCAGCCACCGGGATGCTACCCGTAGAGCAGATATACATCGGTACGGCAACGGCTAGGATGATTAGCATCTGTAACAACGGCTGACTGCCGAAGGACAGGAAGAACTCGTCGGGCACTACGACCTGAATCAATGCCGCAACGATAAGTCCGATGAGCAGCCGCAGACCGATGTCGCGAATCATATCATAATAAGCATACTTCACGATACGCCACAGCCTATTACCACGTTCCACTTGGCATGATGTATTGGATTCTTCCGTCATATCATCCTCACTAACTAGCCGGTTAACCAGCAGTCCACCACAAACACCTGTAATGAGTGCCGCTACAGGACGGATAATGGCAAAGCCCAATCCCATCAGCGAGAAAGTGGCTAAAATGGAGTCGATACCAGTCTGTGGGGTGGCAATGAGAAACGATGCTATAGCTCCTTTCGATGCCTTCTCGTTCCTGAGACCGATAGCCGTTGGAATCACGCCGCACGAACACAAAGGCAGAGGTATGCCCAGCAGTGCTGCCCATAGCACAGACAGCCGGTTACTCCGTGATAGATAATTGACATAGAACTTTTGTGGCACAAACACATGCAGCACCCCTGCGATGAAGAATCCCAAAAGCAAATAGGGAGCCATCTCGCAGACCACGTTCAACAGTGATATCCAGAATCCTTCCAAAACCGATCTATACAATTAATTATCTGCTGTAAAGATACAAAAATATCCCCAAACACAGATGAACACAGGGAATCTTTTGTGATTTATTAGGAGAAAATACCTACTTCTTATTAATTCTCTTTATCATAAACGCATCATATCACGCTGAAAAAAACACTCAGTTTTGAGTATTGCAGCATATTCTTTTTCCTCGTACCTTTGCGGTCGAATTACAAAACAAGATTATAGCCATATAAAGAATAATGTTAATGAATGCAACTATCGTAGTTTATGGTTCCTCTACAGGAACGTGCGAGGCTATCGCAGAGAAGATAGCCCAGAAGTTAGGTTGTGAGGTCATCAATGTGCAAGACCTCACAACCGATATTGTGAGTAACAACAAAAACCTGATCCTCGGAACCTCAACATGGGGTGCAGGTGAATTGCAGGATGACTGGTACGACGGACTGAATGTTCTGCAGGATGCCGATCTCTCGGATAAGACTATAGCCCTTTTCGGCTGCGGTGACTGCGAGTCGTATAGTGACACCTTCGTGGGCGGTATCGGTGAGTTGTATAACGGTATCAAGAACAGCGGAGCCAATTTTGTGGGAGCTGTCAGTACCGACGGCTATACATTCGATGACTCAGAGGCCTTGGTGGATGGCAGGTTCATTGGTCTGCCTCTTGATGATGTGAACGAGGATGACAAAACGGATATGCGTATTGATGCGTGGATTGCTGAGATTTTACCCAACCTGTAAGAGTAATGAAGAATCCGTTTAAGAGTTTATTTACGCAGTGCGCACGACCAGAAGGATTCTGGGGACGACAGATGCTGCGGTTTATGAACTGGTGCCATGCTCCGCTTACGAACTGGGGACTGAGTTTTGTTGACTTTCAGGAAGGTTGGACGATGCTCGATATTGGTTGCGGTGGTGGGGCGACCCTGAGAAGACTACTCAAGAGAAGTAACAATAGCAAGGTATATGGTATTGACATCTCAGAGGAAAGCGTGGCGAAGGCCCGTAAGACCAATGCCGACGTGCTCGACAAACAGATATTTGTACAACAGGGGTCGGCAACAGAACTGCCATATAATGATGGGATGTTCGACTTGGTAACAGCGGTTGAAACTATCTATTTCTGGCCGGAGTTTCCCAAATGTCTGCAAGAGGTGCGCAGGGTGTTGAAACCTGGCGGACAGTTTGCTATCATGGTGGAAGTGGTGGATGCCGATTCCAAGTGGACGGACTTGGTGGATGGCATGAACGCCTATTCGCCCGAGGAGTTGAGGTTCTTGCTCGAAGAGGCAGGATTCATACATACAGAGATCCATCACAAGAAACCGTCATATGCTACAATTCTTTGTGTGAATCCATAATTAATAATAAAGAAACACCTTCTGCATGTTGCAGGGGTTGAAAAAATGTAAATATACAAAATGAAAAAGATTGTTTTAATGATGTTCGCTGGTATGTTTGCCATGAACGTACTGGCAGAAAATGTGAAATTCAAAGTAAGTAACATGCACTGTGATAATTGTGCTAAGCGTGTTGAGAATGCTCTAAAAGCCAACGAGGCTGTAAGTCAGGTCAAGGTGAATCTGGAGTGTCAAGCCGTATGTGTCAGTTTCGATGCCCAGAAAACCAATGTAGAGGCACTGCAGAAAGCTCTTACAGATGCCAAATTTCAAGTAGAGATTGCCAAACAGTGTGATAAAGAAGGTGGCTGTCAGGATGAAGGTAAGGAGGATAAACACGAATGTAGCGAGGAAGGCTGCGGAAATCATGAATAGAATACTCGGATAACCCTTTAATTAACAATAAGAATGATGCGATTTTTAAAGTTTGCACTGGCTGCACTTGTCTGCCCAGTGTTGCTCTCTTCATGCAGTGATGATGAGAATGAAAAAAATATTCAGGTGAAGTTTAACGCTATTCCCAAAGTAGCCGGAACCTTAGATGTATCGGCATTGGAGGGCACACCAGTATTGTTTACAGAGGTTCGTAACCAAAACACAAAGTCATTTCCTCTTGATGCAAATGGTAGTGTGGTAGCGTCTCTTCCTATGGGTGTCTATAATGTTGCTATTGAAAAGAGTATTACAAATGCTCAGGGCGAAGATATCGTTATATCGTTGCGAATGGAAAACGTAAACGTTAATGCTGAAGGTCAGATGATAGACGGTTATGTGAACTCCTTGCCAGCCAGTGCTCTTGGAAAAGACTTTATCTTCAGCGAGGTGTTCTTCAATGGAGAAACCAATTCTGGTCGTATGATGCATCCCGACCAGTATATCGTTCTTTTTAACCCGACAGAGGATGTACTCTATGCCGATGGTGTAAGTATTGGTGTTACGATGCATCTCTCTTGGCAGAACAAGCAACTGTGGTACGATTCCTACTATCCTAATCAGGTACCCATTGGTGGCTTCATTACCATTCCTGGCAGTGGTGAAGAACACGCCGTACAACCTGGTGAGAAATTGGTGATAGCTTTCACGGCTATAAATCATTCCGAGGTGGTAAATGGAGAAATCGCTTACGACCATGCTGTTGACTTGAGTGGTGCCGACTTTGAGATTTACTATGGTCCTGATGCCAATGATGTGGATAATCCTGATGTACCCAATGTCCTGATTACAGAAAATGGTGATTCTTATGGATTCTTCTTCCAACCTCGTGGTTATGTATCTCCTGTGATGTTCCGTTTGGAGAATGGCTTGCAGTCAACAGTTGATGCTTTTGTCAATGGTCATACTTCGTTGTCAAAGACACATGTGGATGCAACCGAGACAACACCAGAAGGAGACATTGACATCCATATTCTTGCAGTGGAAACAGAGAAGATCATTGATGGAATCCAAACAAGCGATGTTCCTCAGGATATAAAAACCCGCGTAGTACCTGAGACGGTAGATCGTGGTAAATTCCTCGTTAACGGTTGTCATCGTCAGGAACTCTGTATCCGTAAGGAGATTAAGGTAGGTGACAAGATTTTCTATCAAGATACAAATAATAGCCTCGAAGATATGCAAGATGTTAACGAGCGCAAGTCTGCAGGACTCATCCAAAATGCATTCCCCATAGGCTGGAGAAATAAATAAAGGAGTAGATAAAGTTGAAGAAGACTCTTTTTCTGACATTTTTCCTTATGTGCTCGATAGTCACAACTTGGGGGCAGACCTGCACGATAAAAGGAAAAGTTATAACCGATCACGATGGCGAGGCAGCAAGCTTCGCCATCGTTAGTATCCCCAATCAGGATTTACATACACTATGTGATGTGGACGGTTGTTTTGAACTGCGTGAAGTACCTGTTGGCACTCATACAATCGAAGTAGAGTGTCTTGGCTTTGCAAAACTGAAACACCAATTCATGGCTAGTAAACATACTCAGCTCTCACTTCAATTGCAAAGCAGTAGTTTTGCTTTGCCCGAGTTTGAGGTGATGGCAAAAAGAAGTCGTAAAGGAAAGGTGATTATCGATGAGGCTGCTTTGGAGTATATTCAGCCTACCTCTTTGGCTGATGTCATGCTGCTCTTACCTGGTAGTGTATATAAGGAAAACAACTTGACGCAGTTCTCACAAATAAGCAGCCGACAAGTGGGTAGTGATGCTAACACTTCGCTTGGCGTGGGAATTGTCACAGATGGTGCACCTGTCTCTAATGATGGCATCCGTTCCCAGTTGGTAGGTATTACTGAGGGTAGCAGTAGTTATGACAGTGAAGTGCGCAGTCGTACCGGCATTAATCAAGGTGGTGATATGCGCATGATATCAACAGACCATATTCAGCGTGTTGAGTTTACGCGCGGTATTTCATCTGCCCGTTATGGGAACCTGTCGAGTGGAATGATTAGTATCTCGTCAAAACATGGTGTCACTCCATGGCGTATACGCTTGAAATCCGATCTGAAGAACAAGCTGATTTATGCGGGTAAGGGTTTCCTGCTCGGGGAGAAAACAGGTACCTTACATGCTGGTATAGACTATTTGCAGTCTATTGATGACATTCGTGAGGAAATGGATAAGTTTTCACGTCTCACAGGACAACTGTATTATAACAACAAATTAAAACTCGGGAATAACGACCTCAATATAGACGGGAAACTAAGCCAAACCATTACAACAAGCAAAATGAAGAAGGATGAGTTGACCTATGAATACGATGAGACATATAAGGCCGACTATAGTCGTACAAACCTGATGATGAAGAGCAGTCTGTTGTTTGACAAGGCTTGGATGGACCAACTGGAACTCATTCTCTCAGCCGATTATACACGTGATCGTATCACTCGTCATCGAATGGTTCTCTCAGGTTCTGGTCCTATGAACATGCCACTGGCTTATGAAGAAGGTGAGCATGAGGGTATCTATCTGCCTCGTAAATATTACAGCGACTTCTATATTGACAACCAGCCTCTGAATTTCTATGCTCAGTTACATGCCACTTCGCGTGTTCCTCTATTTAGAAATACGATACTCAATCTACAGTATGGGGCTGAATATACCAATGTGAAGAACCACGGAGCAGGTGCTGTTATAGAGGATGAAACCCGTCCTCCGTTTCCTTATGACAATAGTTATATGCGCCCGCGCCCCAACTATGCTATTCCTGCTTTAGGTACTGGCGCAGCATACACTCAGGCAGATTTCATTTATGATGACGGGCAATTTCATCTCATGCAATTGTCTATTGGAGGACGTTCTTCGATGCTGTTGAATCTTCCGTCTGACTATTATTTACACAACAGGATATTGAGTGATCCACGTGTCAATCTCTCTTATACAATAGGTACTGTACTGAAGAATACCTTTCGAATAGGATTTGGAACAGAGAGTAAGATGCCAACACTCGACTATCTCTATCCAGAGAAACTGTATAAAGACTTCTATATGCTAAATGCCTATACTAATGATCCACAGTACCGCCATCTGATTACTTACACAACCATCTATGATGTTGCTAATCGTGAGTTAAAGGTGAATAAGAATAGGAAAATGGAGGCAGGTTGGGATGTCGATTTTCAAGGAATGAGTCTTTCTTTCACTGCTTTTTATGAGCAGTCGGATGCAGGATTCGAGTACTTTACAGAGTTCTATCCTCTTACTTATGATCTTTACACCACACTGAAACCTGGTGTAAGCATAGAAGGACGTATCCCTCAGAAAGACGATTATATGAAGGAGCAGTATAGCATATTCACCACTTCCCAGCGTGTGATGAACTCGAGTAAGGTGACGAAACGAGGAGTGGAATATCGTCTTATTCTACCCAAAATCAAATCATTGAAGACAACGATAGAGATGAATGGTGCTTATTACCAAACCGACTATGCCTCATCGTTACCCCTTTACTATTATCCTGCAGTAAAGATTGGTGGTAAGGAGTATCCCTACGTTTGTATCTATGATAACGGAGCCAAGAACCAGTATCGCCGCCTCAATTCAAATATCTGGCTGAATACACATATCCCACGCTTCAAGTTATTTCTCACCAACTTCTTTCAGATAGTATGGCTAAATACCTCACAGTATAAGGATAATTACGACTATATTCCTTCTGAGTATATAACGATGAATGGTAGACGACTGTCTGTAGATGACGATGTTCGTGCTCAAATAGCGGCTGATGATGGTACCTTTCGCTACTTCCGTCGTACGATATTACCCGTGAAGTATGCCCGTAACGAAAAGCCAATATCTCTTCTGTGGAATATGAAAGCCACGAAAGAATTCAAGAAAGGTACAAAACTGTCGTTTTTCGTCAATGGATTACTTGATATCAGTCCCAAGTATCTATCTGGTAGCAAGGTAACACAGCGAGAATGGCACGATCCTTATTTTGGATTAGAATTATACATTAATCTCGACTAATGATGCATAAAAAATATATAACTCTATTGTTCTTGACACTTTCCAGTCATCTTTCTGCGCAACAGTTGTTGCAGCATGTGAATCATTTGCTGTCACCAGCAGAAGAACGTTGTTATACCACCAATGCGGATATTTCATTAGAAAGTGCTCAGACGTTATACACAAATCCCGCATTCACGCAGTGGCGGAATCAGAACGATTCAACGTGTTGTCCAAGGACAGCTGTTGTTTATACTGCCATCAGTGGATCTGACAGTGAAGGGGATTTCATTCCATACGAGGGGAACGGATCTAACGACTATCGTATCGGAGCTTATGGCGAATATACAACGCCACATAGCGGTTCCCTCTCTGGTTGCATACAATATGCTCAGGGTGAACATCGAAACATTGGTTGGAGTGCCATGCGACATCCCGAGCTTTATCTTCCCTATATCTCTACAGACTCCTGTGGAGGCGACTTCAAATATGATAGTTATTATGCAGAAGGAAACTATGGTTTTACGCTTTCACAATGGACATTGGGGGCCAAAGGCTCGTTCTATGGCGAGCAGGCTTATCGCTTAACAGATCCCAGAGCGTTGAATAATACCACATGGTTACGTTTCAATATGGGTGTGGCACGACAAATGGGTAGTCACCTGCTGATGATGGATGTTGGCTGTGGTCGTAATAAACAGCACATGCAATTGCGCTATTGGCGCCCAGGTCAACAAGACCGTTTCTTCGTGTGCTATGGTTTTGGCTTCTACGATACCCGTCAAAGTGCAGTTTCTTTTGGTAAGTCGCGTATGTATTATGTAGATGAATATAATGCCCGTTTACAATACTTGTCACCACAAGACAATGTGTTGCGTCTTCATGCATCGTTTGCCTATGCATTTGATTACATGCAGACCGAAGAGAGCGATATCTATAATCTTTATGAATCGCGCACCCATCATCTGACACCACAAATTCATATGACGTATCAACCTCGTGGATATTGGTGTTTCGATTTGTTTACTGAAGCTGACATCCAGTTGCGCAATGGCTATGAGAATATCATAGAGGAATACCTTATAGATAAAGCTAACAACATCTATGATTTCCGTACCATCGATACTCGCCAGAACTATGGTCGTGATGTTACTCAGTTGTCTGCAGTTCTTCGCGCAACCAGACAAGTTGGTTCCTTGGAGTTGAGTCTCCAGAGTGGCATTCGTTATGATGGTTATGAGGAAACATACAGATCTGACGATGATTACATAAAGGTAGAAGCCTTAACGCCTCATGTTAAAGTCGGTGCAGATTGGAATGGTAGGAATAATAATATAACTTTCCATCTGCTCTATGCCCATCAAGGTGTATGCACTCATCAGTATGATGTTCAGATACTCAATACGCAGATTGCGCATCTTGACTTCCAACAGGCTTTTGCCCCATACGCCTACCGTACTGCCAACCTAAATAAAGTGGTAGCAGAGATGACATGGCGTCATCAGTTGAAAGGTGTGACGGTAGGTATTCATGGAAAGCTTAGTCTGGCTTGTGGTCATCGACTTGATGATGTCACTTATAAAGGAGCCATCGGATATCCTTCCACGGCTCCTATGATAGTACCTAATTCAGATAAACATCAAGAACGATGGGGTAGTATGATGCTGTTTGTACAGTTCTGACATAGAGTCAGAAACTGTACTTCAGCTTCACGAATACTTCGGAGTTCTTATCATAAACAGTGAACATACCCTTGTCGGCATGGAAGAAGTCATAGCCGAGGGTAGCATGGAGTTGGTCGTTTAATGCATAGTCAGCACTCAGACGGTTATAAATGCCACCGTTGGTGACATCAATATAGGCGAAACTCTGTAAAGTTAGGGTGTTGCGAAGCAGTTCCTTGGAAATACGGAAGGTGGCAAGACCCGTGTTCCGATGTTCACCCCATGCCACATATTTATGAGCATATTGGGCGGAGAGCGACCAATCGTTGCCTGCATACCAGTCAATGCCAAGCAAGGCGTTTGTGGAAGATGCCCTTGGCACATCCCGACTGACTGAAGACTGTGCCTCGTCGAGATATTCAGCCACTTCACCTCTTACTACAAACTTTCCTACAGGTATTGACAAATCACCTCCCAGCAGGGTCATACGCCGATACACACCAACGCCATTACATATCACGGGCATCTTGTTCCAGGTATGCAGAGCCGACAGCGAGAAGTCGATACCGCTGAGGAAGAAAGAAAGCCTACCTCCATATTCCATGTGACAAAACCGATGACTTGGCTCATCACTGATGGGTATCGGTCCTACCGACCAAGGGTTCTTATCATCAGTAGGCAGTTCAAAGAAACTACTGACAGGTACTGCTACCGCCTCCATACTCCATTTCTCTCTTGAGTAGCGCAGACGCAGTCCTCCAACAGGAATGCGGATGTCATCATAGTCCTGTGCCAGAAACTCTGTATAGTCCATAGGCGAGATGATATCCGTTAGTCGGAGACCATCAGCCACACCCCATACAATAATCTGGCGACCAGCACGCAGATCCCAGTGTTCATCGGAGTAATAGCCATACGCCTCACGCAGTTGAAAACCAGTACGGTCTTTCAAGATGGCATTGTGTACCAGATTGGCCGAAACGAAAGCGCCAGCATTTCCTTTCTCTATGGATACCTCTCCACGTACCCGCGTTCTCGATGACATCCAGTCGTTGGGCTTTTCTGTACGCAGGGCATGATAGGTGTCTACAAATCCTTTTACGTTGACACGAAGAGAATCCTCGTCCTGTGCATAAGCAGGACGAGGAAGTGCGCACAAGAGTGCGATGATTATCATTACAGGTTTCATAAGCCTTTTTCCAGTTTGGCAACGGTAAAGAGCGCCTTGTCTATCTTGGTATTATATTTTGGATTCTTTACTAAGATCACCGTACTATGTTCTGTCTGCACATTTTTCATCTCCATCTTGTGGATGGTCCAGAAGCCTTGAACCTTCTTCACATCACTGATGGTTAGTACACGATGCAGCTTATTCAGTTTGTCGTAGTACTCTACGTATGCTGCCGTCAGACAGTCCTGACGTATCCACGATATCTTGCGACTGTATATCTCATGTTTGTCAACAGGTACTGACTCAACTACCCAGCATTTGTAACCGTTCTTCACTTCTTCGCGCAACAGTTTATGCTTGTCTTCATCAACATGGCGAGAGCCCATATCATCATAAGTGAAATCGGTACCCATGAAATAGTCGGTTTTTGAAGATGAACCGCTGATTCTGCGCGTTTTCTTCATAGCAGGCAAGTACAACCACTTGGCATCTTCCTTTCCAATCTGATCGTAGTCCCATGTCAGAAATCCCGTTCCCTTCACATCGCCCGGATAGGTAAAGAACATCATCTTCTTGGTATCCTTACCTTCATCCATTGCCCACATCGTTACCTTACGTTGGCGAGTAGTACCATTCTTCTTTCTCAGTGTCAACTCCATCTCACTATAGCGCGTATCCCCATCAAGACGGTCTTTTACTTTCTGTATAATTTCACGGCCAGAGAGTTTTTGAGCGGAACACGTTGAATATTGAACATTGAATATTGAACATTGAACGTTGGTCAATAGGGCTGCAATAAATAATATCTTTTTCATACCTAATCTTTAATGTTTAATCTTTAATGTTTACTGTTTACTGTTTACTGTTTAATCTCCCAAACACTTTGCATTTATTCACAAGGATAGGAGTTACCAGCAGGTCGGCTGCCAATGCCGAGAGAATACCGATGATAGCCATCAGTCCGAAGTTAATACACATGGTACATTGGGATGAGCAGAAACTGGCGAACACCGCTGAAGTAATAATTGAGGTAATGACAATGGCCACACCCACCACGCGGAATGTACGACGGATAGCATGTTGGTAATGCTGTGTACGGTCGAATTCCAGTTTCGAGTGGTTGATGAAGTGAATGGTGTCATCAACAGCCATACCCAACATCATGGGTAGCAGCGTGGCGGTCATCATGTCGAGCGGAATACCAGCCCAACCCATATAGCCGCCCACGAACACCGCAGGCATCATATTTGGTATCAATCCGATGAGTCCTACACGGATACTCTGGAAAGCAATCATCAGGATCACACCAATTATTAATATGGATATCACAAACGAGAGCATCTGTCCTCTAACCAGATACTGCATCATGGTGACAAACTGCGGGATGTTGCCCACTACAGTGATCTTTGCATCAGGGAACAACTGTTGAGCATCAGCCTGAATCTGTGCCATCTCGCGCTCAACCTGAGCAGAGTTGAAATCAGATATCTCCACCATCAGTCGTAAGCGTCGATAATCGTAGTCCATCCAGTACTCTGACTCTGTGCCGCCAGCATTCTCGTAGAGCACCATCATCTGTGCCACCTCTTCTTCCGTGTCGGGAATGCGGTAGTAGGCAGTATCGCCATCGTTGAGCGTCTGGTTCAAATCCTTTAGGATATCAAGAATCGAGGTGGTACGTTTGGTTAGTTTATAGTCGGCCACCAGTTGTTGCAGTTCGTCCAGATGCTTCAAGTTATCGGGTTCCTTTGCTTCGTCATCGTTGGGCAGCTCCACAATCAAATCATAAGAGTAGAGCGATCCAAGTTCCGAACGACCCACATCCACCACTTCTTTCACATAAGGTACCTTTGTACCCATGGTCTGCTCGATATCGAAAGCAGCCTCAATACGCCACAGACCGATACACAGCAGGATACAGATCACGAGGAACGACCAGCCTATCTTCTTCGGGTTGCGCAGTACGATATCGCATAGCTTTACCATTACCCTTGTCCAGCGTGTATCGCTATCTTCGGTAAAGCCCTCGATGGGACGTTGGTTCTTTCCGAAAGAGAGTAGGATAGGGGTTATTACCAATGATGTGAGCAGAACAAAGAGGACACTCATCGAACTGATGATACCCACACAGTGCATAGGACGGATAGGGATGACCATGAACGAGAGCAGGGAGACGAGTGTGGTAAAACCACAGAAGAACACCGACCATCCTATCTCTTTAATCGTTTCAACGATGGCCTTGCGACGCTGACCGTGAATACGCATTCTACCTCTGAAATAAGAGAAAAGGTGAATGTTGTAGGCGATGGCAACGGCAAACGACAGGATGGTAGGAATCATCAGCACTGTTGAATCCACGTACATCTGTGTGTAGCCCGCGATTCCGTAAGTTATGAACAATCCGCCAACGACAGAGACAATCGGTGCAACAACACCACGCCACGAACGTGTCATGCAGAGCATCACGATGATACAGATCAGGGTGGCGATCATCATCAGGCGTCCCATCTCCTTACCTATATATACTGTCTTGCAGTGGGTGACATAGGGCATACCAGCACCACGTGGATTCAGTGAGGCATATTCAGGTTTCTTGATGATGTGCTCCACCTCTTCACCCGTGATGATATCTGGTGCGACAGTGCCTTGTTTCTTCCAGACACTATCTTTGGGGAAGGCACGCAGTTTCACCATGATCCAGGAAAGATCGCCCTTTTCTGATATGAGTTTGCGAGCTACATGCGGTTTACTGTAGGCTCTCGCCTTGATACTGTCCATTGCAGCTGTACCATTATCAGGAATCTCGTCGGGTACAATCTGCTCGATGGTCATTCCGTCTTCGCTACCCACCATAAACTCGATGTCTGTCAGGGATGTTACCTTGTCGGCATACGACAGACTGTCCAACAATTCATTCGACAGTGCCCTTAGTGTTGTCAGGTTGTCTTTTGTGAAATGATTGTCACACTGTGTCAGCACACCTATGTAATAGTCGTTGCCAAAGTGTGACTTAAACTCTTCGGTCTTCACCAGCATGGGGTCATCCTCGATGAAATAATCGTCGAACGAGGTCTCCTTCACCATGCGTTTCATACCAATAACAGAGAGAACAAGTACTAGTACAAATGCGCTAAGCGTCCACCAGCGAACCCTTAGCAACTGCTCAGCATACCTCGCGAACAGTTCGTTAATCCTTTCAATCTTCATTTTGTTGATAATTAGTCAAATACTCGGTATGTTTATTCGTCTGCAAAGTTACTGAGTCATGGCTTTATACACAATACCTAAAACCGATGATTTTCTTTAATACCTATTTCTTGCTAATTGACTTTCAGTAGGATAGATATTATTCGACACATCAAAAACACCCAGTTTTGAGTATTGCACCGTTCTCATAATCGCCGTACCTTTGCGGTCGAATTACATTCAACCGCGAAACTCGGCGTCGCCTCAGCAATTCAAGCGAGCTTGATTGCATTCGGCTTGCACGAGCTTTGCGGTCGTTATAAACATTGATATGAATAAGATCAACTATTTTAGAATTTTGGGCTTGACAGTCCTGTATGTGGTGACAGTCTTCGCGACTGCTTTCCTGGGGTATCTTTCCCCTTATGCTTGGGTGTTCTTCCCTGTGATCGCAGCCCTGGTAGGGGCTTTCTCTTATTATCTGATTGCTGTGAAATGGCAAAAGTTCGGTGTTGGCACCTTGCTTGCCCTTCTTCTTGGTGTAGTTTTGCTGGCTACTGGCGAGTGCGACCTGCAAAATGCTTTGCTGATACTGCTGGCAGGTGTGCTATCCGATGTGGTCCGTCAGATGGTTGGTTGTACTAAAAAGAAAGGTATTTACTTAGCCTATCCTGTCTTGTCGATAGGTGTCATTGCATGGATTCTACCTCTGTGGACTCGCACGGAATGGTATTACCATGGAGCCACAGAGGAACTTGGAATTGACTATGCCAAAGGATTAATGACGTTTGCCAGTCATTGGGGATTGTTATTGGTTATCTTAGCTACTGCCATTGCTGGATTTGTAAGCATCCAGTATGCCGCCAAGATCATTAAGTCGGAGTAACTCTAAGGCATCGGTTAGATGCATACACACCTCAGGTGAAGTCAAAGCCCGTTACATAATGATCGAAAACGAGTCCGTTGGTGCTCCCGAAACGGGCCAGGATGTTCATGATGTCTTCCTGCTGACGAGGTGTTAGCAGGTGTTCTCCGTAATGGTAACGGTAATAAGGACCGTTACCGCAACTGAAGTAATCCATGACACAACGACGTGCCTCAGCCCTCATGTGGCGTGGCACGTTGTCGTAGAGATAACTGAAACCTCATGGAAACGGTTCCTTCTTCGTTTCCCAACTCCTCAAATCCTATGCGCTTGTAATATCCATACGCAATAGGCATCACGGTTGGTTTGGTTGTGAGCCTGACTTCTTGGAATCCCAATTTCCTTGCTTTATCCATGATGGCATTTACAAGAAGTCGGGCATAACCTTTTCCACGGTAGTCGGTTTTTACGTAAAGTCTCTTTAACTCACATGTGATCTCATCCATCTTCCTGATGGCAATGGTAGCAATGGGGGTGTTATTCTCATAACCAATCAAAAAAGCACCACCGTGATAATAGGTGTCCAGATCAGCCAATTCTTTGTCAAGAGAAACAAAACACTGCTCTGCACCTTTGATCGTCGAGTACTCTCGGATAAGGCTTTTAGCGATTTCTTTGTTATCACAATCACGAATTTCAAATACTTCCTTCATAAGTATTGTTATATTTTTTTTATAAACAATCCTAATAATCGGTGCAAATTTAGTAATATTATTCAAATTATCCGTAACTTTGCAGCTCAAATCGTAGATTCATGAAAACGAACCTGAAAACGATGTTGCAGCTGTTGCTACAAAGTCCTAGGCGCTTTCCTGTGGAAGCTGCCTTGGGTGTGGCGTTTTTTATCATCGGCGTGTGGGACAGCGAGACAACTGCATGGAATGAGGTAACAAGACGGATAGATAGTAGCATAAACGGCGACATCCTCTGGTTGTTCGTTCCGCTGGTAGTCCTGTCGTTCTGGTTGCAAAGAGTCAACCGCTGGGCGTATTACGCCTCGTTCTTCCTCTTCCTACCCCTGATGACACTCAACCTGAGACCCTTCCTCTGGACATACGGTTTCTATTTCACCTATGTGTTGGCTGCCATCTTGTTGATCGTGGGCTACAAGAGAATGGATAACCGTCCATTTGCGGCCCATGCCCTGCATGTGGTGACACAGATGTTCTTCGGTCTGCTTATCACTGTGATCCTCAACCTTGCGGTGATGGCCATCGTGGCTTCCTTCTTCTATATCTTCGGTATCCGCGAACCCAATAACATATATAAATATATCGCCCAGTTCATCTGGTTTGTGCTGGCTCCACAGATATGCTGCACATTTGTACGTCAGCACGAGGACGAGGTGAATGAACCACCCAAGGTTTTACAACTCATCCTCAACTTCATACTCTCACCGGCAGTCATCATCTACACCGTGATTCTCTATACCTATTTTGCCAAGATCGTCTTTGAATGGGATTTACCCAAAGGCGGTGTGGCATGGATGGTGATGGGTTTCATTGCAGCTGCGTTGGTGGGAAAGGTGGCACAGTCGATTCTCAGTAAGCGATATTACGATTGGTTCTACAACCATTTCACGCTGATAGCCATTCCTCCGCTGATCTTGTTCTGGATAGGCTCCATCTACCGCATCCGTCTCTATAGCTTCACAGAGAGTCGGTTCTACCTGATGGTGGCAGGTGTATTGATGACGCTCTTCATACTGATGCTCTTTAAAGAGCGTACACGTCGTTACCAGCTGATGGTACTCATCTTTGGTGCGGCCATCATCCTCTTTACTTACATCCCAGGTATTTCTGCCAAGCACATCGGACTGAGCAGTCAGAAGCAGCGACTCACAGAAATCATCAGTGAATTGGGATTGAAGGATGCCAAGACGGGCAAGCTCAACGATGAACCCGACATGAGGAGAATCAAACAAGACAGTCTGCTGTGCGAGAAATATAGAGATGCCTGCAGTGTGATCAGCTATGTTCGTGGTGAAATGGGAAACAAAGCGTTTGAGAAGCAATATGGAGAATGGTCGCACTCGGCATACAACTTCAATTACGAACGGACTGATAGCACACATGTAGGCAGTAGCTTCTACGAAAGAAAGAAGCCCGTGGAACTGGGCGAATATAACATGATGCTGCCCGAAGGCAAATACCAGTGTAGTTTTGCTAACGGGATTGTAACCGTTAGTCGGAACAACGACGTTGTGGTTCTTGAATATCCCATTAGTTCCATCGTCAGAAAGGACACCATGCTGTTGCATCATCCCGACCAGCTGTTAACCTATCGGAACGACTCGCTGATGCTGGTCTTGGAAAGTGTCAGCATCGGTGATACTGCAGTTACCGAAGTAGGTTGCTACAATTATCAGCTGTTCAAGAAGAAAGCGAAATAATAATACATACGACAGAAACGGATTATTGAAAAGTGATTAAACGATATACAACAATGAAAAAAGTGTTTTCAATCCTGTTGGCCTTATCAACCCCATTGACTATATCAACAGTCTATGGTGCCGGCGATACAGGTGACAATACGTCAACAACCCTTGTCATCAACGAGGTGATGGCTTCGAATGCGGGCGTAGTGATGAGTCCTGCTACGAATTTCGACAGCTGGATAGAAATATATAACCCTGATTCAAAGAGTATCAACCTTTCAGGCATGTACCTCAGTAATGATGCAAACAATCTCACCAGGTGGAAAATGCCCAGTGATATAGGTACTGTTCCTGCCAAGGGTTATCTGGTGGTGTGGATGGGATCGGATGACATCAAGAGTAATCAGGCGCCTTTTAAGCTTGATTGCGATGGCGGTACCATCTGCCTGAGTGACAAGAACGGACGATTGATAACCAGCGTGGATTATCCCGAAGCAATGAGTCGTACTTCTTGGGCACGTACCACTGACGGTCAAGAAGGATGGAACTGGACTGCCGACGCAACGCCTGGTGCCTCGAATGCTACGGCCGTCTTTGCGAGCGAAAGAATCGATGCTCCTGTGGTGAGCGTGGGCAGTCAGCTGATTAACAGTACGCTCACATTTCATGTTGATATCCCCGAAGGTGCCACGTTGATGTATTCTACCGATGGCTCGTTGCCCACAGCTGCAAAGGAAGGAAATCCCACAAGAAGTTGTAAGAAAAGCGCTAACGGTCAGTTTACTGTCACAGGAACAGCCAACTATGTTTTCCGTCTGTTCAAGGATGGCTATCTGCCCAGTGTTCCTGTTACCCGCAGCTTTATCAAGACAAGTAACAATTATACCATTCCCATCGTCTCTGTCGTTGGTGATGAGCGTTACTTTACCGACCCGATGTGGGGTATTGACATAGAGGGTTCGAATGGTATTTCCGGCAAAGGTAGCGATAGACCTGTCAACTGGAACCAGCCGTGGGACCGCCCTGTTAACTTCAGTTATATCAGTCCTACAGAAGGTATGCTCTTCAACCAGGATGTCAACATCAGCGTTTCTGGTGGATGGACACGAAGTATCAATCCTCGCTCCATGAAACTCAAGTCGAATAAGGTCTTTGACGGACAGAACCGCTTCGACTATTCCTTCTTCCCGCAAAAACCGTTCATCCGTAACAAGGCACTGCTGATACGTAATGGCGGTAATGATGTGTGGAACAACCACGCCCGCTTTACCGATCCGGCATTGACAACCATTATTCAGCGTTCCGGCATCGATCTCGATGTGCAGTCGTTGGTTCAGGTAGCTGAATATATCAATGGAGAATTCAAAGGAATCCTCAATCTGCGCGAGACCTCTAACGACAAGTTTGTATATGCGAACTATGGCTACGACGATGAGGAAATAGACATGTTTGAGAATGGTAAGTTTGATAACGGTGACGATGAAGCCTTCAACCATCTTTGTCAATTGGCTCAGAGAGTCAATAACGAGGGAGTGTATGACGAAGTGAAGAAGTTGCTTGATGTCGATGAGTTTGCCAACTATATGGCCGCCGAGATCTACCTCGGTAATGACGACTGGCCAGAAAACAACATCAAGGCATACCGTAGTCGTCATGATGGAAAGTTCCGCTATATCTGTTTCGACCTCGATTATGCCTTCAATCCATGGAACAGAAACACGTTCTACGATGTGCTTGATCAACATGACGATGTTGAGACAGTCAGTTTGTTCCTCAACCTGCTCAAGAACGACAGCTTCCGTCGTAAGTTCATCGACACCTACTGCATCATGGGAGGTAGTGTCTTCGAGAAGAACAGAGCCAAAGCCATTGTACAGGAATTGGCTGATGCCATGCGCCCCATGTCGCAAATCGACGGCTATACACCTGACAATGCCGCCAATAAGATTATCAGTCAGCTGAATTCCCGACTGGAAGATATGATGACTCGTGCTCAGCAATATGGACCTATGAAGCTTACAGGTGTCAATAAACCATATGTAACCCTGGCTTCTGAAGTAGAAGGAGCACAGCTCTTCATCAACGATATCCAAGTACCATACGCCTCCTTCAACGGCCGACTCTTTGAGCCTGTCACTATTGAAGCAAAGGCACCTGCAGGTTACACCTTTGCGGGATGGAAGAAATCCTCAGGAGCAACTATTCAGGTTGTCAAGACCAACGATACTTGGAAGTATTACGACAGAGGACAACAAAGTGGAACGAGTTGGCGCTCCACCAGTTTCAATGATGCTTCATGGTCGTCTGGACAAGCTCCGTTGGGTTATAAGTCACCTGGCGTGAAAACCACTATCAGTTACGGAAATGATCCGGAGAATAGATACCCCACCACTTACTTCCGCAAGAAGGTAACCCTCAATGGCACACCGACATCCAATGACACTTTCACCCTGAACTATCAGGTTGACGATGGTTTCATCATCTGGGTTAATGGTCAGGATGCCGGACGTGTAAATATGCCCAATGGCAATGTCGACTATAACACGTTCACCACATCTTATGCAGGTGATCAGCCACTGACGGGTACTATCGAACTGTCACCGATGTTGTTTAAGAAAGGCGAAAACACCATCGCCGTAGAAGTACACAACAACAAGGCTTCTTCCAGTGACTTGTTCTGGACATGTGAACTGTTGACGACAGTAGGTGCCAACACGGGTGAAACAATCTTGGCTGATCCTGTCATCGACCTGCCGGAAGGTAGTAGAATCTCATTGGTGGCCTGTTTCGAGCCAATGACCGACAATGAGCGCAAGGAACAAGGTCTTACACCTGTTTGTATCAATGAGGTCAGCTCTTCCAACAGCATCTACGTAAATGAATACTATAAGCGTAACGACTGGATTGAACTCTACAACACCACCGATGCAGGCATTGATGTGGAGGGCATGTATCTGACAGACAATCTGAGCAAGCCCAAGAAATATCAGATCACAGGTGAGGGGGCATCAACCATCATCCCTGCCCATGGCTATCTTGTTGTTTGGTGTGACAAGTTGGAACCGCTCACGCAACTGCATACCACCTTCAAGCTTGATGCAGAAGGCGGTGATGTCATGCTGACAGCTGCCGACGAGAGTTGGAGTAATCGTATTACCTATTATATGATGAATAGCGACGAGACGGTTGGTCGCTATCCCGATGGCAGTAATCATGTCTATCTCATGAACCTGCCAACCATCGCGAAGGCAAATATCATTTCTTCGTATGCTGTTAATCTCTCGGGTGATGATCCCTCAGGCATCAACGAGATCGTCATGGGCAGTACTGCTAACCTCAGCATAAGCTATGCCCGTAATCGCCTGATTATAAATAGCGACCTGCCTGTAACATCTACCAAGCTTGGTATTTATAATATCACGGGTCAGTTGTTGAGTCAGCAGACAGTATCACTGATCAATGGCTATGCCGAACAGAATCTCGACGCCCTGTCATCTGGTTGCTATATCGCTCGTCTGTCTGACGGCAACGGTCATCAGGCAACCTGTAAGTTCATCAAAAAGTAATCTATTTCCACTCTAAGATGAAACTATAATGATAAGGCTTGTTACCGTCGATGGTGTACTGCGGTAGTGTGCGTTGCCCCCAAGTATCAATGCCTCCGACACCATGGACGTTCAAGTCGATGTTTAGGTTGACGAACTCTCCACGCTGGATTTCGTATGGATGCTGAGCCTGCTCTAACTCCTTTTCATCGTAGTCCCATGCACGGATGCAGAGAGGTTGGCAACCCTCGATGTGAAGGGTACGGTTCTGGGAGGCGATGTTGAACCAGCGCACATCCGTACGACAACTGTTGTCCTGAGGATGGATATACTCCGTTTCATATTCGCTGAGCGACATCTTGTAGCGACCTAAGAAAGCACTGCGGTTACGATCGGGGTAGTTTTCCCACGGACCACGACCATAATATTCTATTTGGGTCATGTCTGCTGGCAGACGCATGCGCATACCGAACTTGGGTATCAGGGGGATATCAGTAGCTGTAGGACGATAATCCATATCTACTTTTACACGACCATCAGAAAGGAGGGTATAGGTGGTGGTCAGGTCGGCACCAACAGGCAGTGTTGTCTCACTGATGAGTCTCAGACCATTGCCAGACGACTCCGGACGGAAAGATTTTACCTCACAATGTTCTGTGGCTTCCTTCCACGCGCTGAGACGTTGAGCAAACCTGGCGGCATGCTGATTGTCATTCTCTGGTTTCCAGAAGTAAGGCTCTAACGGACTCGTGAGCATCTCCTCACCATTAACCTTCCAACTGGTGAGGGCACCCTTGGTTGTAACAGCGATGTGGTTTTTGTTGTTGCGCATCATGATGGCTGAATTCCCTTTGATAATATCGGGATAGATATAGTCTCTCAGCACGAACTGCTCGCGAGCAACAGCAAAGCCTTTCTTGGCCCAAGGCTTATCCTCTTTCAGTCGGGCTTCAATGATCATTGTCACCTCATTGTCATCAGGATAATAGGGCAGTTCGATATGGTCGCCATTTACTGTCAGGATGCCACCACCTGCTACCTCACCATTACGTGAGATAGTGTAATCATATTCATATTCATCAAGGGCAGTAAACTGGTCGCGATTGATGATGCGGATGGAGTCGCCCTCTTGTTTAAATACAATAGGCTGGTACACATATTGCACCTCATAGTAGTGAGGATGAGGCGTACGGTCGGGTGCCAGCAGACCGTTAATACAGAAAGGACCGTCGTTGGGCTTATCGCCGAAGTCGCCACCGTATGCGTAATAACCGTCTTTCAAAATTCCCTGGTCCACCCAGTCCCAGATGGCAGCACCACAGATACTGCTGTCATTATAGATAACATCCCAGTACTCTTGGAAGTTACCCATCGAGTTGCCCATTGCATGGGCATATTCGCGCATCATGAAAGGACGGTCGTTGATCTTCTTTGCCTCCAAGGCGAGCTTCTCGGGGGTGAGATAACCATCATCATAGATGTCGCTCTGACTGCGGTCGGTATCGCAGAAGGGTAGGGCGATGGTGTCAAGGCTGACTACAGCATCGCGCATGGCCTTCATGTTGGGACCTACGCCACCTTCGTTGCCCAGGCTCCAGAAAATGACACATGGATGGTTCTTGTCGCGCTGAACCAATGAGACGGCACGATCCACATGAGCATCCTTCCAGTCGGGGTCTTCGCCCATTACCTTGTTGGCATAGCCATAGCCGTGACTCTCCTGATTGGCCTCGTCCATCACATAGATGCCGTAGCGGTCACATAGTTCATAAAGATATTCGCGGTCGGGGTAATGACTGGTGCGCAAGAAGTTGATATTGGCCTGCTTCATGAGCGTGATATCCTTTTCGTAAGTGGCATCATCCACATAGCGACCTGTTACAGGATGGTGGTCATGACGGTTCACACCACGTAACTTCACATTCTTGCCATTGATCTTAAAGACCTCACCTACACACTCTACACGTTTTACACCGAAGTGGTTTTCGAAATGCTCGTCATCCTTGCTGTCCTTACTGCCCAGCAGTTGCACGGTATAGGGATAGAGCCAGGGTTTTTCAGCCGACCATGGGTACCGCAAACTTTCGTAGTGGAAACTGAGTTCAACGGTTGTCGTATCGCCTGCACGCAGCTTGTGAATCAGATGATTGGTTGCACAATAAGAGGTGGGAACAGATAAGCCTGTACGTGACGTCACCTCAGAACTGATATTGACTCCTTCAAGTTCAGGAGTGGCAATCATCAATTGTGTCAAAAGATTCTTGGCCGTCTTCTTGCCAGTATTGCAGACAGAAATCTTGGCCTTGACGGTAAACTTTGTGAAGTCGGCATTAGGCACAGCCTCCACCTTATAGTCGGCAATATGCACCAAAGGACGCACCCATAGTTGCACCTCGCGAAAGATACCACTTAGGCGCCACATGTCCTGACATTCCAAGTAAGAGCCGTCACTCCAGCGATAGACCTCGACGGCAAGCTTGTTCTTGCCGTCATGTAGAAACTTCGTCACATCAAACTCTGCCGGTGACATGGAGTTCTGGCTATAGCCCACCTTCTTTCCGTTCACCCATACATAGAAAGCCGAATGCACACCACCGAAATGCAGAATCAGATTCTTTGATAGCATCTCCTTCGTCACATCGATGAACGTTACATAACTGCCCACGGGATTTCGATGGTCGTAGGCATACCAGTCTTTGTTGGGCTCTCCCGTCACGCTGGGGCGGTCGCGATGGAACGGATACTGCATGTTCACATAGATAGGCTTGCCGAAACCCTGTAACTGCCAGTTGCCAGGCACAGTGATCTGGTCCCATCCGCTCACGTCATAATCCACACGATAGAAATCAGCAGGCCTCGACTCAGGATCCTTCGACCAATGAAACTTCCACTGTCCGTCGAGACTCACAATTTCCTTACAATCTTTCCATTTTGATGGAAGTTGCAACGTGGCATGA
>JBGUJY010000087.1:0-92215 GCA_045114185.1 Prevotella sp. | reverse complement strand
AAGGTCGTGATTAAGTGAGAGAAGGATTGAGTTTGCTCAAATCCTTCCGAACGTGAACGAACTCGAATGAAATTCAAGGTCGTGATTAAGTGAGAGAAGGATTGAGCTTGCTCGCTAGCTCAATGGAAGGGGGAAAACAAATTGGAGATTGAGAATCGATTCTCAATCTCCAATTTCTTTATGTGGTACCATCACAAACTCTTGTCACTCCTCTCAACACTCAAAGTCTCACTATTTGCATACCTTTTTTCTTCGTTTGCGACAGATTTAGATGGTATTATTTTCGTTTGTCGCAATATAAACCCTCTGTCGTAACAACTGAGAGCGAAAAACATAATATTTCATTGCCACTGTTGAAAACCGCTATAACTTTGCACTCAGAAATCGCGAGAACAGGTTGCACTGTCCTTGCACCCAGAAACAAAAGAAAAAGTAAACAATTAAATTATAAAAGATTATGACAAGAAAAATGAAATTGGTAAAGCAGGTGCTCATGAGCACACTTACCGCAGTATGTTTTACATGTGCTTTTACAGCATGTAGTGATGAGTTTGAAGGTAATGAAGCAAGTAACGACCCGGCAACCACCAGGGCTGGAGCAGATCAGGTGGAGGCATACGGCTTGACGTATGAGACCTTCATCAGTGAGAGCGACGTACAGATCCTCAATGCAGACACCACCGAGATCAGTGTCAGCAAGGAATACGCCGATAAGTTGGGTATCACCTCGTTTGTGAACCACCCGATGGGTATCTGGCACAGCAAGAGTCAACTGCCCTACATCCGCAAGGCTACAGCCCAGAAACTGGTAGGCGACCGTTACATCCTTACAGTTGTTCCCTCTACCGTGGCTGAGGTGATCGGTGACAAGAAGGTGAACCTCCAGACCGACATCTACGTGAACAATGATATCAATCCCCTGACCCGTGCCGCTGGCTCAGATATCCCTGCATATGCAGCCAAGTACGTGGACGAGAACAACGTGATACACCCCGCAGTGATCCATCTGACTGATCCCTACGGATATGACGAGAAAGTTCATTATGGTGATGAGGCGCCTTCTGCTGTTCAGACACGCGCTGCACAGAGTGGAGAGTATCAGTATATTACTGCCGAAGAGCTGGCTGCCAGCAATACCCGCTGGACCGTTCGCAAACGTCTGTTGGCCTTCGACGACGAGGTGGGTCGTAAGTTCAAACTTGCCCCGAAGGACTCCAAGGACTCCGTCTATGTGGAATTCAAGTCGAAAGTGGATTTCGAGTTGAACTATTTCCTTACCCTCGAAGGTGGTCTGAAGTGGAGCGGTATTCTCCCCGAGCCTTATGTGGAGAAGTTTGAGACTGGTGTTGACGGTCATTTCAATCTGGAAGCAGGTGTGGAGTTCGGTTTCGAGAAGGAATGGAGCACAAAGGACAAACTGAAGTTCGAACTTGCTAAGTTCCCCGGCTATACATATAGTTTCTTTGTGGGTCCGGTACCCGTTGCCATCACTGTCAACCCCAACTTGTTCATCAAGTTCGACGGTAAGATCTCTGGTGCTGTTACCACAGGTTTCACTTACGAGTACGGAAACAAGTTCATGGGTGGCGGACGCTACACCGACGGCAAGGGCTGGGAAGGCATCGGCTACTTCGAGGAGACCAAGAACTCGTTCAAAATCACTCCTGCACAGTTCAGCTTCACCTTCAGTAGCGGCTTGGGCATCTATCTGGGCGCCGACATCATGCTCTACGGTTGCGCTGGTCCAGAGCTCGCAGTGGGTCCTCACCTGGGTGGCAAACTCGAGGTAACTGCATCGCCCTTCGAGGCCAAAGATTGGAGCGATATCCTTGACGTGAAAGGTGAGATCGGATTGGATATCAATGCGGTACTGGGAGCCAAACTGAGCCTCTTCGGATACAAGTTAGCTGAGACTGAACTCACCATCCCATTGGCAGGTCCTTGGGTTCTGGCTAAGTACCCCAGCGATGGAACAGAGCACAAGGTAGGCGATAAGACAGGTATTTCGAACTTACCACCAGCAGCTACCCCCTGGAAGAACTTCTACAATAAGATGGAGAGCAGTGCATACGGAAAATGTTACAAAGAGTTTATGCAGAGCGTGCTCAGTATGCTGAAGGAAATGTACAACTGCAACGATGCTGAAGCCCGTCAGATGGTTATCGAGAGACTGCAGAGGGAATGGGACAGTGAACCCGAAGCATGTAATGTGAACTACGAGTATGTGATCAGAGACCTGGAAGATTACAAGATTGAGCTGGAGGCGCAGTACTACGACTACAAGTACCAGAAGGCTGGTGAGACCGGCGACTACGAGTGGATCAATGCCGAGAACTGGAAACGTATCTGTGCGCAACTGAAACCCAAATTCACATGGTACTGCTACGGCACGACACCTGATCAGGGTTTGGAGAATATCCACAAGTGGTTCCTGATGGCGTTCCACCGTGAGCCGAACATCTCTTCAGCAGAAGATATGACTTGGATCTCTGAGCGATACAGAAACTACCCGGAATGGGAGTACAAGTACAAGAAGCAGTTTCCTACCCCTTGATAGGGTTTCTATTAAAAACACTTAGGTTTTAATCATCATACGACAGATCGTCCATACCCTTGGGCGATCTGTCGCATTTTGAGCTATCTGTCGCAACAACTCGGAGCGAAATACGCTAAAAATCATAGTACCTGATGAAAACCATCGTAACTTTGCGCTGTGTTTACAACACATCGCGAGAACGGGCTGCACCTCAGCATAGAACAAGCTCTCTGCATTCGGTTTGCACCGTCCTTGCATCAAATAAAAATATAAAAAAAATATGAAAAGAAAGATTTTTTACGCAGTGATGATGGTAATGGCAGTCATGATGACAGCCTGTTCAAGTGATGATGATTTCGAACCAGATCCCACCAGAGGAAAGACAGACGATCTGAGGGGAGAAAAGACCGTGCTCATTTACATGGCTGGCAGGAACGATCTGACCGCAATAGTAGGCAACGACTTTGAAGAGATCAAGGCGGGGTCGCGAAAGATCAGCGAGAAACAGAACCTGTTGGTGTTCGTGCGCCAATTCGGGGATGACGGGATGCCCTGGCTGGCTCGTATCAAGAATGGTGAGGTGACAGACAGTGTGAGTCTGAAGGACATGGGTGTGACGAGCAGCGACGGCTTGATGCGCGCCAGCGACCCAGTGGTGATGGAAGGGGTGTTGAGGTATGCGTTCAAGCACTATCCTGCCTCTACAGGCGATTACGGACTGGTTCTCTGGGGACACGGCAGCGGATGGCTGATGATGAAAGAGGTGGATATGCCTTCTACTCGTGCATACGGTGCTGATTACGGGGATGACGAGAAATGCAAGGCGGCAAATGCACAATGGATCAACTTCCCCACCTTAGCAGAAGTGCTGAGGGGTATGCCGCACCTGAAATACATCATGGCCGACTGCTGTAACTTCATGTGCCTGGAGAATCTCTATGAACTGCGTAACGTATGCGATTATGTGATCGGCTCACCAGCAGAGATTCCTTTTGAGGGAGCTCCCTACGACCAGATTGTACCCGACCTGTTTGCGAACGGACAGTTCTACTCCAACATCATCGACAAGTACTATAACAGCATTGGAGGATTTCTTCCCTTGTCGGTAGTCAAGACCAGCGAGATGGAGAATGTGGCTCAGGCCACCCGTCAGGCCCTGTTGGATGTCAAAGAGAACATCGGTGATGCCTATGCCGACATGACTGGAATGATCCATTACTATTATATGGATAAGAATACCAAATTCCGTCAAGAATACTGCATGTTCTACGATGCGGGTGATTTCATCCTCAAGCATGCTCATGAGGGTGTCTATCAGCAGTGGCGTCAGACATTGGAGCAGGCAGTTGTTGATAGTCGCATGGCCACCAAATGGTGTACCGATAAGTGGTGGTCGTATGTATATACTGATTTCACTGTAACAGCCGAGAAATACCACGGTGTATCCATGTTTGTGCCGCAGGATCCTGCGAAAGGAGATTATGCGAAATACAACGAGGATATCAAACAACTGTCATGGTATAAGGTGGTTGAACAGCACTAATCATCAAAAAAAATAGCGTAAAAATGATATGTTTCATGATATTTTTGTATCTTTGTCATCAAATAACTCCGTAGTAAGCATGTCAAACTCTCTGTCGGCACGCCTCACTTACCGTATTATGGCGGTGGTTCTGGTAATGATAGCCATCATTACCGGAGTGGTGTACTTTACCGTCAGAAAGTATATGGTGAACGAAGCCAATGAACGCTATCTGGCGCTGTTGCAGGAGAACCAGCAGGAGTTGCGCCGCAGGTTGTCTGACGTGTATGTAGCCACAAGGAATAATGTACACGACATTGAGCGCGACATCGATGATCCTGACAAAATGTTCGACCATATGGAACGTATGGTCAACATGAACCCCTACATCGTATGCAGTTACGTCTTGTTCGAGCCGAACTACTATCCCAGCAAAGGACGCGTGTTCGTGCCGTGTGCCAGGGAAGATTCGGAAGGCAAGGTAAGGGCATCGAGGATTGACAGTACCTATCACAGCTATTTCTATGATGTGTGGTTCAAGGATCAGGTCAAAAAGGAAGAAGCTAACTGGACAACGGCCTACTATGAGAGTCAGATGTTCGCAGACGGTCAAGAGCCGCGCCTGCTGACTACCTTTACCGTGCCTATCCACAACCGAGAAGGTCGCCCTGTGGCCCTCCTCGGTTCTGACATGTCGTTGGTGGACCTAAGAGACCGCATGTTGAAAGACATCAAGGATATACACGACCAATACGAGGAAGGCCAGGAACACCAGTCGTATTTCTTCATCATCGACCTGGATGGTAACTATGTCATGCACCCTGACAAGGAGCGTATGATGAAGACGATGGACGAGGAGGTGGGCAGAATGATGAGGACACATCGAGGTACCTGCGTGACGGAAGTGGATGGCGTGAAGTCACGAATGTATTATCGCTCTATCAAACATGTGGGTTGGGTGATGGCTATTGTAGTGCCTGAAAACGTAATTACGTCGAAGGCGAAAGGTCTGAACCTTATCATCCTACTGACGATGTTTGCTGGCTTGGGGGCCATCTACCTGTTATGTCGTCAACAGATCAAAGAGATCACCAATCCGTTTACCGCACAGCAAGCGGCTCTCGAACGTGAGCTAAGGATTGCACACGACATCCAGTTGGCCATGGTGCCCAAATCGCTCGATGCCCAAATGTCACCGCTCGCTTCAGACTTATTGCCGCTCACCACGGATATCGATCTCTACGCCTCACTGACACCTGCGCGTGATGTGGGTGGTGACCTGTACGACTTCTTCCTGCGCGACAACCTTCTCTTCTTCTGCATCGGTGATGTGAGCGGTAAGGGAATGCCCGCAGCCTTGATGATGGCGGTGGTGCGAGCCATGTTCCGCAGTGAGACGAGACGTACCAACAGTGCGGTGGCCATTGTGGAGCAGATGAACCATAACCTCAGTGAGGAATATACAGGGGGATATTTCGTGACGATGTTCGTGGGCATACTCAACCTTACCACAGGACATCTCGACTATTGCAATGCCGGACATGAGGCGCCGTTGGTGATAAAAAAGGAAGGTGTGAAGCAGACGCCCATTTGTCTGCCCGTCAAGCCCAACCTGCCTGTAGGAGCACTACCCGAATGGGACTATGAAGGACAGGAAGCTCAACTACAGTCGGGCGACATGCTGTTCCTCTACACCGACGGACTCAGCGAGGCCAAGAATACGGCAGGAGAGCAGTTGGGCAGGGACCGTGTGATGGAACTGGCCAGTGAGCACAGTCATGAGACCACCCGAAAATTGGTGGAATCCATGGACGAGGCCGTGAAGCTTCATGCAGGCGATGCTGACCAGAGTGATGATATCACATTGCTCGCCATCAAGTGCCCCCAATTGGCGATGGCCCATTGTCAGTTATCCATGCGTTCATCCATGGAGGACATCGCGTCACTGACACCTTTCATCTCCGAAGCTACAGAACAGGCGGGAATGGAAGAGAAGGAGGCGAAACGCATACGACTGGCGGTGGAGGAGGCTGTGGCCAATGTCATCAACCATGGTGAGGCCACAAATATCAATCTAAACACATCAGTAGAGAATGATATGTTGGTGTTCACCATCAATGACGACGGACTGCCCTTTGATCCCACGCAGGCATCTGCCACTGACTTATCGGTACCACCCGACCAGCGTCCTCCGGGGGGTATGGGCATCATCCTGCTGCACCAGATGACTGACGGGTTGGCCTATCAGCGCATCGACGGACATAACATCCTGACCATGAAGAAAAAGATCTATAGTTAAAACGGTAAGAATATGAATATCACGATTAACGAACAAGAAGGAAGACTCGTGGCTGCCCTTGAAGGCGACCTTGACAATACGGCCAGCATGAAGGCTGAGAAGAGTCTTGCACCGGTATTTGAGTGTACTGAAAGCGATGTTGTCATCGACTGCACAGAACTGAATTACATCTCCAGTAGTGGACTGCGTATCTTGCTCAACATCTACAAGCATACGCGCACCAATGGACACAAGGCCATCCTGAAAGGCTTGAAGGATGACGTGAAGGAGGTGTTCCAACTGAGTGGATTCCTACAACTGTTTAACACGGAAGAATAACAGACAATACCTATGACCCAAGAAGAAATCAAGCTACTACAAGACGAGAACGCCTTCCTGAAAGGGGAAGTGGAGCGATTAAAGGATGAGTTGGTGCGTATGGTGAGTCGTAACCTCGACTTGTCGGAACGGCTGGAATATGACGTGGAACTGCGCCGTCGTACTGAGGTGGCCCGCGAGATTATGGAGGGGAACATCGAACGACAGCGTAATGCCGACCTCCGCGATGACGGTCAACTGATGGCACTCATCGAGATGAAGGTAGAGAACGACCGTCCGCACCTGAAGCCCGACTTCGATTCTGTGGCACTGGCAGAGATGTTAGGAGTGAGTCAGGCACGACTTGCCCAGCTTTTCCGTCATCAAACCATTCACCGCACTCCTGATGCCTACATCGACAACCTGCGCACACTGGCTGCCCTGCGCTTGTTGCGTGAAAAGCCCAACTACACCATTGCTGTGGTGGCTGAGGAGGCAGGCTTCTCGAACGTGCGCACGTTGCAACGCCGCATACAGGAAGCCATCGGTATGTCACCCGTTGACTATCGTCTGATGCTCACCAGAGATATGTAGAGAGAACTTTGGCTACGCCGAAGTTTTTTTTGTAACTCTGGCTACGCCGAACTTACTTCCGTTCGGAAAAACCCAAATATATTTGGACCTTCGGTCTTATTTTGTAGCATCCCAACAAACGAAATGCGAGCATTTCTTTGTTTTGATGCTTCAAAATTTGGTTTTTCGCTCACTTAATCGTAACTTTGCAGCCGAATTGTAAAATCGTGACGAAATGATACTTGACAGAATAGAAGAACTACTCAAGGAAGTGAACGAACTCTCTGCCTCAAATGCAGAGGAAATAGAGGCTTTGCGCCTGAAATACCTGAGCAAGAAAGGTGAGATCAATGCACTAATGCAGGAATTCCGCGATGTGCCGGCAGAAGAGAAGAAAGCCGTAGGAATGAAGATCAACGAGCTGAAGCAGAAGGCTACCGAGCGCATCAACAGTCTGCGTGAAGAGATGGCTACTGCAGAGGACAAAGGCGACATCGTTGACCTGACCCGTTCAGCCTACCCCATCGAGTTGGGAACACGCCATCCGCTGACCATCGTACGCAACGAGATCATTGATATCTTCAAGCGCATGGGATTCGTCTTGGCTGACGGTCCTGAGGTGGAAGACGACCTCCATGTGTTCACCAAGATGAATTTCGCTGCCGACCATCCTGCCCGCGACATGCAGGATACGTTCTTCGTAGAGCAGTCGGCCACAGGGGATGTCACCAAGAATATCCTCCTGCGCTCGCATACGTCAAGTGTCCAGGCACGTGTCATGGAACGTCAGCAACCGCCCATCCGCATCATTTGTCCAGGACGTGTTTATCGTAACGAGGCCATCACGGCTCGTGCCCACTGTTTCTTCCATCAGATTGAAGGATTGTATATCGACAAGAACGTGTCGTTCACCGATTTGAAGCAAGTGCTCTTGTCATTTGCGCGTGAGTTGTTCGGTGCTGACACCAAGATTCGTCTGCGCCCCAGCTACTTCCCGTTTACGGAGCCTAGTGCCGAGATGGACATCTCCTGTCATATCTGCGGCGGTAAGGGCTGTGGATTCTGTAAGCATACAGGATGGGTGGAGATCTTAGGTTGCGGTATGGTTGACCCGAACGTGTTGGAGCTCTGCGGTATTGACAGTAAAGTATATAGCGGCTACGCCTTCGGATTAGGTGTGGAGCGTATCACCAACTTGAAGTACCAGGTGAGCGACCTTCGTATGTTCTCGGAGAACGATACACGTTTCCTTCGTGAGTTCGAGGCAGCCCACTAATTATCACCTCTTATTTATCGGTAATACATAACGGTTCCTCCATCGCTATCGCAGTATTTGCGGAGAAGCGATTGGATGAACTGCGCATTGGCCGTTACCTGTTCCTCGTTCCCGTCATATCCGTTGATCAGTGTCAGGAGATGGGTGGTGTGGATATCAATCTTCGTACGCTCATGGTCGCTGGTAGGTGTTCCCACCCCGCCTGTGGCATCCCGATAGACTGGCAGTCCTTCGATATTAATCAGTCCACGACCGATTCCCTCATAGGGCTCATCCTTCTTACCCACACCTAATGTCAGCGTGTCGCCATGGAACTTATCCGCATCAAAGCCACCAATGCTGTAGCCAAAGCGGATGCTGGCCAGGTTGATGAGATCCACCAACGTATCAATCTGATACAGTTCCTTTCCTTGCAGCATGCGGCGCATCAATGCCTCTGCGGCAGGACGGTAACGACTGGGATCCTTTCCGCAAACCTTATACACCCGTCGTGTGGCCTCGATGGCCGACAGTTGTTTGATGCTCTCTGTGGTGAGCGTGGCACGGTATTCCTCTCCCAGCGCATGAATCTCTTTCCACAGTTCCTCACAATAAGGTGTATTCTTTACCTGCGCCTCCACGGCAGCTCCAATGAAGCCGGGGCACACCTGTTCTATTTCTTGTGATACGATTATTTTCACGTTACAAATCCTTTCTCATTAACTACCAATCATTTCCAGGAACTCCTCTTCATTCACGATAGGTATTCCTAACTTCTCAGCCTTCTGCAGCTTACTCGGTCCCATGTTCTCTCCAGCAAGGATGAAAGAAGTCTTGTTACTGATGCTTCCCACGTTCTTACCGCCGTTCTGCTCAATCATCATCTTGTACTCATCACGACTATGCTGGGCAAAGACACCACTGATCACGATGCTCTTACCTTCGAGTTTGTTGGAGACGGGATCGTGAAGTGTGGAGAGCGCAAACTGCAGTCCGTAGCCACGCAACCGCTCCACAATCTGATGGTTCTGCTCGTTCTGGAAATAGCTGATGATGCTCTTGGCCATCACCTCACCGATGCCTTCCACCTCCTGTAACTCCTCCGACGAGGCATTCATCAACGCATCCATCGTCTTGAAATGACGGGCCAGCAGTCGTGCGGATGTCTCACCCACAAAGCGGATACCCAAGGCATATACCACTCGTTCGAACGGCACATTCGTGGAATTCTTGATACCGCTGACAATCTTCATGGCCGATTTCGTTCTACTGCCGTCACCATTAATCTGTTGTACGTCGATGTCGTAGAGGTCGGCAAAGTTATGAATCAGTCCATGACGATAGTAATCATCCACCGTCTCAGGACCTAACGAATCGATGTTCATCGCCTTGCGGGAGATGAAATGTTCGATACGACCTTTGATCTGTGGCGGACAGCCAGCATCGTTAGGACAGTAATGGGCAGCTTCTCCTTCATAGCGCACCAGTTTGGCACCACATTCAGGACAATGCGTGATGAACTGAACGGGCTGTGCAATGATAGGACGTTGATCGAGATCCACTCCTACAATCTTTGGGATTATCTCCCCACCCTTTTCTACATAGACATAATCGCCGATGTGAAGATCGAACGAACGGATGAAATCCTCGTTGTTTAACGTGGCGCGCTTCACTGTGGTACCTGCCAACTGCACAGGTTCCATATTCGCCACAGGAGTAACAGCACCTGTACGACCCACTTGATAAGTCACCTCATTCAGTCGGGTACAAGCCCTTTCCGCTTTGAACTTATATGCAATGGCCCACCGCGGACTCTTGGCCGTATAGCCCAAAGCACGTTGTTGTCGTTGAGAATTCACCTTCAGTACGATACCATCTGTAGCCACTGGTAAATTCTTACGTTCCGTATCCCAGTAGCGGATGAAATCATAAACCTCCTGAAGCGTCTTCAACTTCCGCATACCCTGCGAGATCTTAAAGCCCCATGAGGCGGCAGCCTGGAGGTTCTCATAATGACCATCCGCTGGCAGTTCCTCTCCTAATAAATAATATAGGTATGCATCTAACTGACGTGAAGCCACCAGTTCCGACTTCTGACTCTTCAACGTGCCACTTGCGGCGTTGCGTGGATTGGCAAACAACGGCTCTTCGGCAGCTTCCCGCTCGGCATTCAGTCGTTCGAACACTACCCACGGCATGAGAATCTCTCCTCTAATCTCAAACTCTTGGGGATAAGCGTTGCCAGTGAGCACCAACGGGATGCTGCGGATAGTCTTCACATTCTCCGTCACATCATCGCCCTGCACGCCATCACCACGGGTGACGGCACGGATTAGTCGTCCGTTCTCGTAGGTCAGCGAGATACTCAGTCCGTCGTATTTCATCTCACAGCATACGTCAAAATCCTCACCTGCCAGTCCTTTCCTGACACTCTCGTACCATTCCGCCACCTCCTGTTCGCTATAAGTATTAGCCAGTGAAAGCATCGGGTACTTATGTGCTACCTGACGGAATTCCTGATTCAGGTCGCTGCCCACTCGCTGGGTGGGCGAGTTCGGGTCGTACAGTTCCGGATGCTTGGCTTCCAGGTCCTGTAGTTCCCGCATCAGACGGTCAAACTCCTGATCGTCGATCGTGGGTTGGTTCAGCACATAATAACGGTGATTATGGTCATGCAGTTCTTGTCGTAACTGCTCTATTCTTAGTTTCTCGTCCATAGGTGACTCTCTTTCAGTACAAATCCTGTTTTGTGTGCAAAGATATATAAAAAAAGCGAGACATGAGAGGATTCCACGATAAAAAATAATGCGTATTTCTTCGCGAATTATTTTGTCATTCGAAGGAAAAACGTTACATTTGCAGAAAAATACATATCATGGAATTGATCAAAGATTTCAGTGAACTGAGTGAGCGACTGCAAAAAGGTAAACGTTGTAAAGTGGTGGCTGTGGAAGCCATAGATGACCATTCCCGCGAAGCCATTGAAAGGGCTGAGCAGGAAGGATGGGCGGAAGTGAAGAACATCCATCTGTCATCTGTGGAGGAATCGGCAGCAGAAGCCGTCAGATGTATCCGTCGCGGAGAGGCAGAGGTGGTGATGAAAGGTATTCTGAACACCGATGTGCTCCTGCGTGCCATCATCAACAAGGACAACCGTGAAGAGGGATTGTTGCCCGTGGGTAATGTGCTCTCCCATGTCAGTGCCATGCAGATTCCCGCCTATCACAAGATGCTCTTCATGAGTGATGCGGCCGTCATCCCCTTCCCCACTTTGGAACAGCGTATCGCCATGATCCGCTATGTCATCCAACTATGTCGTGTCTATGGTATTGACCAGCCGCGTATCGCATTGATCCACTGTACGGAGAAGGTATCACCGAAGTTCCCCATTACCTTGGATTACCAGAAGATCGTGGAGATGTGTCATGCGGGTGAGTTCGGCAATGCCATCATTGACGGGCCCAGCGACCTGAAATGCGCGGTTGACAAGGAATCAGCTGACATCAAAGGTATTAAGAGTCCGCTGGAAGGAAACGCCGATGCGGTGATCATGCCCGACATCGAGGCAGCAAATGTGTATTATAAGGCCATCACGGCCTTCACAGATACGAAGTTGGCCGTAGGACTGCAGGGCACCAGTTGTCCTGTAACGCTCACATCCCGCGCTGACTCCGCAGAAACGAAATACAACAGTCTGGCAATGGCCTGTCTGCAAGTTCTTGCTGGAAAGTAAGGACTCCAGACAGGTTCGTTCCTGACCTGTATAAATAACAAGGACCTAACAATATAACATTATAAAACGATGAGAATTTTAGCTATTAACCCAGGAATGATCTCTACCAAGATCGGTGTGTTCATTGATGAAGACTTAGAGTGGCATTCCACTATTAACCATCCCTTCGACGAACTCTGTCGATACCCGTTCATCATGGATGAGTTCCCCTATCGCAGGGAGAAACTTGTTGAAGAACTGGAACGGAACGGATACAAGCTCGACTTTGATGTTGTGGTAGGACGCGGCGGACTGGTTAAGCCTATCGAGAGCGGTGTGTATGAACTGAACGACAAAGTAATAGAGGACACCCGTCATCCCCGCTTACACCATGCCTGTAACCTTGGTCCTTTGCTCGCCCTGAGTCTGGCCAAGGAGATTCCCGGCTGTCGTGCCTTCACGGTAGATCCCGGTGTGGTGGATGAATTGGACGATATTGCTCGCATTACAGGACTCCCTGAGATGCCACACCAAACCATCTGGCACGCACTGAACCAACGTGAGATTGCCAAGCGCCACTGTCGTGAACTCGGACTGAAATACGAGGAGCAGACACTCATCGTCACCCACATGGGAAGTGGCATCTCGTTTGCCTTGCACCACAAAGGTCGCGCCATAGAATGCTCAGATGCCTTAGGCGGTCATGGGCCATTCACCCCATCACGTACCGGCACCCTTCCCTCTGCGCAACTCATCAAACTCTGCTACAGTGGGAAATACACTGAGGAGGAGATGCTGAGGAAGATCAACGGGCATAGCGGACTGACAGCTCATCTGGGTACCAACGATGTGCGAGAAGTGGAGAAGCGTATCCAGCAAGGCGACGCGCATGCCAAGCTAGTGTTGGACGCCATGATCTACCAACTGGCTCGCTACCTGGGCTCCCTCGCCCCCGTTACAAACGGTCATGTGGATGCCATCATCCTCACAGGAGCCATCTCGCAGAGCAAATATGTAACTGATGCACTCAAGGAACGACTCAGTTATCTGGCTCCCGTGTATGTCTATCCTGGCGAAGACGAGCTTACAGCCTTGGCACACAATGCTTATCGCGCCATGACCGGACAGGAGCAAATCAAGGAGTACGAGTAATGAGTTCTCGTGTTTTAGTGATTTTTAAGCATTAAAATCCGAATACTTAACAATTTTTTTGTACCTTTGCAAACATGAGAATTGACATCATAACCGTTTTACCGGAGATGATTGAAGGCTTTGTGCAGGAGTCGATTCTTGCCAGAGCACAGAAGAAAGGATTGGCTGAGATCCACCTGCATCAACTTCGCGACTACACACTCGACAAATGGAGACGCGTTGATGATTATCCGTATGGCGGATTTGCAGGAATGGTGATGCAGATAGAACCCATCGACCGATGTATCTCTGCTTTGAAGGCAGAGCGCGACTACGATGAGGTGATTTTTACATCACCTGATGGTGAGCCGTTCAACCAGCATGTCGCCAACGACTTGTCGCTGAAAGAGAACATCATCATCCTCTGCGGGCACTATAAAGGGATTGACCAACGAGTACGTGATCATCTGATTACAAGGGAGATCAGCATTGGCGATTATGTCCTTACGGGAGGTGAGTTGGCTGCAGCTGTGATGACAGATGCCATCGTCAGAATCATTCCCGGTGTGGTGGGTGATGAACAAAGTGCGTTATCCGACTGTTTCCAAGACGATCTGCTGGCTGCTCCTATCTACACCCGACCTGCGGATTACAAAGGATGGAAGGTGCCGGATATCCTACTGAGCGGTCATGAAGCCAAAATCAAACAATGGGAAATGGATCAGGCATTGGAACGTACGCGCCAGCTACGGCCAGATCTGCTCAAGGATGCATCATCAGAATAGAGACTAATATCATTTATAATCAAATTATCTTTAACTAAAAACTAACATTATGAGTAAAGTGATCGAAAAACCTCAGTTATCTTTCACGGAAGCCCTGAAAGAAGCAAGGGGTAAGTTGTTACAGTTCTCAGGACGCTCTCGTCGTTCCGAGTTTTGGTGGTGCGCTTTGGCTGTTGTCATTGGTAACTTTATCTTAAACCTGATTCCTATCATCGGTGCGCTGATCGGACTTGTATTGATGCTGTTGATGATTCCTCTCACCGTACGTCGTTTGCACGACAGCGGTCATAGCGGATGGTGGCTTGCCGCCTCTGTCATTCTATCCATCATCTACACATGTCTGCTTGGTACAGCCCTGTTCTCATTTGCAACAGGAGAATCAACCTCGATGAGCGAACTGATGTCCGCATTCTCTAATCCATTGGTACTGATTGTGTGGCTCCTCAGTTTCATCATTGGTATCATCATTCTCGTGTTCCTGCTTCAGGATAGTAAGTTCGCTCCCAACAAATACGGTGCTTCACCCAAATATGTTACCGTTGACGATGATGCAGCAGGTGCAAAGGCAGAGCAGTCTGACTTTGACAAAGGCATGGAGAAGGTAGGTGATGCCATCGATAACTTCGCAGAGGCTGCCCAGGATAAGGCTGAAGACCTGGTAGATAAAGCCAAGGATGTTGCTGAGAAAGCCAAGGATTCTGCAGGCGACTTCGTAGATAAGGCAAAGGATACCGCCGAGAATCTCGTGGACAAGGCTAAGGATGCGGCAGAGAACGTGGCTGACAAGGCAAAGGACATCACGGATGATGTTGTTGACAAAGCCAAGGATCTGACCGAGAAGGCTAAGGACGCTATCGACTAATACAGATTTCATCTGACACTTGTAGGAGGCTGCGTCTTTCGACCCAGCCTCCTCACTATATCAAATACTCGTACTTATATCAAGTAGCATATCTATGTTTCAACAAAACGTGTACATCAACCGGCGTGCAGAACTCAAGAAGTTACTGAAAAGCGGTATCGTCATCCTTTTCGGTAACAACGAGTCGCCATGCAACTATCCCAACAACGGGTATTATCCCTTCCGTCAGGATTCCTCTTTCCTGTACTATTTCGGACAACGGAGAGATGGACTGGTGGGCGTTATCGACATTGACGAAGGCACTGAGATGCTGATCGGCGATGACATCGATATTGAGGATATCGTGTGGTATGGCAGTGTTGACAGTGTGAGCGACCTGGCTGCCCAGGTGGGCATCCACCGTACGGCTCCCATGAAGGAACTGCAGGTGATCTGCAACGAGGCCAAGAAAAAGAACCGCACCATCCATTTCCTTCCGCCCTACCGTCACGACAACATGATCCAGATCATGGATCTGCTCGGCATTCATCCCAACAAGCAGAAAGAGGCTGCATCAGTGGAACTGATCAAGGCCATTGTCAAGATGCGAGAGCGCAAGTCTGACATTGAGATCGCAGAGATCGAGAAGGCTTGCGCCATCGGCTATCAGATGCATACCCATGCCATGCGAATGACCAAGCCCAGACTGACGGAGAAGTATATCGGTGGACAGGTGGACGGAATGGCTCACTCCTTAGGGGAGCACGAGAGCTTCGCCACCATCTTTACCCAGCATGGGGAGATCATGCACGGCAATCCCTCGTATAACTTGTTGGAAAGCGGACGACTGGCTTTGTGTGATGCCGGAGCAGAGAACCAAGAGGGTTACTGCTCAGATCATACCCGTACCTTCCCTGTCAATGGGAAGTTCAGTCAGCGACAACTGGAGATCTACAGTATCGTAGAGGCCTGTCATGACTATGCCCTCGAGGTAGCTAAGCCCGGTGTGCGTTGGTATGATGTTCACATGAATGTTTGTCGACTGATGACCGATAAGCTGAAAGAACTCGGTCTGATGAAAGGTGACACCGAAGAGGCTGTTCAAGCTGGTGCCCATGCGATGTTCCTGCCTCACGGACTGGGACACATGATGGGAATGGATGTCCACGACATGGAAGGGTTAGGACAAATCTATGTGGGCTTCGATGAGGAGACACGACCCAGTACTCAGTTCGGCACCAATGCGCTACGCTGCGGTAAACGACTCCAGGAGGGATTTGTGATGACCGACGAGCCGGGCATCTATTTCATCCCTGCACTGATAGACGACTGGCGTGCTCAGGGGTTGCATAAGGACTTTCTCAACTACGACCTGCTGGAAACCTATAAGGACTTCGGTGGAATCCGCATCGAAGATGATATCCTGATCACCAAGGACGGCTGCCGTTTCCTCGGTAAGGAACGTATTCCATACCATCCCAAGGATGTGGAGGAGTTCATGTCAAATAGTCATTAATTCATTCAAAATAACTCATTATGAAAAAAATCTTTGCACTTGCGCTGGTTGCAATGATCAGCACCGGCGCTATGGCACAGGAGAAAAAAGAAGAGATCGTTGATCCCAACAAACCTGTGTTTACTACAATTAAGGAGATTCCTATTACCAGTATTAAGAACCAGAACAGAAGCGGTACCTGCTGGAACTTCTCTACCCTCTCGTATTTCGAAGCCGAGATTCTGAAGAAGACCGGTAAAACCTACGATCTGTGCGAGTCGTTTGTATGTAACAAGACCTACATGGACCGTGCCATTCAAGTGGTTCGCCTTCATGGTGACTGTCAGTTCGCACAAGGTGGTTCCGCCTATGATGTGCTCCACATCCTGAAACGCGATGGTATCTGTCCTGAGGAGGCCATGCCATCAGCAGGTAGTCTTTATGGCGACACCCTGTTCAACTTCAATGAGTTCTTCTCAGTACTGGAGCCTTACGTGGATGCTGTTGCCCGTAACAAGGCTAAGAAGATCAGTAACCAATGGAAGGTGGGCTTCCAGGGAATCCTCGATGCTTATCTCGGCAAGTGCCCAGAGAACTTTACCTATCAGGGAAAGAGCTATACACCGAAATCATTTGCTGAGAGTCTGGGTATTAACTTCGATGATTATGTAACCATTACCAGTTACACCCACCATCCGTTCTACACTCAGTTTGCCGTAGAGGTACAGGACAATTGGCGCAACCCGCTGTCATGGAACCTTCCTATGGACGAGATGATGCGCATCATCGACAACGCCATCGAGCAGGGCTACACCGTAGCTTGGGGTGGTGATGTGTCAGAAGATGGCTTCACCCGTCAGGGATTGGCTTACGCTATCGACAACAAGGCTGCCGAGAACAGTCTTGCAGGTAGTGACATGGCCAGATGGCTGAAGCTCACTGCTGCCGCCAAGAAGAGTCAGATCGATGCCATGGGCTGCACCGTTCCCGAGATTACCCCCACCCAGGAGATGCGTCAGGAGCGTTTCGACAACTGGGAACTGACCGACGATCATGGTATGTTGATCTACGGTATTGCCAAGGACCAGAACGGTAGGGAGTACTATCTGGTGAAGAACTCATGGGGCGAGACCGGTGAATATAAGGGTATCTGGTACATGACCAAGGCCTTTATCGCCGCTAACACCATGGATTATATGGTGAACAAGAATGCCATTCCTAAGGATATCCGTAAGAAACTGGGCATCTAATCACTGAAAACAAAAGTGTATTTCATAGAGAAACAATGTGTTTCTCATAGGGATACACTTTGTTTCTCATAGGAATACAGAGTGTTTCTGACTTAGAAACACTCTGTATTTGTTTTAGATACACTCTAAAACTTTGTTAAATTGTCTTTTATTTCGTTTTTATTTGCTATCTTTGACCGCGGATTGTTGTATTATGCCTCATTCCGTCTACATCGAGAAAGAAAATAAAAATAATATAAATGCATTTTAAATGGAATTATCAATCACCATCACCAGAAGAAAAGAAAGCAGCTGAAGCGCTGGGAACCAAGATGAGCATCAGTCCTATCTTGGCCCAGATACTCATCAAGCGCGGCATAACCACAGAATCAGCCGCAAAACGATTTTTCCGCCCACAGCTCAACGATCTCATCAACCCATTCCTGATGAAGGATATGGATGTAGCCGTAGATCGATTGAACGATGCCATGGGACGCAAAGAACGAATTTTGGTTTATGGTGACTACGATGTAGATGGATGCACCGCAGTAGCATTGGTGTATAAGTTTCTGCAACAATTCTATTCAAATGTTGACTACTATATCCCCGACCGCTATGATGAGGGATATGGTGTCAGCAAGAAAGGAATTGACTTTGCTTACGAGACAGGTGTTAAACTGATTATCATCCTCGATTGCGGAATCAAGGCTATCGATGAAATAGCCTATGCCAAGAGTCGAGGTATTGATTTTATTATCTGCGACCACCACGTGCCCGACGAGGTGATGCCGCCGGCAGTGGCTATTCTGAATCCCAAACGGGAAGATGATTCCTTCCCTTTCAAGCATCTCTGTGGATGTGGCGTGGGATTCAAATTCATGCAGGCCTTTGCCAAGAATAATGGTATCCCGTTCTCTAATCTGATTCCCCTGCTCGACTTCGTGGCAGTGGCTATTGCCGCTGATATCGTGCCAGTGACTGATGAGAACAGGATTCTGGCTTTTCACGGATTGAAACAGCTGAACCAGAACCCGAGTATCGGACTGAAGGCTATCATTGATATCTGTGGACTGAACGGTCGTGATATCTCCATGAGCGATATCGTTTTCAAGATCGGTCCGCGCATCAATGCCTCAGGACGCATGGAGAACGGTAAGGAATCTGTGGATCTGCTGGTGGAGAAGGATTTCGGCATTGCCCTGAAGAAAGCTAAGCATATCAACCAATACAACGAGCAACGCAAGGATATCGACAAGCAGATGACTGAGGAGGCGAACCAGATTGTGGCCCGTATCGAGAGTCAGAAGCGTCATTCCAGCATCGTGCTCTATGACGAGAATTGGAAGAAGGGTGTGATTGGTATTGTAGCCTCACGACTCACTGAAATTTATATCCGTCCTACGGTGGTGCTTACAAGGGAAGATGACCTGGCCACAGGCTCTGCCCGCAGCGTTACGGGCTTTGATGTGTATTCGGCCATCAAGAGCTGTCGTGACCTGTTGGTGAACTTCGGAGGACATACCTATGCAGCAGGACTCACCCTGCGTTGGAAGGATGTGCCCGAATTCCGTCGCCGTTTCCAGAAATATGTGGAGGAGCATATCCAGCCTGAGCAGATCGAGGCCATCCTCGACATTGACGCGCAGGTGGATTTCAAGGATATCACCCGTAAGTTGCACAACGACTTGAAACGCTTCGGTCCTTTCGGTCCTAATAACCAGAAGCCACTGTTCTGCACCATTGATGTGTATGACTTCGGAACAAGTAAGGTGGTTGGACGTGAACAGGAGCATATCAAGTTGGAGCTGGTTGACTCCCGCTCAAACAATGTCATGAACGGCATCGCCTTCGGACAGAGTGGTTCCGCCCGCTATATCAAGAGCAAGCGCAGTTTTGACATTGCCTATACCATCGAAGACAATATCTATAAGCACAACGACGTTCAGCTACAGATAGAGGATATCCGACCGGCAGAAGAAGAATGATTGACTACACATCCATCCTCCGTCATTATTGGGGCTATTCTGACTTCCGCGGTATTCAACGAGAAATCATCGAAAGCATCGGTGCCGGCAAAGACACGCTGGGACTGATGCCTACCGGTGGTGGTAAATCTATCACCTTCCAAGTGCCTGCCATGGCACAGGATGGTGTGTGTGTTGTCATCACTCCCCTGATTGCATTGATGAAGGATCAGGTGGCACATCTACGGAAGATCGGTATTCTGGCTGCCGCTATCTATGGTAGCATGCGCCATGATGAGATTCTAGCCACGTTGGAGAATTGCGTCTATGGGGGTGTAAAGATCTTGTATGTCTCACCGGAACGGTTAGGTTCTGAGCTGTTCCAGACCAAGCTGAAACACATGCGCGTCAGCTTCATCACCGTGGATGAAGCCCATTGTATCAGTCAGTGGGGCTACGATTTCCGTCCTTCTTACCTGAAGATTGCCGATATCAGGAAGATCAAGCCCGATGTTCCCATTCTTGCCCTTACAGCCACCGCAACTCCTATTGTCATTGATGACATTCAGGATCGGTTGCAGTTCCGTGAAAAGAACGTCTTCCGCATGAGCTATGCCAGGAAAAACCTGGCCTATATCGTACGGACTGCTACGGATAAGGAACAGCAGATGCTACATATCCTACAATCCGTGCCGGGAAGTGCCATCGTTTATGTGCATAGCAGAAGGCGCACCAAGGAGATTGCCGACTACCTGTTGAAATCTGATATCCCTGCCCTGTCGTATCATGCAGGGTTGGACAGTGTGGTAAGAGACGAACGACAGCGGGAATGGCATGATAACCGTGTTCGTGTCATGGTGGCAACCAATGCCTTTGGTATGGGTATCGACAAGCCGGATGTACGATTGGTGATCCACATGGACTGTCCTAATTCCCTCGAAGCGTATTTCCAAGAGGCAGGAAGGGCAGGTCGTGATGGACAGAAATCGTATGCCGTCATGCTCTATAACGACAGTGACGAGCGCAAACTCAAGAAAAGAATCTCTGAGAACTACCCGGAAAAGGAGGCCATCAGGAAGGTCTATGAACACCTTGCCTACTTCTACCAGATTGCTGAAGGCAGCGGGGCAGGTGCTTCCTATGAATTCAATATCGACAAATTCTGTCATTCGTTCCGCCACTTCCCCATCCAAGTTGATTCATCCCTGAAGATCCTGATGCGTTCGGGATATATCGAATATTCGGAAGAGAAAGAGAATAAGGCACGTGTACATTTTATTATCGACAGGAACGATTTCTACCGACTAGAATCATTGACGCCCAATGAGAACAAAGTGATTACGGCCTTGCTGAGGAACTACGGAGGACTATTCAGCGACTACGGCTATATTGATGAGAGTTTCGTTGCTCAGCAGGCAGGACTGCAGACCCAGCAACAGGTGTATATGATTCTGAAGAACCTGTCGGACAAGCATATCCTGCATTTCATTCCACAGCGGAAGACGCCTGTCATCACCTATACCCAACGACGGGAAGACCCTGAGAGGGTGATCATCCCGCCTGAGGTGTATGAACAGCGGAAGGAGCAGTTTACCCAAAGCATTGCCAGTGTCATCAACTACGCCAAGAACCAGAAGGTATGCAGGAGTCGTATATTACTGGATTACTTCGGTGAAAGCAACTCGGAAGATTGCGGTCAGTGTGATGTTTGTCTCCATCATCGTAAGGACTACCTTGCAGATGACCAAATAGAAAAGGCCAAGAAGAGCATTCTGTCCCTCTTGGCCGATGGTCGTCAACATTGGATTCACGAACTGAATAAACTCCCCTTATCCACTGATCTCATTGACACCGCCCTTCAAAACCTTGTGGATGAAGAACAGATTCAACTTGAGGGGAGCAAGATTATGAGGTAAGGTACTCATCTTACCACGACCTTTTTGCCGTTGTGAATATAAACTCCCCTCTTCGTAGGTTTCCCACCGATCTTCTTACCGTCAATGGTGTTCCACTCGTCACTTGTCACTTGTGACTTATCACTTATCACTTGCAGATTGCCTGTGGAGATTCCAGATGGTTCCTTATATGTGAGGTATCCAGGAGTTTCAGAACTTGGACCGCCATCGATGCGGGCATATAACAAGTGATCATAAGTGGTGTCGCTGTACTTTGTTCCAGCACCTCCCACAAGTTTATTGCACCCATTGAACAAAAAATAAGAGTATCGTTCATCAACATTGCTAGTGGACCATTTATCACCTACGTATATTGTTGCAAGACTATTGCAGTTAAAGAACAGATGATCCATATTGGATACCTCTTGTGTATCGAAAGAACTCAGGTCAAGACTTGTTAGAGACTCACAACCATGGAACATACCATTCATATTTTCCAGGCTACTCGTGTTGAATTTACTCATGTCAATACTCTCTAGTCCTGTACAACCTTCAAACATAAAAGGCATAGTTAGCACTTTGCCGGTATCAAAGTTCCTTAAGTCAAGACGCTTCAAACTGCTACAGTAATAGAACATCTCCTGCATATATAATACGTTACCGGTATTGAAATTACTCACGTCAAGTTCTTCCAATTGAGAACACTGACAGAACATTTCTGTCATATCTGTCACCTGACTAGTATCGAACTTACTTACATCAAGCTCCGTTAAGCAAATACAGCCATAGAACATAGCATACATGTTCGTTACTTTGGACGTGTTGAAATGGCTCAAATCAATACTCTCCAATAATTTACAATCACGAAACATTTCACCCATATTTGTAACCTCACTGGTGTTCAGGTTCTCTAAACCAATAATATTGGAAACAGTAGAGTTAATCCAGTGATAGGTTGTTGTCGGTCTTGCTTCTTCAAAGCTCTTGTCGAACTCAATACTCGATATATAATAAATAGACCAACCAGGCATATATGCACCTTCATTCAGGTCGTATACCATATGATCTGCTGCATGAATGTTCCTTTCAGAATCATAATAAAACACGAGAGAACTATTATCGGGTTCATACACAACATAGGCCTTTTTCTCATCCTCGGCCATCACTTTCGTACCCATAAGCATCGCCACAAGAGCGAGCATCATTGTCATAAATCGTTGGTTTGTTTTCATTGATATATTATTTTTATGTTTAGTTGGTAAATTGATGACAAATTTACACTTTTTCTTCGAAACATCCAAAGAACTGTTTGGAAATATGTTGAAGATGCATCTTTTTTAGTGTCGAGTTAAGAATAGGCTCAAAACAGACAAAAAAAAAGAGAGCGGACTTCTCGATCCGCTCTCCTCTATATTATAAGAAGAATATTAGTTATTCTCAGGACGCAGCTGACGCACAACAGCACCAGCACGCCACATCTCCTGGTTACGCATAGCTTCCAGCTCCTTCTCCAATCCTTCACGATAGTCGGGCTTGGAATTGGAATCAATACTGATCTGAGCCTCATGACCGCTCTTCACGCTCTCGTAGAGCTGCTGCATCACCGGCTTGATGGCATCATGGAAACGAGGAGCCCAATCGAGCGCACCACGCTGAGCGGTGGTAGAACAGTTGGCATACATCCAGTCCATACCCTTGGCACCGAACAACGGGCCTAAGCTCTGTGTCAGCTCCTCAACGGTCTCGTTAAAAGCCTCTGAAGGAGAGTGTCCGTTCTCGCGGAGCACCTCATACTGTGCCAGCAGCAGACCTTGGATAGCACCCATCAAAGAACCGCGCTCACCAGTCAGGTCGGAAGTAGCCTCACGCTCGAAGGTTGTCTTGAACAGATAACCAGCACCGATACCGATACCGAAGGCGAGTGTCTTCTCCTCAGCCTTACCGGAAGCATCCTGATAAACGGCATATGAGCAGTTCAAGCCACGTCCCTCGCAGAACATGGTGCGAAGAGAAGTACCAGAGCCCTTAGGAGCAACAAGAATCACGTCAATATCTTTGGGAGGAACAACACCTGTGCGGTCGCTCCAGTTAATGGCAAAGCCATGTGAATAATACAGTGTCTTACCCGGAGTAAGATACTTCTTGATACTCGGCCACACCTGAATCTGACCGGCATCTGAAAGCAGCATACATAGAATCGTACCCTTCTCAGCAGCCTCCTCAATAGAGAAGAGAGTCTTGCCCGGAACCCATCCGTCAGCTACAGCCTTCTCATAAGTCTTACCCTGACGCTGACCAACGATTACGTTGAAGCCATTGTCACGCAAGTTACAAGCCTGACCAGGTCCTTGGATACCGTAACCAATCACAGCGATGGTTTCGTTCTTCAATACTTCACGTGCTTTCTCAAGTGAGAACTCTTTGCTGGTGACAACTGTTTCAATTACGCCACCAAAATTCATTTCTGCCATAATAGCTATTGTTTTGAATGTTATACATATCCCTTGCGTACTATGCCAGCCCTACCCGAGAGCCGTCGTTTTATCAGTGCGCTCCCACCCTACCAGAGGGTGCGACAAGGGGTTAACTGAATATTGGATGCAAAGGTAGTGATTTGTCACCAAACAGCCAAACATTCTTTCATTTTTATACGAAATTAACCTCTTTTCCTTACAGCTCTGCAAACTTTTGCAAACTGTGCAGATACAATGCAAACTATTGCGCATGGAAAAATTTGGAAGTAAGAAAAACTGTCTGTATCTTTGCAACCAGAAACATCATCATCACTAATTATATTGTAACTAATATGAAAAAGTTATTGTTTATGGCTGCCTTCATCGCAGCATCGCTTTTAGCAAAGGCGCAAGAAGTAAAGTATACCGTAAACGGTATCAGTAAGAGCAATGGTTCCACCATCTCCCTGTATGATCGTACGACCATGCAGCAGTTGGGTACTACCACCGTTGCTGATGGTAAGTTCTCGTTCAACGGCACTGCAGAGAAAAATGCCCTCATGGCTGTTGGAGATCAAAGCATGGGCTGGATGACGCTCTTCTTTAACGACGGTACACCCGTCATTGTCAACATCAACGACAGCACCCTGAAGGGCTCCCCCGTCAACGAGCGACTGGTGGCTTACGATGTAGCAGCCAACGCGCCCATCGGCAACCTACAGCAAAAAATCGAAAACATGTCTGAAGAGGAGCGTGATAAGAAACAATCCGAGATAACAGGTGCGTTGATTATCGCCATGATGAAGATGACTGAACAAGTTGAGAAAATCTTCAAAGAGGAGAATGACAATATGATTCCCGCTGCCTTCATCACTGAATATCAGCAGCTTTTCGGAAAGGCAAAGCTCGACAGCATATTGAATACGAAACCCGTATGGGCCAGTCACCCCACCGTACAGCGACAAGTAGCCGAGTGGGAATACCAGAAAGCACAAGAGGAGAAAAAGAACGCCTATATCGGTCAGCAGTTCACCGATCTGGAAGAGGAAGATGTTGACGGGAATATGCACAAGCTAAGCGAATATGTTGGCAAGGGCAAATGGGTGCTCGTTGACTTCTGGGCTTCCTGGTGCGGTCCTTGCAAGGCTGAGATGCCCAATGTGGTAGAGGCATATAATAAATACCACGCCAAGGGCTTTGACATTGTCGGTCTGTCATTCGACAACAAGAAAGAGCCGTGGGTAAAGGCCATTACCGACTGGAATATGCCATGGATACATTTGTCAGACGTGAAGGGTTGGAAGAGCGTGGCAGCAGGCATTTATAGTGTGAACGCCATCCCCGACAACCTGTTGATCGACCCGCAGGGAAAGATCGTGGCAAGAGGATTGCGCGCGACTGCTCTGCAAGCCAAACTGAAAGAAATCTTTGGAGAGTAACAGGCTTATCTGAAGATCACCCTACTGCGGCAGACCTCAATAGGGTCTGCCCCATTGGGGGAGTTCTTCATGATGCGAACACAATATTCGAGGGGAGAATCCGTGTTCTCGCGGAAGAAACTAAGTTGATCTCCCTGATGAGCCTCAGCCACATAGGCTATCTCAAAGCGATGGATGCTGTGCTTTTGATACCAGTCGAGATCCCATAGATCAAGTACGTGCTCGATATATTTGATGGAATTGATATGTCCGTTGATATCCACGTCATTGTAAAAGGTCTCGATGGTTCTCACAAGCACAGCATCGTCGTTCATCTTTACACGACCGCCCTTGTCTATGGGGCACTCTTTATCAGTCACGATCCAGTTCTTGATGGATCCGTTGTCAATCGAGAAAAGGTCAGCCGGCTGACGACTTTCCACATCGATCATCGCCCAGATGCTACGACCGTAGCCATATACCTTCCCATCTTCACCAACTACCCGGAAATTACGACTGGTAAAGAAACGCATGGCATTCTCTATCCATGTCTCAACCTTGAAGCGGGTGTACATTGGTGGCATCTCTTCCATCTCGATAGCCAGACGCGACAACACCCATGCCCTGTTCACTTTCAACAGGTATTTCACGCCGAAGCCACGATCGTTGGAATGGAAATCTGCAGCATTCAGCATGTGGTTGCCGAGATGTCCCATAAAGAGTCGCTGACTGAAATCACAATGAAACGGCTCAGCCAGGAAGTCATACCGTCCTACCTTATCTAACATCATCTGATTCTTTTTGTGAACAAACTACGCCTTCCGTTTAGCCTCCTGCTGTTCCAGGAAGTCGGTTACCTGCTCCACCGTACTACGAGTAACGGCTACTCGACCGCTACGGGTATATTGGAGCACGCAATTGTATTTGTCGAGTGCATAGAAGAGATTAGTAATCTCCTCGGTCATACCACCCAGCATCACAGTAACATACGTGGGGTTCACTTCCATCACGTTACCGTCAGCACGTCGGATAATCCTTGAGATCTCGGGATTCTCCAACACAATCGGCGTAGATAGTTTATAGAGACCCACCTCGCGGATGAACAACTGGTCATCCGTATAATAGCTCGCTTTCACCACATCGATCTTTTTCTCGATCTGCTTGGTGATCTTGATAATCTGATCCTCATCGCTATAGGCGGTGATCGTGTATTTATGCACACCAGGGATACTGGATGCCGACACGTTCAGACTCTCGATGTTCACCTGACGACGGGTGAATACAGCGGTGATCTGGTTCAGGATACCCGCGATATTCTCGGAATATACTAATAAGGTATATAGTGTTTTCTCTTCCATATCTCTAAACTATGACTAAACATGTATTTCCAGTTGCATCTCATCCACACTCATTCCCGGTGGTGTCATCGGTAGGATATCATCATCCTCGAGGATGGCACATTCCAGAATGAACGGTCCGTCGGTACTAAGCATCTTCTCTATAGCAGACTTCAAATCCTTACGGTCAACCACGGCAGTGTAAGGAATACCATAGCCCTTGGCAATCAGTTCGTAGCAAGGATTCATCATACGGGTGAACGATTTACGTCGCTGCCAGAACATATCCTGCCACTGACGCACATTACCCAAGTAGTTGTTATTCATCACAACAATCTTTACAGGTGCCTGCTGCTCCATGATGGTACCCAGTTCCTGGATATTCATCTGGAAACCTCCGTCACCTGAGAAGCAAATCACAGTACGATTAGGTGCGCCAAAGGTAGCTCCTACAGCAGCAGGAACACCAAAGCCCATTGTACCCAATCCACCACTGGTCACTATTGACCGTTTCTGAAGATAATGAGAATAGCGGGTAGCAAACAGCTGGTTCTGTCCTACATCGGTCACGGTGATATTCTCACCCTTTGTAGCCTCAGCCACAGCATTCACCACCTCACCCATCAACAACGGTCCTTCGGTAGGATGGATTGCCGGCTCAATGACCTTCTTCAGCTCTTTCTCCTCCAACGATTTGAAAGAATCAATCCATTCCTTGTGATCACCTTTGTTAATCAAGGCTGTGATGGCCGGCAGCGATTCCTTACAATCAGCAATCACAGCCACGGTAGTCTTCACATTCTTGTCTATCTCACTCTTGTCGATATCCAGATGTATTACCTTTGCCTGCTTGGCATAGGTGGCAAGGTTACCTGTCACACGGTCAGAGAAGCGCATACCGATGGCGATGAGCACATCACACTCCTGTTCCTTGATGTTCGGCGCGTAGTTTCCATGCATGCCCAACATACCCACATTAAGCGGATGACTGCTGGGTAAGGCCGAAAGACCGAGCATAGTACGACCAGCGGGGATATTGGCTTTCTCCAGGAATGCTTTCAGTTCCTCCTGAGCATGTCCCAGTTCCACACCCTGTCCTACTAGCGCCAACGGTTTCTTGGCATGGTTGATCAGGTCGGCAGCCTCTTTCACCGCCTCCATGTTCACCTCAGGATAAGCCACATAACTGCGCACGAAGTCAGCCTTCTGCAGCTCGAAATCAACAGTCTCCACCTGCGCATTGCGCGGCAGGTCGAGCACCACAGGACCAGGTCGTCCGCTCTTGGCAATATAGAAAGCACGACTCACTGCCCATGCAATATCCTCTGCATGACGAATCTGATAGCTCCATTTGGAGATTGGCTGGGCAACACCCACGAGGTCAACCTCCTGGAAAGCATCTGTACCCAAGACGCCGATGCCCACCTGACCTGCAATGACGACGATTGGTGTGGAATCCATCATCGCATCAGCGATACCTGTCAACGTGTTTGTAGCACCCGGTCCGCTGGTAACAATGCACACACCAACCTCACCGCTCACCCTTGCAAAACCTTCTGCCGCATGGGTTGCAGCCTGTTCATGACGAACCAGGATATGGTCGAATGCTTTCTTCTCGCCTCGGGTATAATCATACAAGGCATCATATACAGGCATGATACTGCCGCCTGGATAACCGAAGATGGTTTTCACACCTTCCGCCTTCAGTGCCAGCATCAATGCTTCTGATCCTGTGATCTTTTCTTTTGCCATAGTTTCTTATTCTATTATTCTGATACCACCCTTATCAGCACTGGAAACGCTCTGGGCATAAGCACGAAGTGCCTTGGATACTACACGGTTACGCTTCAGTGGCTGCTGCGGACGAGCGGCCAGTTCCTCATCAGAGAGTTTAACACTAATAGAGCGACTGGGGATATCAATCACAATGATATCGCCATCCTTGATCTTTCCGATATTACCACCATTGGCAGCCTCGGGCGAGATATGACCGATGCTCAGACCAGATGTACCGCCAGAGAAACGACCGTCGGTAATCAGCGCACACTCCTTACCCATGTGCATACTCTTGATATAAGAAGTGGGATACAACATCTCCTGCATACCCGGTCCACCCTTCGGTCCTTCGTGGGTAATTACCACACAGTCGCCCTTCTTCACCTTTCCGCCAAGAATGCCCTCGCAAGCATCTTCCTGGGAGTCGAAGCAGACGGCAGGACCTTCAAAGTGCCAAAGACTCTCATCCACACCGGCAGTCTTCACCACGCAGCCATCCTGCGCGATATTGCCAAAGAGCACGGCCAATCCACCATCCTTGGTATAAGCATGTTCCAAATCGCGGATGCAACCGTTGGTACGATCGGTATCGAGGGTTTCGTAGCGTTCGCTCTGCGAACCCATCTTCGTGGAGAAGCGGTTGGCAGGAGCACTATAATATATTTCGGGATTTCCGGCGATATCATATTTCTCCATAGCCTCAGCGAGTGTCATACCATCCACACGCTTAGCAGAGCCATCAATCAGACCGCCCTTGTTGAGTTCATTAAGGATGCCGAGGATACCACCGGCACGATTGCATTCCTGTACACTGTATTTCTGTGTATTGGGCGCAAGCTTGCAGAGACAAGGCACCTTACGACTAAGTGCATCGATATCCTTCATGGTGAAATCGGTTCCTGCCTCCTGGGCAACAGCCAGCAGATGAAGCACCGTATTGGTTGAACCACCCATGGCGATATCGAGTGCCATGGCATTCATTAACGCCTTGCGAGTAGCAATGCTACGAGGCAATACACTCTCGTCGCCATCTTCATAATAAGCAAAGGCGTTCTTGACAATCTGTCGTGCAGCAGCCTTGAACAGTTCCACGCGGTTGGTATGGGTGGCTAAGATCGTTCCGTTACCTGGCAAGGAAAGACCGATGGCCTCTGTGAGTGAGTTCATCGAGTTGGCGGTAAACATACCAGAGCAGCTTCCACAACCCGGACAAGCACAGCCCTCAATCTCACGCATCTCCTCATCAGTAACAGAAGGATCAGCACCTTTCACCATTGCGGTAATCAGGTCGGCATTCTCTCCGCGCCAACGACCCGCTTCCATGGGACCACCGCTACAGAACACTGCAGGAATGTTCAGTCGCATGGCAGCCATGAGCATACCCGGCGTCACCTTGTCGCAGTTAGAGATGCAGATCATGGCATCAGCCTTATGGGCATTCACCATATACTCTACAGAGTCAGCAATGATGTCTCGTGAGGGCAATGAATACAGCATTCCATCATGTCCCATGGCAATACCATCATCGATGGCGATGGTATTGAATTCAGCTGCATAACAACCCATCTTCTCGATTTCTTCCCTGACGATCTGTCCTATCTCATGCAAATGTGTATGTCCAGGAACAAACTGGGTGAATGAGTTGACAATGGCAATAATAGGTTTGCCAAACTGTTCCTGTTTCATACCTGTGGCCACCCAGAGGGCACGGGCACCTGCCATTCTTCTGCCTTCCGTGCATACTGCACTTCTCAACTGATGCTTCATATCCTTATTGTTATAATGGTTGCAAAGATACATAGTTTTCATCACATCGCCAACAAATTTGCATGTAAATTAAGGAGGACAAAAGAATTTGTAAGGTAAAAAACGTTGCGGATGTTTCGTATTTTGGAATAAATGCATGCATTTATTTTGAATTGTTCTCACTTATTCGTAACTTTGTGCACGTTATGAAGAGGATTATACTGATTACAGGCGGACAACGTTCCGGAAAGAGCGTTACAGCAGAAAAGATGGCACTGGAGATAAGCGACCATCCCGTCTATCTGGCTACGGCACATATCTGGGATGATGAGTTCCGGCAGCGTGTGGTCAGACATCAGGAACGTCGTGGTGCTCAATGGCAGAATATCGAGGAGGAGAAATGGCTGAGCAAGCACGACATGACCGGTCGTGTAGTGGTCATCGACTGTATCACCCTCTGGTGCACAAATTTCTTCTTCGACCGCACCGCCAATGAGTGGGAACAGCCTTCTGTAGAGGAAGCGTTAACAGCGTTGCAAGCAGAGTTCGATAAGTTCACCCAACAGGATGCTACCTTCATCTTTGTTACCAACGAGATAGGTAGTGGTGGCGTGAGTGATAATGCAGTCCAGCGCCGATTCACGGATCTGGAAGGATGGATGAATCAGTATGTTGCCAGCAAAGCTGATGAAGTGATTCTGATGGTGAGTGGCATAGCTGTGAAGATTAAATAGAGGTGAGAGCATTCAAGATAGAGAAGCCCGATGAGACGATTCGGGCAGCTATACAAGAAAAGATTGACAACCTGAACAAGCCGAAAGGGTCGTTGGGAAGATTGGAAACACTGGCCATGCAAATATGCATGGTACAGCAAACGCTTTCTCCCCAGCTCCATCATCCTTGTCACCTGTTATTGGGAGGTGATCATGGTATTGAACGTGAAGGTGTGAGCATATCACCCAGGGATGTCACCTGGCAGCAGATGATCAACTTCACCCATGGTGGTGGTGGCGTGAACATGTTCTGTCGTCAACATGGTTTCAAACTCCGTATCGTTGACATGGGTGTGGATCATGACCTGAGTGGTGTTCCCGGCATTCTCAATCGAAAGATTGCCAAAGGCACAAAGAACTTCCTCTATGAACCGGCGATGAGCGAAGCGGAGTTCAACAAGGCCATTGATACTGGTGCTGAACTAGTGGATGATTGTTATGCGGAAGGTTGTAACATCCTCTGTGTCGGTGAGATGGGCATTGCGAACACCTCACCCAGCAGTATCTGGATGCACCTTTACGGACAGATTCCCTTGGATGAATGTATCGGTGCAGGAGCCGGTCTTGATGTCCCGGGCATCCGTCATAAGTACGAAGTGCTAAAAGAGGCCGTATCCCACTATTCCCATCTCTCACCCCTCCCCTCTCCCCTCATGTATTTCGGAGGTTTCGAGATGGTGGCAGCCATTGGTGCTATGCTTCGTGCCGCAGAACGGAAGATGATGGTGATGGTTGACGGCTTCATCATGACAGCCTGTGCCTTGGCTGCATCACAGTTATATCCTCAGTCGCTCGGTTACATGATCTTCGGTCATTGTGGAGATGAGAGCGGTCATAAAAGAATGTTGGAACTGATGCATGCAGAACCTCTGTTGCATTTAGGTATGCGACTGGGTGAAGGTACGGGAGCACTCTGCTCCTACCCGATCATCGTGAGTGCCGTAAATATGATGAATGAGATGAACAATTTCGAGAACGCAAATATTACAAAATACTTCTAATGGAAATCCCTATTGATCAAACCAAGTGGTGGCAGCGCATCTGGGCTTCACTGATATTCTTCACCCGTCTGCCCTTCTGGCGACTCTACCAGCCGCCACAGGCATGTTACAAGACCGTTGTTGAGCACTGGCCACTGACCGGCTGGCTCACAGGAGGTGCCATGGCGGCCGTCATCTATTTCGGAAGCGCTATCTTCCCCTATAGCATCACCCTGCTTCTAGCCATCTTGACGAGGATTCTGATGACGGGAGCGCTGCATGAAGACGGACTATGCGACTTCCTCGACGGCTTCGGCGGAGGCGGGAAAGACAGAGAACGCATCCTGGCCATCATGAAGGATTCCCATATTGGAACCTACGGCACGTTAGGCATCATCCTGTATCTGGCGTTGCTCTATGCCGCCCTTTATGTCATGCAACCCTTCTATGCTTGTCTGGCCGTCTTTGCCGGTGATGCCTACTGTAAGATGCTGGCCGGACAAATCATCATGTTCCTGCCATACGCACGGACAGAAGAAACTGCCAAGAACCATACGGTTTACCGCAAGATGAGCGTCCCCGCAGGTATCAGTCTGTTTATTCAGGGCATCCTCCCGATGCTACCTTTATTATATATAGGTGTCATGCATGGTAACTTGCGCTGGGATCTGCTGATCTACGTACCCTGCATCGTACTGTTCTTCATCTACTATTTCATGAACAGACGGATCCACGGATATACAGGTGACTGCTGTGGTGCCCTCTTCCTGCTCATCGAACTATCGTTTTATCTCACTGTAGCCGCACAAGTATGAAAGTAACAATGATCAGACATACATCGGTTGACGTTCCCAAGGGGATGTGCTACGGATGGAGCGATGTACCTGTTGCCCCCTCCTTTGAACAGGAAGCAACCGAGACCAAGAAGAACCTCGAAGGGAAGAACTTTGATTGCGTGTTCTCCTCGCCGCTGACAAGAGCCAAGAAACTTGCTGCCTTCTGCGGTTATCCCGATCCAGTTGTTGACGACCGGTTGAAGGAGATGAATATGGGCGATTGGGAGATGCGGTTCTATGATGATATTGAACGCGAAGATCCTGCCATCCGTAAATGGTACGAGGACTATATGAATCTGGCGGCTACCAACGGAGAGAGTTATCGTATCGTGTATGAACGGGTAGCTGACTTCCTCAACGAACTCCGCCAACAACCTTACGAGAACGTGGCCATCTTCGCCCACGGTGGTGTATTGATCTGCGCAGGTGTCTATGCAGGACTGTTTCCCGAAGACGACTGCTTCCGTCATCTTACACCCTATGGAGGAATACAGGAGTTTGAGCTTGAAGATTAAACATGATACATTAAAGATTAAAGAATAAAGATAAGAGGTTGGCATGATTAAGTATACAAAGAAAGAAGAGATCATCAACAGCAGTTCACACGGGGCAGGCATCCTGCTTGGTGTGACGATTGGTATCATCTTCCTGATCTGGTGCTTCCGAGGAGGTGACGGCTGGGCCCGCACAGGAGTCATCCTCTATCTCTTCGGTATGCTCGGATCATATATCACCTCTACCATCTATCATGCCTTGCCCCGACGCCTCAAAGCCAAGGAGATCCTGCGCCGTTTCGATCATGCCGCCATCTATTGGCATATTGCTGGTAGTTACTCGCCGATCACACTGATTGCCATGCGCGACCAAGGTTATTGGGGATGGGCACTATTCTGTTTCGTGTGGCTATGCGCCATTGCTGGTACCACCATCAGCTTCATTCATCTGAAGGAACACAGTAATGTGGAGACGTTCTGCTTCATTGGCATGGGCCTCTCCGTACTGATTGCCTTTAAGCCCCTGTTAGCCTGTGTAAGCACAGCTGCCGTTATCTGGATTATTGCCGAGGGTGTCTGCTATATCACCGGTGCGGCCTTCTATAGTCTGAACAAGACGAAATACATGCACAGCGTCTTCCATTTCTTCGTGTTGGCGGGATCCATCTGTCATATCATCGCCGTCTGGGATATTTTGATGCAGTATATTTAAGGAATGCTATGGACGAGCAGAGGATACATCAAAAAGTGGTACGACTTTTCAACGAGGCCTTGAAGAGATACCTTCTCATTGAGGATGGCGACCGTGTCCTCATTGGTCTTTCAGGAGGTAAAGACTCCATGGCTTTATTGCAACTGTTAGGACAGCGTGCGAAGGTCTTCTTCCCACGTTTCTCCGTTGAAGCAGCGTATGTACGGATGACCAATATCCCCTATCAGAACGATGAGGAATACCTCAAATCCTTCGCCAAACAGTATGATGTGCCTTTGCATATCGTTGAGACCTCCTTCGATGAGAGCACAGACAAACGACATACCCATTGTTTCCTCTGTTCATGGCAACGAAGAAAGATGCTGTTCAATACCGCACAGGCACTGGGTTGTAATAAGATCGCATTTGGACATCACAAGGATGACTTCATCCAAACAGCCCTGATGAACGTGACGTTCCAAGGTCATTTCTCCACCATGCGCCCTACCATGCAAATGGATAAGTTCCCCATCATCCTGATCCGTCCGCTTTGTCTGATCAGGGAAAATGATATGCAAGCCTTTGCCCAGTACCATGGCTACCGTCAGCAGATCAAGAACTGTCCTTATGAGGATGCCTCCCACCGCTACAGTATGAAAGAGATCATTACCCAACTTGAGCAAATGAACCCGGAGTTTGAATACTCTTTCTACCGAGCCATCGAGGACAACTGGGATCTTCCTACAACAAACAAGAATTCCCGAACCTGACAAAACGTCCTGTTCGGGAATTCATATGATAGTACCTAAAACGTTTATCGCTTGGTGATAATCTCACGTCCTGCCTTGATGGCCTCCATGTTCAGCGGGATGAGATGATGATGACGTTCGGGAAGTGTCTTGAAGAGCGCCTTCTCCACACCCTTGTCACTTACCACGGGAGAAACCTCCAGCAAGCCACCCAACACAATCATGTTGAATACCTTGGAGTTCTTCAGTTCCGCAGCCTTGTCCATGGCATTGATGCAATACACGTTGATATCCTTACGTGTCGGTGGATTGATAATACCGAAGCCATCGTAAATCAGGATACCGCCCGGCTTGATCTTCGGCTCAAACTTATCCAATGAAGGCTGGTTCAGCACTACTGCGATATCATACTTGCTGAGGATTGGTGAAGAGATACGCTCATCACTGACAATCACGGTAACATTGGCTGTACCGCCACGCTGCTCAGGACCGTATGCCGGCATCCAAGTAACCTCTTTATCCTCCATCAGTCCACTATAGGCCAGAATCTTACCCATGGAGAGCACGCCCTGACCACCGAAACCACTGATAATTATTTCTTTTTTCATAAATCTTTTCAATTTTCAATTAAAGACTCGTAGTGTCTTTGAGGTCACCTTTGGGATAGAAGGGGAACATGTTCTCCTTCATCCATTCATTAGCTTTCGCAGGTGTCAGTTTCCAACCACTGTTACAGGTAGAAACGAACTCCACCAATGAGCTACCCTTACCATCCATAGAAGCCTGGAATGCTTTCTTCAATGCCTTCTTAGCCTTGAGGATAGCACCAACAGTCTCCACGCTCTGGCGAGTAACATAGCAAGTTCCTTCCAACTGTGCAGCGATATCTGCCATCTTCAGGGGGTAGCCGTGCAATTGAGGATCACGACCGTAAGGACAAGTAGAGGTCTTCTGACCAATCAATGTAGTAGGAGCCATCTGACCACCCGTCATACCATAGATAGCATTATTGACGAAGATGATGACGATGTTCTCACCACGGTTCAGTGCATGGATGGTCTCGCAAGTACCGATACAAGCCAGGTCACCATCACCCTGATAGGTGAAGACCAGACGGTCAGGCCAGCAACGCTTGATACCCGTAGCCAATGCAGGTGCACGACCATGGGCAGCCTCCTGCCAGTCAATATCAATATAGTTGTATGCGAAGACGGCACAGCCTACGGGTGATACACCCACAGCCTTTTCTTCCATACCCATCTCTTCGATGACTTCCGCAATAAGTTTATGAACCACGCCGTGGCTACAGCCAGGACAGTAGTGCATATTATTGTCGTTCATGAGCGTCGGCTTCTTGCAGACGATATTCTCGGGTTGAACTATCTGATTTCTATCCATAGCTTACATAACCTTTTTAAGTGCATTAACAATTTCTTCAGGATCAGGAACGATACCACCCAAGCGACCAAACTGCTCTACGGGAACGGCACCGTTGACGGCGAGACGTACATCCTGTACCATCTGACCCGCATTGATCTCAGCTACGAGGATACCCTTCACCTTCTTCGACAACTCAGCAATCTGCTTCGTGGGGAACGGGAACAAAGTAATCGGACGGAAGAGTCCTACCTTGATACCCTCGGCACGAGCGATCTCCACAGACTTCTCAGCGATACGGGCGGCAGAGCCGAAGGCCACGATTGCATATTCTGCATCATCCATCTGCTGCTCTTCGTAGCGCACCTCGTTCTCCTGAATCTTTGCATATTTCTCCTGCAGGGCGATATTGCGCTGCTCCATGATCTCAGGCTTCAGTTCCAGTGAGGTGATAACCACACGCTCACGACCGCCCTTCGGCTTACCAGTAGAAGCCCAGGGGCACTGCTTGATCACCTCCTCGTCGGTACGACGGGGCTTATACGGCGGCAGCACCACTTTCTCCATCATCTGTCCAATGACACCATCAGAAAGAATCATGGCAGGATTACGATATTTGAATGCCAACTCGAAAGCGAGATCCACGAAGTCGGCCATCTCCTGTACTGACGACGGAGCGAGAACGATCACCTTATAGTCACCGTTACCACCACCACGGGTAGCCTGGAAGTAGTCACCCTGTGAAGGCTGAATAGTTCCCAAGCCAGGACCGCCACGCTGTACGTTGACAAAGACACCCGGTACTTCAGCACCAGCCATATAAGTGATTCCTTCCTGCATCAGTGCAATACCAGGACTAGAAGAAGATGTCATGGCACGCTTACCAGCACCGGCAGCACCATAGACCATATAGATTGAGGCCAGCTCACTCTCAGCCTGAACCACCTGCATACCAGTGGTTTCCCAAGGCTTCAGCTCTGCCAGCGTCTCAATAACTTCACTCTGCGGAGTAATAGGATAGCCGAAATAGCCGTCGCATCCACAACGGATGGCGGCATGGGCAATGGCTTCATTGCCTTTCATCAACACAACTTCTTTCTTTTCTGCCATAACTTACTCCTCCACTTTTTTACGGTACACGGTGATGCAACCATCCGGACAAACGATGCCGCACGAAGCACAGCCTACACAGGCCTCTTCGTTAACAGCTTCCACGTAAGGATAACCGTGCAGATTCACTTTGTTGGCCAGGGCGATAACCTTCTGAGGACAAGCGATGATGCACAATTGGCATCCCTTGCACCTTTCGGTATCTACCACAATGGCACCTTTTAATTTAGCCATACTCTATTGATTAATGCATTATATCCTGTAATCGGGTTGCAAAGTTACGAATAAGTGAGTACAATACAAAATAAATATGAATTTATTTTTATTGTTGAGCGAAAGGAGCTTCCTTGAGCAGAGCGAAAAACTTCGGCGAAGCCAAAGTTACGAATAAGTGAGTACAATACAAAATAAATATGAATTTATTTTTTCTTCCTATCAGAAAGATACATGCCAGTAAGGATCAGGATGGTTCCAAGCAAGAACCAGACGGTAATCTGTTCATGAAGAAGCCACCAGGCAAACAGGATGGTGGTGATTGGATTGAAATACACCCAGTTAGTAGCCACTACAGCCCCCAGCCTACTGATCACCCAGTTCCATGTCAGGAAGCAGAGTAAGGAAGCAACCACTCCCAGGAACAATAGGTTGAATACTACAGAAGGAGTGAAAGATAGAAAAACTGAAGGATTGAAGACACTGGCTTCTTCAGGTAGTAATATATAATAAGGTATAATGGTGATGAGTCCGTAGAAGAACACCTTGCGGGTGATCAAGAGCGTGGAATAGTCTTCCAATGCCTTCTTCATCAACAGTGAATAGACAGCCCAGCAAAGACAGGCGGCGAATGCCAGTAAGTCGCCTAAGGGTGAGAGGTGTAGCACGAAATGACCGTTGAGAACAACCACAGCCATTCCCAAGCAGGCTATGATTGATCCTAATGCCTGCACCTTGGTGATATGCTCCGAGTGTCGGTAAACGATAGCTACGAGGAGCATGGCGAACAACGGACAAGAGCAGACTATCAGGGAAGTGTTCGTTGCCGTGGTGAAGAGCATCGCCGCATTCTCTGTCAAGAAATACACAGAACCGCCAGTGATACCCAGCGCCACCATCAAAGCCTCATCCTGCCATGAATTGCAAAACCATTTGTGCTGCCTACTCATCGAGAATGCGAGCAGCAGCACATAGGCAATGATAAAACGAAAGGTGAAGATCTGTGCAGGTGTCAGTCCCGCCTGCAGCAGCATCTTTGTAAACACGAAGGTACTTCCCCAGACGGCTACTGTCAGGAAAGCAACGAAATGAGTAAATAGATGACTGCGGGAAACCATAGGTACAAGCGCCGGAGGCGTTTACGGATTATACATATCCTTACAGTAGAAGGCATAGATATCATCCAGCATACGCTTAGCCTCCACGGCAGGACTATCAGGGTCCAGTTCAATGGCCTTGATATAGCAGTTGATGGCCTCGTGCCATTGTCCCCGCTTCCGTGCTTCGTTACCCTGCTGGTAGTACTCCTCCGCCTTTGTCATCTTCCGTTTACTGATAAAACTCTTTCTTTCCTGCAGCTAATGTATTCTTCATCAGCGAGCAGATCGTCATCGGTCCTACCCCACCCGGTACAGGAGTGATGAAAGAGCACTTGGGAGCCACCTCATCGAACTTCACGTCACCATTCAGGCGGAATCCGCTCTTCTTCGAAGCATCAGGAACACGAGTAGTACCTACATCCACAATCACGGCCCCCTCCTTTACCATGTCGGCCGTAACGAAGTCGGGCTGTCCGATGGCAGCAATAATGATATCGGCCTGGCGGCACTCCTCCTTGAGGGTCTTGGAACGAGAATGACATACAGTAACAGTGGCATCGCCATACTGCTTCTGCATCATCAGCTGCGCCATGGGCTTACCAACGATATTCGAGCGACCCAGTACCACACATTTCTTTCCGCTTGTCTCGATATTGTATCTCTTCAGCAGTGTGATGATACCCAGCGGAGTGGCAGAGATGAAGCACGGCAGACCAATAGCCATGCGTCCTACATTGATGGGATGGAAGCCATCCACATCCTTACGGTAGTCGATTGCCTCAATGATACGCTGCTCATCAATATGCTTGGGAAGCGGTAGCTGCACGATGAAGCCATCCACATCCTCGTCGTTATTGAGCTGATCCACACATGCCAGCAGTTCTTCCTCTGTGACATCCTCCTCATAGCGGATCAGGGTTGACTTGAACCCGCAGGCCTCGCAAGCCAGCACCTTATTCTTCACGTAGGTTTCCGAGCCACCGTCATGACCCACCAATACTGCGGCCAAATGCGGCTGCTTACCGCCCTTGGCTACGATCTCTTTCACTTCATCGGCAATCTCAGCCTTAATGGCTGCAGCCGTTGCCTTTCCATCTATCAACTGCATGAATTATCAATTCTCAATTATCAATTTTCAATTACATCTTTGGCATTCCGCCTTTCATATTCTTCATGGCACCCATCATGTTCTTCATGCCACTGCCCGTAACCATCTTCATCATCTTACGAGTCTGGTCGAACTGCTTGATGAGGCGGTTCACCTCCTGGATGCTGGTACCTGAGCCTTTGGCGATACGCATACGGCGACTCTGGTTGAGGATTTCAGGGTTAGAGCGCTCCTTGGGCGTCATACTCTGTATGATGGCCTCGATACCCTTGAACGCATTATCGTCGATATCGATATCTTTTAACTGCTTACCTACGCCAGGGATCATCGCAGCCAAATCCTTCAGGTTACCCATCTTCTTGATCTGGTTGATCTGTCCGAGGAAGTCGTTAAAGTCGAACTTGTTCTTAGCAATCTTCTTCTGCAGTCGTCGTGCCTCCTCCTCATCATACTGTTCCTGAGCACGTTCCACGAGAGAAACCACGTCACCCATACCGAGTATACGGTCGGCCATACGACTCGGGTGGAAGGCATCGATAGCCTCCATCTTCTCGCCAGTACCAATGAACTTGATGGGCTTCGTCACCACTGTGCGGATACTCAGGGCAGCACCACCACGGGTATCACCGTCAAGCTTGGTCAGCACCACGCCGTCGAAATCCAGTCGGTCGTTGAACTCCTTGGCGGTGTTCACGGCATCCTGACCCGTCATGGAGTCAACAACGAACAAGGTCTCGTTGGGATTCACGGCCTCTTTCAGGGCTGCGATCTCGTTCATCATCTCCTCGTCAACGGCCAGACGACCTGCGGTATCGATGATCACCACGTCGTTACCCTTGGCCTTGGCTTCGCGGATAGCATTATTGGCGATCTCCACCACGTTCTTGTTCCCCTCCTCGCTATAGACGGGAACCTCCACAGAGGCTGCCACCACCTTCAACTGCTCGATGGCAGCAGGACGATAAACGTCGCAAGCCACCAACAAGGGATTCTTATGCTGCTTCTTCTTCAGCATATTGGCCAGCTTACCACTGAAGGTTGTCTTACCGGAACCCTGCAGACCCGACATCAGGATGATCGACGGTCTGCTGTCCAACTGCAGTCCTACGGTCTCGCCACCCATCAGTTCTGCCAGTTCATCGTGAACAATCTTCACCATCAACTGACCTGGTTTCACGGCAGTGAGCACATTCATACCCAATGCCTTCTGCTTCACGGTATCCGTGAAGGTCTTGGCCACTTTATAGTTAACGTCGGCATCCAACAATGCACGGCGCACATCTTTCAAAGTCTCAGCGACATTGATCTCGGTGATTTTCCCTTCGCCTTTCAGGATCTTGAACGACCGTTCAAGTCTGTCACTTAGATTCTCAAACATCTTTTTTAATCTTTTTCTGTTTTGAAGGTGCAAAATTACTGATTTTCACCCAAACAAAAGAATAAAGACCTAAGTATTTAGATTATTTATCAAAAAAACAGTCTGCCACCCTCTCAGGTAGCAGACTGTCACAACCTAAAACTAAACTTTGTATAAAACTAAGATCCTAATTCTGCATCACTCATGTTCAAGCGCGGTCCACCATTCATGTCACCTGTCTGAAGACCCTTCTTCAGCCAGCGCATACGCTGTGTGGAAGTACCGTGTGTGAACGATTCCGGCTGACTATAGCCTTGTGATTTCTCCTGGAGATAGTTATCACCGATAACCTGAGCGCATCGGATAGCCTCCTCAATGTCGCCATCCTCCAGCGAGTCAAACTTCTTATTATCATAGTGAGCCCAAACACCAGCGTAGTAGTCAGCCAGCAACTCCAGACGCACACTAATCTTATTGGCATTCACCTTATTGGTTCTGTTCATAGCAGAGTGTGCCGTACCCAGTGTTCCCAGCAGATGTTCCACATGGTGTCCCACCTCATGAGCAATCACATAAGCATAGGCAAAGTCGCCATCAGCACCCAGCGATCTCTTCATCGTGGTGAAGAACGACAGGTCGATATACAAGCACTGGTCTCCAGAGCAATAGAACGGTCCTACCTGTGCCGAACCAGCACCGCAGGCAGTCTGTACCCTTCCTGTATAGAGCACCATCTTCGGGGGAGTATAGGTCTTACCCATCTGTCTGAACACTTCTGTCCATACGTCTTCAGTACCTGCAAGAATCTGACTGGAGAACTTGGCCAACTCCTGCTCTTCCTGCGTAAACTCGCGCTGTCCTTCCTGTGTTGTCACATTCTCACTCTGGTTCATCTGAGAACTCACGACGTTACCAATGACATCACCCAGGTTACCACCTGACATAAAAGTAATCAAGGCGATCATCACAATACCGCCCAATCCTAAACCAGCAGCCTTACCAACCGTCATACCTCTGCGGTCGTCAACGTTGCTACTTTCTCTTCTTCCGTCTAATTTCATATTGTTTAGATTTTAATTTAATTCTTTCATTTCAGCAGACAAAAATAGCGGAAAAGTTTGAGACTACAAAACTTTTCAGGCATTTCTTTTGTTTTTATTTTCAAAAAGTGTATCTTTGCCCCCAAAACTTATTAAGATGAAGAAACTATTAGTTGCTGTTATCATTATCGGCATTGCCATTCTGATGGCACTTACCGTTCCCGACAAGAAGGCCCACAAGGAGGCCATGATGAAAGCCGTCAAGGAATATGTTGACGAAGAGGCTGAAGAGCGCGGCATTGCCGATAACGGTATTACCCGCTTCGGCAAGAATGTGGTGAACAAAGCCATTGAAGGAACATTGGGTACAATGCTGAAGGTGAATAACTACTACCTGTTCAACACCACCCATGTCAAGCTCAAGGGCAAGGACCAGCTGCTTTCTATTGGTATGTTCGGACAGGTTTTCACGTTCAACAAGGAAATGCTTCGCGAAGCCATCGAGAACGCAGCCGTAGCTAAGAAGGAGGCCAAAGCTGAGAAGAAGGAACTCAAAGCCAAAGCCAAGGAAGAGAAGAAACGACTGAGAGAAGAGCGGAGGAAGCAGAAAAAGTTGGAAAAGGAAGCTAAGAAAAAAGCAAAGAAAGAGAAAAAGAAGAAATAAACCATTAATTCAAAACCTATAGAAAATGAACATTGAACAGTATGATCCTGCCGTGGCTCAACAGCAGAGTCAGGCACCCGTAAGTAACGAGGGTGGCAGCAAGAAAGGCAGTTCGCGCAAGTGGTGGATCGCCCTGATCCTGATTGGCGTTCTCATCCTTTTCGCTGTGACAACCCCCGACAAGTACGCACATAAGGAAGCCATCAATACGGAAGTGAGTTCCGCCGTTACCAGTTCATTGGTAGGCAAGGTGGGCAGCTGGGCCGTGTTGGGCAACATTGTGGTCTCGAAGATTGTTGACTTAACGCTCGACAGCAATATTGATGTGGATAATTACCTGGTGTTCAGTCTGGCAAAGGCTGAGCTGGAAGGCAAGAAACGCGTGCTTTCCGTAGGTGCCCTCAATCATGTATGGGTACTCTTTGAGAAGCGCGACCTGGAAGGACTGATCGACACAGAGGTGAACACCCTGTGGCAGAACTTCGTTGGTAGCATACCAGGACTGGGCAGAGAGGAATCCAGAACACCTGATGTGGCCATTGAGAAGGCTGAAGAGCCACAGGCTACTACTCCACTCGACAGCAATACTGTCCGCAGGAGTGCCAACGACATCATTGACAATGCCATTGAGGATGTTTCTTCTGAAGTGGAGAAAGCATTGGAGAGAGGTGTTTCCAAGGCTATCGATGGTATTCTGAAAGATCTGTTAGGAACAGGAACTGGAAGCGGTCAATAAACCGTTAGGGCATTTCCCGTTTCTCTACGTTCACCTGGATACTGAAACTGGGTGAGACGTTATACCTTACCGCTGCACCGATACGGTCGCCAATATTGGTCATGCCGTAGAGGGGCAGCGGAATTCTTTTGCTCACCAACGACTTCTGTCCGTACAGATATCCTTCCCAATGTTCATCAAAGCGGTAGCTCAGCACGGCATTGAGTCCGCCGTCACGAAACGTATCATGAGCCCAGGAAACCTGTTCCATATAGCCGCCCACGGCAAACGATAGTTTCTTGGTAATAGGTGTGGCATACATCATGGATAGGTCTTGCGTGAATCCCGCTCCATGGTAAGCGTGTTTGCCGAATTGGGTAAACACACTGGCTCCCAGACTCACATTCAGTCCTTCGTGCAGGTTCCACGAGGGATAGCCACCCCACATATACGGGTACATACTTAAATAGGGCATTTGTCCGAAGCGGGTCAGCACCGGCAGATGGAGAGAGTCGGTAACCCAAGTGTCACTCAGCTGAAATGTGGGTTGCACCTCGTTGGGCACCACCGCCACCGAGTCGATCACCTCCTGTCCTTGCATCCTGAGCATGGAGAGAAGGGCGAACAGCATCAGACAAATTCTTCTCATGTAATCCAATTTTCGCTGCAAATATACGGATAAGTGGGCGCAAAACAAAATATATTATTTGTTTTTTTACCTTGTTCAGATGAATTTGCAATTAGGGAGAACTGAAGTATCCATAGTTGTCAAAAGTTAGAAGGCTGATAACAGGGTGAAACTAGCCTTATAACGGGTCGTTAGAAGGCTGATAACTGAGTGTTAGAAGGCTTATAACTTGGCGCTAGAAGGCTACCTGTTTCTGCAAGCATTAATATGTTATAATAATATAAGTATCGTTTGCGTAAAAAAGTTAACGTATTGATGTGCGATTTATACTACAATATGCTTCGCACAGTGTATGTTGGTTCTATTTGTTTCGTTGTTAAAATATTACTCTTTGAATAAAAAAAGTGGCAAAATGTTTGTTCAATTCCAAAAAAAGTTATACTTTTGCAGCCGTGAAAGAAAAAAAAGACAATATGAGTAAGCAGTACGCATCTTTCTATTACTTTTATTTTTACTTTGCAGGGAACTGTGAAGCGGGAAGTCGTATATAAAGAATTGAGAATTAAAAAATGAAAATTAGATAAGGCTCCGCTTCACAGACAAGTGAAAGCGGAGCTTCTTTTTAGATAGAAAGCGAGAGGATATGAAGAGAATTGCCATACAAGGTCTGATCGGGTCGTTCCACGACATTGCGGCTCATCAGTATTTCCCCAATGAGCAGGTACAGCTGCTGTGCTGCTCCACCTTCGAACAGGTGTTCGAGAACCTCAAAAACGATCCAACTGCCATCGGCATGCTGGCCATCGAGAACACCATCGCAGGTAGCCTGCTGCACAACTATGAACTGTTGCGCGACTCAGGCACGACGGTGGTTGGAGAGCACAAACTGCACATCAGTCACTGCATCTGCTGTCTGCCCGACGACAACTGGGACACGATTACAGAGATCCACTCCCACCCCGTGGCCCTTATGCAGTGCCGACAGTTCTTGTCGCAGCATCCTAACATCAAGCATGTGGAAGCAGAAGACACGGCAGGTAGTGCCAAGATGATTGCTGAGGGTGATCACAAGGGATGGGCAGCCATCTGTCATGCTGATGCCGCCAGGTTCTACGGACTGAAGGTGCTGGAGGATCATATCGAGGACAACAAGCATAACTACACGCGTTTCCTCGTGGTATCGAATCCCAACAAGGCCGACATGCTCCGTCCGCTGACACAGGCAAACAAGTCGAGCATTGTCTTCTCCCTCCCTCACGAAGAAGGCAGTCTGTCACATGTACTGGCCATCCTCTCATTCTACAAGATTAACCTGACCAAGATCCAGTCGCTACCCATCATCGGAAAGGAATGGGAATACTTGTTCTACGTGGATGTGATGTATGATGATCTGACTCGCTACCGCCAGTCGATCGATGCCATCATCCCACTGACAAGGGATCTGAAGATTCTAGGAGAATATGAGGGACATTAAACATTAAAGATTAGACATTAAAGATTAATAATATGATAGAGCCAGCTGAGCGATTGAAGCTCGTGAGTGAATACTATTTCAGTAGGAAATTGAAGGAAGTGGCACAGATGAATGCCGAAGGTAAGGACATTATCAGTCTGGCCATTGGCAGTCCTGACATGCCTCCTTCGCAGCAGACCATCGATAAACTATGTGAGGTGGCTAACAGACCTGATGCTCATGGATATCAACCCACCATGGGAACACCTGAACTGAGGAACGCCATGGCCGACTTCTACCAGCGTTGGTACGGAGTGGAATTGAATCCGCAGACAGAGATACAGCCGCTCATCGGTAGTAAGGAGGGTATCCTGCATGTCACCCTCGCCTTTGTTAACCCAGGCGAACAGGTGCTGGTACCGAATCCTGGCTATCCAACCTATACCTCGCTGAGCAAAATTCTAGGTGCAGAGATCTTGAACTACAACCTGTTGGAGAACAACGGGTGGCAGCCTGATTTCGAGGCACTGGAGAAGATGGACCTGAGCAAGGTGAAACTCATGTGGACCAACTATCCCAACATGCCGACAGGTGGTGCCGCAAGGATGGAGACATACGAGCGACTGGTGGCGTTCGCACAGAAGCATCAGATCGTGGTGGTGAACGATAACCCCTACTCTTTCATCCTGAACGAGAAGCCAATGTCGTTGCTTCAGGTACCTGGTGCGAAGGAGTGCTGTATTGAGTTCAACTCTATGAGTAAGACGCATAACATGCCCGGATGGCGTGTGGGTATGCTGGCCTCCAACGCGCAGTTCGTACAATGGATACTGAAGATCAAGAGTAATATCGACAGCGGTACGTTCCGTGGTATCCAGCTGGCTGCGGCAGAGGCTTACCGCAATGATCCCGAATGGCACAAAGAGGCTAACATCAACACTTATCGTAGGCGCAGAGCGGTGGCAGAGAAGATCATGACTACCTTGGGATGCTCTTATGATCCCAACCAAGTGGGCATGTTCCTTTGGGGAAAGATTCCGGCACACTACAGCAATGCTGAGGAACTGACCGAACGGGTGCTTCACGAGGCCCGCGTGTTCATCACCCCCGGCTTCATCTTCGGCTCGAACGGAGAACGCTATATCCGCATCTCGCTTTGTGCCAAGGAAGATAAACTTGAAGCAGCACTTCAAAGAATTGAAGCAATCTTTTAATCAGAAAACAAAACAAATAACAATATGGAGTTAGAATTAGAACCGTTGAGACTACCGAGTGACAATGAACGTCCCTTCGTCATTGCAGGCCCCTGCTCTGCTGAGACGGAAGAACAAGTGATGACCACAGCACGCCAGCTGGCCATGAAAGGCTGTCATAACTTCCGCGCCGGCGTATGGAAGCCACGAACAAAGCCCGGTGGCTTTGAAGGACATGGCGAGATCGCTCTCCCATGGATGAAGCAGGTAAAGGAAGAAACAGGCATGCTGGTATCTACCGAGGTGGCTACCCCTGAGCATGTGGAACTCTGTCTGAAATACGGCATTGACATCCTTTGGATCGGTGCACGCACCAGTGCCAACCCCTTTGCTATGCAGGCCATTGCCGATGCTTTGCAGGGTGTTGACATCCCCGTATTCATAAAGAACCCCATCAATCCCGACTTGGAATTGTGGATCGGTGCGCTGGAGCGCATCAACCAGGCTGGTATCAAACGACTGGGTGCCATCCATCGCGGTTTCTCATCTTACGACAAGAAGATCTACCGCAACATGCCGATGTGGCAGATTCCCATCGAGCTGCGCCGTCGTATCCCCGAACTGCCTATTATCTGCGACCCGAGTCATATCGGCGGTCGCCGCGAACTGATTGCTCCGCTGTGCCAGCAGGCCATGGACCTTGGCTTCGACGGTCTGATTGTGGAGAGTCATTGCGAGCCTGACAAGGCATGGAGCGATGCCAAGCAGCAGGTAACACCCGATGTGCTCGACTTCATTCTCAGTCTGCTGATTATCCGCGATGAGAAGACTACCACGGAGGGAATCAGTCAGTTGCGTAAGCAGATCGATGAACTCGACAACGACCTGATGGAACTGCTGTCCAAGCGTATGCGCGTTTGTCGTGAGATCGGTCATTATAAGAAAGAGCATAACATGACCGTGCTGCAGCCAACCCGTTACAACGAGATCCTGAACAAGCGAGGTGCACAGGGTACTCTCTGCGGTATGGACAGTGACTTTGTCAAGGTGGTCTTCGAGGCTGTACACCAGGAGAGTGTGCGACAGCAGATGGAAATTATCAATAAGTAAGGTATGAGAATATTAGTATTGGGTGCAGGTAAGATGGGTAGTTTCTTCATCGACCTGCTGAGTTTCGACCATGAGGTGGCAGTGTTTGAGCGGGATCCCAAACGGATGCGGTTCACCTATAACTGTCAGCGGTTCACGCAGCTGGAGGAGATCAGGGAGTTTAAGCCCGAACTGCTCATCAATGCCGTTACGTTGAAATATACCATCCCCGTATTCGAACAGGTGATTCCCTACCTGCCCAAGGAGTGCATCATCAGTGATATTGCCAGTGTGAAGACCGACCTGAAGGAGTTCTACGAGAAAACGGGCATGCGCTACGTTTCTACGCACCCCATGTTCGGTCCGACCTTCGCCAACCTGCAGCAACTCAGCGAGGAGAACGCGATCATCATCAGCGAAGGTGACTATATGGGACGCATCTTCTTCAAGGACTTGTATCAGAAGTTAGGTTTGAACATCTACGAATATACCTTCGAGGAGCATGACAAGACCGTGGCGTACTCGCTCTCCATTCCGTTTGTCTCTACCTTCGTGTTCGCAGCCGTGATGAAACATCAGGATGCGCCGGGAACCACGTTCAAACGACACATGCGTATCGCCAAGGGGGTGCTCAACGAAGATGACTATCTGTTACAGGAAATTCTCTTCAATCCCTACACCAGCGGTCAGGTTTCGCAGATTCGAACGGAGCTGAAGGAACTCCTGGAGATCATCGAGAACAAAGATGCCGAAGGAATGAAAGGTTATCTGACCAAGATCAGGAACAATGTCAAACGCGACATACAAATAGAGAAATAACATGCACCTTACTTATCTAATACTTGGAATACTCACCTTTGTGGAACTGAACTGCGAGAATCTCTTCGATGCCTGCAAAGACAGTGTCAAAGATGATACGGAATACACGGCGGAGAGTCTACGCAGATGGACACGTACCCGCTATTGGAACAAGCTGAACAGCATCGCTCAGGAGATTATCTCCTGCGGCGATGACAACAGCGAATGGGTACTGCCTGATCTGGTGGCACTCTGTGAGGTGGAGAATGACTCGGTGCTCACGGATCTTACGCGTCGTTCCTTACTGCGGAAGGCGGGGTATGAGTATGTGATGACTGACAGTCCTGACCTTCGCGGCATCGACGTAGCCCTGCTGTACAGTCCGTTTTCCTTCCGACTGATTCATCATCATGCACTCCGCATCCCTTCCATGGTGAAGATGCGTCCTACCCGCGACATCCTGTATGTCAGCGGACAGCTCATCAATGGTGATACTCTGCATGTCTTTGTGGTTCATGCACCTAGTCGTTTTGGAGGCGAGCGTTCCACGCGGCCACACCGTCTGGCCGTGGCAAACCGTTTGATGCAAGCCATCGACTCCATCCGAACGCTTTCTCCTGCTGCGAGTATCGTAGTGGCAGGTGATTTTAACGACCGCTACGACAGTCCTGCCTTAGTCAAGCTCTGTCAGCATCAACTCACGAATATCTCACAAGGAACAAGTGGCAGTCATGGCGCCAAGGGAACATATAAGTACCAAGGAGAATGGGAGAGCATCGATCATATCCTTGTCGGCGGGAATCTCCTACAAACTTTCCAGCGCTGTCATATCCATGATGCGCCCTTTCTGCTGGAGGAGGATGAGCAATACGGAGGGGTAATGCCGCGAAGAAACTACCGGGGATATAAATACAACAAGGGCTACAGCGATCATCTGCCACTTGTAGCCCAGTTTGAGTTATAATGTTGTGATGCCGTTATTTCGTGATAACGGCATCTCTTAGAATCTGAACAATGCGCTCTGCGGTTCTCCCGTCCCAGCGATCGGGCAAACTGCCTTTCTTCCAGTTGCCGTCAAGCAAGTCGTGCATGGCCTTCTCCAACTGTTCTGCATCCTCTCCTACCAATACGTTCGTGCCTTGTTTCACCGTCTCCACATGTTCCGTATAACTGTTCAACGTGATGCAAGGAACACCATTAAAGGTTGCCTCCTCGGCCACGTTACCACTGTCAGTAATCACACCAAGGGCATGTGAGGTGAGGTAGCCGAATTCAAGGTAAGGAAGAGAAGGAACTATCATTAGTTGAGAGGTGAGAGGTGAGAAGTGAGAGGTGAGAGATGAGACCACATCGAGGGCTTTCCCTCTGAGTGGGGCAACAACAGGTATTCTTGTTTCCTGTTTCTCACCACTTGCTTCTGTTATCGCTTGGATCATTTTCTTTAGGTTCTCCTGATCTTCCAACAACGCTTTGCGGTTCAAGGTGAAGACGATGTATTTGCCTTCTTCCAACTGCAACTCGTCCATGATGGCCGGACGCTGCCAACGGGAGTGGTTGAAGCGCAGGTTGTCGATGAGGATATTTCCCACACGATAGACACGACTCTGCTCGGCTCCCTCGCGGTTGGTGATGCTGCTGTTGCTCACACCTGCTGTGAAAAGCAAATCGGAAAGGCCGTCAATGACCAGTCGGTTCACTTCTTTTGGCATCTTGATATCGAAGCTGCGGGTGCCTGCTACCAAGTGAGCCAAGACGATACCGCGCTTCTTGGTGACAATAGCTGCTGCCATGGTAGAAGCTAAGTCATCCACCACAACCACCACATCAGCTGGATGTTCCTCCAGATAACGGTCGAAAGCACCCATCACCTGACCCGTGATCTCGTTCAGACTGGTGCTGTCAACACCTAAAAAAACATCCGGACGCGCTATCTGCAGGTCATCGAACAATGATCCCTCCAAGGTTGGATCCTTCTCTGTACCAGCATATATCAATTGATAATCCATATCGTCCGCACCCTTAATGGCACGGATCAACGGTGCTACCTTGATGAAGTTCGGGCGCGCACCAGCAACAATGCATACATTTATCATATCGTTTCTATTCTTTGGGGCAAAGATACGAATAAGTGAATACAATACAAAGAAAAACTGTATTTTTCTTTTATTGTTGAGTGTAAGTATCTTCGGCGAAGCCAAAGATACGAAAAGTCAGGCGCAAAACAAAGAAACTCTTTCATTTTTTTGTCCTACTCTCTTTTTTTCGTATCTTTGTACACTGAAAACAACGGGATATGACGCAAAGACTGAAACTGTCACTGGGTATCATGTTGCTGTTGGTGGGCGGAATAACCTACCTGCTGTTCCGGCCTCGTACGCTACTGATGTTCCATATGGCTGACTATCTGGGACTTTCTCCCATTATCGACAGGCTCAGGGAAGGCATGACTGATGCATGGCTTCCTGAATTCATCGTCTATAGTCTGCCGGGCGCATTATGGTCAGCCGCCTATCTGCTGACAGCGGATTGTTTCCTCTATGGACAGTCGGTCAGGACGCGTCTTGTAGCTACCAGCATCATTCCACTTATCGGGGCAGCCTCAGAGGTGCTTCAGCTAACGGGGATGGTGCCCGGCACATTCGATGGATGGGATCTGCTGTGCTATCTGATTCCCTATCTCCTTTACTTATCGTGTATCACTAAAAACAAACCCATATGGATCTGAAAGAAAAGTTTACGAGTAAGCAACTCACCATTATCATCATCTCCATCTGTGCCGTATTCATCTTCCTCGGCATCTTCACGCTAGTTGTCGGCATCTATGGTGATGATACCAGTACTGAGAAATATGTCACTGTTGACGAGAATGACGACAAAGGCAGTGATATCAGTGGAAGGAAGTATAAGTTCAACAACCGCGAAGACCGCTCCGAAGGGGGAACACAAGAAGACAGTCTGACGGTGAACAAGCCCATGGAGGGTGATCCCTATCAGGAACTGGATGAGCTGATTGGATTGGAATCGGTGAAGGAGGAGGTTCGCTCATTGGCAAACTTCGTGAAGGTACAGCATATGCGTGAGCAGAAAGGACTGAAGAGTCCGAAGCTGAGTTACCATCTGGTGTTCACAGGCAGTCCGGGTACAGGTAAGACCACCGTGGCCCGTATCGTAGCACGTATCTATAAAGATTTGGGTATCCTGAAGAAAGGTCATCTGGTAGAAACCGACCGCTCAGGATTGATTGGTAAATATGTTGGTCAGACCGCTCCACGCGTGAATGCCGCCTGCGATTCTGCACTGAATGGTGTGCTGTTCATCGATGAGGCGTATGCGCTGACACAGAGCGAGAGTTCGCAGGACTATGGTGCAGAGGCCGTGGCAACACTGCTGAAACGTATGGAAGATGACCGTGACAAGCTGGTGGTGATCGTAGCTGGATATACCGACGAGATGAAGAAGTTCATTGATACGAACCCAGGACTGCAGTCGCGCTTCAACCGTTACATCAATTTCCCCGACTATTCATCAGGAGAGTTATATGAGATCTTCCGTCTATACCTGAAGAAGAACGAATATACCATTACCAAGGAAGGTGCCACGATGCTGCAGCAAGGCTTGGAGCAGGCTGTTGATAACAAAGACCGCAACTTCGGTAATGCCCGTTATGTGCGTAACCTTTTCGAGAAGGCCATCCAATGTCAGGCTAATCGTCTGTCGAAGACAAAGAATGTCGGCGACGATGAATTAGTGGAACTCACCGCTGCCGACATCAAGTCAGCCTTTCAAGAAATGAAATAGCTTCGGGTTACTCTCCCTTGAAGAGTTCTTTAATACCTCCGATGGAACCCATCACATTGGTGGCCTCGTAAGGCAGATAAACCGTCTTGGTCTTGTCACCCTTAGCGAGTTCCTCCATCATCTGGATATATTTCTGTGCGAGCAAGTAGTTGGCAGGGTTGGTGCTCTTGCCTACTGCTTCCGTGATCTTCTCAATAGCTATAGCCTCAGCCTCAGCCTTGCGGATGCGAGCCTGTGCCTCACCTTCTGCATGAAGGATGGCCTGTTGCTTGGCAGCTTCAGCACGGTTGATCATAGCGGTCTTCTCACCTTCTGATGCAAGGATATCTGCAGCCTTCTCACCTTCTGAGGTAAGGATCTGAGCACGCTTGTTACGCTCTGCCTGCATCTGCTTCTCCATGGCGTTGAGCACAGTGCTGGGCGGTACGATATCCTGCAGCTCTACGCGGTTCACCTTCACACCCCACTTGTCTGTTGCATCATCGAGCACGGCACGCAGCTTTGTATTGATCGTGTCTCGAGAGGTCAGCGTTTCATCCAACTCCAGCTCACCGATGATGTTACGCAAGGTGGTCTGCGTGAGTTTCTCGATAGCGTTGGGAAGGTTGTTGATCTCATATACTGCCTTGAAAGGATCCACGATCTGGAAATACAGCAAAGCATTGATCTCCATCTGGATGTTATCTTTCGTGATCACGTTCTGAGAAGGGAAGTCGTACACCTGCTCACGAAGATCAATCGTATCCGAATAGGTGTAGCGGCCACGATTCAGAACCACGATCTCCTTGGCACGGTCGATGAACGGGATGATGATGTTGATACCTGGCTTCAACGTAGCGAAGTACTTACCCAGACGCTCAATAATCTTTGTTTCCGACTGCGGGATAATCACCAGTGCTTTCTTGGCGATGATAACCACCAATATCACGATGGCTATCAATACATAAGTCATAATGTCTCCTACCATAATTATAAAGTATTTAAAAGTTAATGATTTGTTTTACTATTTACTCATCCACCTCTACGGTGATGATGATGCTTTCACGGTCAACGACACGTACGAATGTGCCTACAGGAACCTCGTTGGTAGCATGAGCCATGGCCTTCCATACGTCACCATCAATGGCTACGCGACCGAAACCGCCTGCTTCAATAGCTTCCACTACCCTGCCCCTACGTCCGATCAATGCATCAGCGTTGCTTACACGGTTATCTTCGTTCTTATGGAGATAGCGTAAGGCAAAAGGACGTACGAAATACAAGCTCAAGAGCGTGAAGATGGCAAACACGACAATCTGCCAATAGAATCCCAGTCCGAGCGGATCGCAGATTCCTGCAAAGACGGCTCCGATTGAGAAGCAGATGATGAAGAAGTCACCTGCTGTCAGCTCCAGGATGAGGCAGACCACGGCGATTACAGCCCATATCTGCCATAAGTGTTGTGAAAAATACTCAATCATATCCTTTTTGTTTTAATGGTTATATCGATAAAATGAAATCATCCCAATCCTTGGAAGAGCCCTTCTGACCGAACACCTTCTGGTATAGACGGCTGCGAGTGGAGGCTACGCTTTCCTTGGAATGTGCCGTGAGTGCGGCAATATCCTTGGGCTGGATGCGTGCTTTGATCAGCAGACTCACGTTATAGTCCTGTGCAGAGAGTTTATAGAGACTGTACAACTTCTCCGTGAAACCGGTGTAGATACCGTCGATCAGTCGTGTCAGCGCTGTCCAGTCCTCCTGAGTCATCATCCTGCCCCTTTCCAGAAGTCCCTGAATCCGCTGGTAGATCTCAGAACTGAAGATCAAGGTCTCGGCCTGCTGACGCTTCTCCTGTTCAATGATCGCCACCTTATTATTATAATCTAGGCGGGCTTTCTTCTCTTCCAGTTCCAGGCGCAGCACAGAGTTTTCGTCATCGAACTTCTCCAGCATCCGTTCAAGATCGGCAATCTTCTTCTTGTTGAACTCGATACTCTGCCGGCTCTGGGCCTGCTGCTCCTCTTGAATCGCGCGTATCTTATTTAAACGTTCCTCTAGGAGGAGGATTTTTCTGCGACTGTTCTGTACAGCTACCACGAACAATGCCACGTAGGTTACGGTGCAAAGCACGAGCAGGAATAGCTCTCTTTGGGTTAGTATTGTCATCATGATCTGAATCATAGTGCAAATATATAACAAAAAAACGAACCCGCCAAAGAAACGGGTTCGCAATAATTCTCAAACGTCTGGACGGTTTGCAAAAGTTCGCAAACAGCGCTTTTTCGCAGGAAAAACGCCTGTTATCCGATGTTATTCTTACGGATATAACGCAATCGTGCCGCTAACGACATCTTAGCGAACTTCCGCCATTCCGTTGCCTTTCCACCTGTTGACTCCAAGTAGTGGAGGTCGTACATATGACAGTAAGCCTCCATCTCGAAGGGATTCAAGTAGTAGGTAGCTTTGCGGTATTTACGAATAAACCACAAGGCCTTGAATGAGTACCACAGATACAGCCAGTAGAAACGATACCATGAGTTTCCTGTATCCTGAGCCTGTCTGAGATGAATCATCTCATGGTTCTTCAGCGCATCGTATTTCTTGTTCAAACGAGCTGCTGATTCCTCCTCCCGTGTAAAGAGCCTACCAAACAGTGTGATTGCTGTGTAGCCTTTCCTGCATAAGAAACGGTTCACCGTGGCCGGCATATCCGTTAATGCAGATGGTCGGGGCGGTGATATCAGGAGGCGGATGAAACCCATAATACTCCTTTACCTTTCAAACTGGTTATTTCTTTTTCTTGGTCAGCGACGAGGCCTTAATGGTCTTTGTTGTCGTCGTCGAGGTGCCAGACGGATTATAATACTTCAGTGCTTCAGGCATATGCTTCTGGATGTCAGCAATACGCTTCTCGTCTGACGGGTGACTGCTCATCCATGTGGCGGTCTGATTGGAAGACCCTGCTGACATACGCTGCCAGAAGGATACGGCCACCTGAGGATCATAGCCTGCCATGGCAGCAAACACGAGTCCCATATAGTCGGCCTCACTCTCATTGTCACGCGAATACTTCAGGTTCAGCAGCGACAGACCTTGTGACAAGGCTGCTGTCCCCAGTTGAGTGGCAGTCTGTCCAACACCCATAGCAGAGGCTACAGCACCACCTAACTGCACCAATGTACTGGAGTTGCTCGACTTCGTCATCTGCTCAGCGGAGTGTTTAGCTACAGCATGAGCGATCTCATGTCCAAGAACGATAGCCAATGAGGCCTCGTTCTGTGTTACGGGCAGGATTCCCTCATAAACCACAATCTTACCGCCAGGCATACAGAATGCGTTCACCTGATTGTCAGCCACCAAGTTGAACTCCCAAGCGAAATTCTTCACTTCGTTGGCGAAGCCGTGGGTTGACAGATAACTCTCCACAGCATTGGCCAATCGTTGTCCTACACGCTTTACCATAGCTGTGTTGGTGGCATTGGTAGATGCCTTGGCTTTCTTCATATACTCTGAATACTGTTGGGTACTGAGACTGAGTACATACTCATCTGTAACGCTGAGTCTGTGCTTTCTTCCTGTAATGGGCACCGTACTTGTGGTTCCGCAAGAAACCAAGATTGATGCTACGATGGCCATCAAAATAAACCTTACTTTCTTCATGATTATATAGTTTGAGTTATTAAACATTTTGTGCAAAGATACGAATAAACGAATACAAAACAAAGAAAAAACGGAATTTTCTTTTATTGTTGAGTACAAGTATCTTCGGTGAAGCCAAAGATACGAATAAACGAATACAAAACAAAGAAAAAACGGATTTTTATTGTTTTAATACGCTAGGGATTATTTCCTTATTAATACAGAGCCTGTGATTCCTGGTTGACGACTATGCAGCTGAACAGCATAGACGCTTGATGGCAGTGAGCTAATATCAACGGTTGACTGCGTGGAACCCTGAGGAAGCGAGAGTTGCAGAACCTTGGTTCCTGCTGTGGTAAACACCGATACATCAACTGACTCCTGAAGTGGCTCAGCAAAGGTAAACTCAATACGCTGACTTCTCATAGCGATGTTTACACGTTGTGGCTGTTCCTGGGTAATCTCCTCAATCCCATCTAATCCCAACAAATACAGCAATCCTCTATGGGCATCAATTTCTCCCCATCCGTAGCTGTTGTTGGGGTACTCCAATGAGGGATCATGACGGATACAAGTCTTAGCAAACACATCCTTGATGTCATCAGGCGTGAGGTTCGGACATGCCTCCAACCACAAGGCAATGATACCACTGACAATGGGTGTTGACATCGATGTACCCAGATCAGAGCGCCAAGGATAACGACGGTCGCCCCAATCACTATAGGCAATATCCCAACTGTCTTCATCTGGATGCTCCTCACGGAAAAAGCTACTAAAGGAAGAGACAACGTTGGTGCCATTGGCCAACACATCAGGTTTGATGCGTCCGTCGGCCGTAGGACCGATACTGGAATAGCGGGCCACCTCTCCGTTCTCGCCCCAATTGGCCACCATATAATCTCCTTTGTAGTTGTTCAATCCAGTACGATAGGCAGAAGCGCCTGCACAAATCACGGCCGGAGCACTGCCTGGTGAATAGATACAATGTGTGTACTCACCTTCTGTCAAGTTGGGATTAAACGACGGCTTCCCTTGAATCGAGCCTGAAACGGCGTAGAAATCGGCATCCACTCCCTCGCCTACAATCTCTGCCGACAAGTAATAACCTGCATAGCCGAATCGTTCTGTGGTTTTGATGGCCACCTCATACACCATGCGGGAATCATCATAACAGTCAGGATAAGCCCCAAAAGCAAAATAGTGCTTCTGATTCAGTATGTCCACGGTATCGCGAAGAATCGAATCGGGTGATTCAAGTATGCGCTGGGAAGAGACGACAAGGGTGTCTGTCCGTGTCTTACTGCCAAAAGATACGAAACGCAAGTCTATAGGACCGTCGGCCACCACCATGAAATAGTAGGTCTTATCGTAACGGTTTAAGAAAGTACCCTGAGACGCCTCGTCTGCTGACTTATGGAAATACGTCTTGACATGTCCTTCATTTCCTGCTGAGGCAACAATGATACGACCAGGACCTGTAAGACTGTCAAGCACCTCATAGTACAACTGGTCATCACCATAGAAATCCTGATGCGACCCTTCACTAAAAGAGACAACGCAGGGCTTCCCTTCTCTTTCGGCATAGTCAAGGATATACTTGAAACCCAATGCATCCGTAGCAGAGGTGTATTTATCGTAATCTACAGAATCGATAAACTCAATGTCAGATTCCACAGCATTGCTCACCAAACAGATATCACTCTCGAAAGCTACTCCGCGGAAAGGAGTATCGAACCCAGATCCCGCAGCGATACCTAATGTATGGGTGCCATGTCCCTGTTTCAGTCCATCGCGGGAATGGGCATAGGTAAGAATCTCTTCCTGGGTGGTGTAGTCAGCTCCCACATACAGATCACTGTAGATAGAATCCGGAGACAACTGATCCCAAAAGCGCTTGATGCGGTAGTTCTCCATCTTCGCATCATAGAAATTCGGGTGAGTCAGGTCGAACCCGATATCCTGCAAACCCATAATCACTCCCTTTCCGGTATAAGCCTGTGGAAGACGATATCCTTCATGCACAAGATTCGTGCGGTGGATGTTATGGGTAGTATCCATCAGTGCTGTACAACGTTCACTGGCCTCAATACGTGTCACATGACGGTTCTCAGACAAGCTAGCCAAACGACTCAGTGGTATATTGGCGATATAGATATTACCGAACTGCGCCAACTTCAGACAATGATTGTCGCGCAACACCTCATCAGCATCTTGATTGATCTTCACGAAAGCACAGATGGAAGGTGAATGATGGCCACGAGAAAGAGCCAGACGGCGCGTATCCTTGTGCTCCATCGTGACACGGCGCACCATCGACGACATCTTACTGTAATCCGCTCTTTGCGCCATGACCGTCACGACACAAATACAGCAGAATATGATAATGGAACATATTCTTTTCATTCTACCTGCAAAATAAATGAAAAAAAACGAAACGACAAAGATTTAGGGTAAAAAAAAGAAGAATCATGCCGGATCATCATACAAAACAGGGGCGGATACATTGTATCCACCCCCGTCATATAACGCCTTTTTCAATTATTCTTTATCCATTCAAACCACGGTTGTTCAACGTAACGTTCAGCAACAGAAGGAACTTCCTATACTGCTTCTCGTTAAGAACGATGTGCATGAAACGCACCTCCCTATCGATAGCGTTCTTCATCATGGCCTTGCGAGACTCCTTGTTGGCAGCAGCCACACTGATCATATCTGCGCAGAAAGCATCGTGAATGCACTGTACTGCTTCCATCTGGTCGCTTGACAGGTTGAGGGCCTCGCCCAGTTTGCTGTAGTTCACTTCCATTCTGTAAGCATTTACGTTCTCTACCTTGTTCAGATTCTCATCCTCTGCAAATGTCATAGTCATGCTCAGCATTGCTACAACGGTTAAAAACAATCTTTTCATTTTCTTTTCCTTTCTTTTTTGTTATCCTAAAATGTTATCCTGTATGCACCATCTCGGTGCTTTTATCGAGTGCAAAGGTACAGCGTTTTTTAGTTCCATACATCAAAAATTGTCGACTGTTTGCGCAAACAGTCTGCTTTTTTGACGTAAATCAAAGAAACCATAGTATAAAATCATTTTTTTTCATTACCTTTGCCCCAAAATACAAAGAACAGATTATGGAAGATAAGAACAGGAACAAGTACATGGAGGTAGCATACACGCTTTATGCCTCCAACGGAGATGAGAAGGAGTTCGTAGAAGAGGCCACAGACGACAGACCTTTCCAGTTTATCAGCGGTCTTGGTATCACACTTGATGACTTCGAGAAACAGGTGATTGGTATTGAGAAAGGCGGCGAGTTTGATTTCGTGCTCACACAAGAACAGGCTTATGGCGACTACGAGAATGAACGAGTATTGGATCTGGATCGTGAGATCTTCACCATCAACGGTCATTTCGATCACGAGAATGTATTCGTAGATGCTATCCTACCCCTTCAAAACGAAGACGGTCAGCGTCTCTTCGGAAAGGTACTGAACATCACAGATAATTCGGTGAAGATCGACCTGAACCATCCTCTGGCTGGCAAGGAACTGCACTTCAAAGGGCATATCGTGGAAAACCGCGAGGCTACCAAAGAAGAGATCCAGGCCCTGATCAACAGCTTGAGCGGCGAGGGTTGCGGGTGCGGTTGCGAAGAATGCGAGAGCGGTTGCGACCATGATCATCACCATCATCATGGAGATGACTGCGGTTGCGGACACTGTCATTAATAGTTGATAGTTTATAGATAATAGGTAATCGTGAATACATTCGGTAAGATTTTTACGCTGACTACCTTTGGCGAGAGTCATGGTCCGGCCATAGGAGGTGTTATCGACGGTTTCCCCGCTGGTATAGATATTGATATCGACTTCATCCAGCAGGAACTCAACAGACGTCGTCCAGGACAGAGTCGTATCACCACCGACCGGCATGAGGCCGACAAGGTAGAACTGCTCAGCGGTGTTTTCGAAGGAAAATCAACAGGCTGTCCCATCGGCTTCGTGGTGTATAACGAGAACCAACATTCGCAGGACTACGAAAACATGCGCTGCCTGTTCAGGCCTTCGCATGCTGACTATACCTATTATAATAAATATGGTATTCGCGACCACCGTGGAGGCGGGCGATCATCTGCGCGCATTACAATTAGTCGCTGTGTGGCTGGCGCCCTGGCTAAACTGGCCCTGAAACAAATTGGTGTCAACATACAGGCCTATACTTCGCAGGTGGGAAATATCGCACTCGACAAGGACTATAGAAAATACGACCTCTCCCTGACGGAGTCGAATATCGTCAGATGTCCTGACCAGGAGAAAGCCCAACAGATGGAAGCCCTCATCGCCGAAGTCAAGGCGGAAGGAGATACCGTTGGTGGTACCATCACCTGCGTAATCAAAGGCTGTCCTGCTGGTCTTGGTGATCCTGAGTTCGGCAAGTTGCACATGCAACTGGGCATGGCTATGCTCAGCATCAATGCCGCAAAGGGATTCGAGTATGGTGAAGGGTTCGACTGCGTGCTTTCAAGAGGAAGCGAACAGAACGATGTATTTGTACCGGGTAAGCCTATCTCTACGGCCACCAACCATAGCGGTGGCATTCAAGGAGGAATCAGTAACGGACAAGATATCTATTTTCGGGTGGCATTCAAACCAGTAGCAACGCTTTTGAAAGAACAGCAAACCGTCGATCTCGATAGTAATTCCACCACGCTAAAGGCTCGCGGACGACATGATCCGTGTGTTCTTCCACGTGCCGTGCCCATCGTGGAATCGATGGCAGCCATGGTGATTCTTGATAGTTTTTTGCTCCAAAAGACTACAAAAATATAATTTTTAGTGTGTTTTTGGCTTAAAATATATTAAATACTTGCTCCTTTCAGAAAGAGTTCGTATATTTGCACCCGACAAAGCGTTGAGGGTTTGTGAAAATCCCGTTATTGTCAAGTTAAGTCTAGTTTAGTTTTTGTGTTGGTTACCCCCGGCTGTTTGGCCGGGGGATTTTTATTATTGAATGCCAACAAACTATGACCACAAAAAAGAGGTGTTAGTCATCTAACACCCCAATAATTTCCTGGACACTCTTACATCCGTGCCTGTCGAGCCAATCATTCATCCCATCACGCACTTTGATGGTAACAGCAGGATCAATGAAATTAGCCGTACCAATCTCTATCGCCGTGGCCCCAGCCATCAGGAACTCAATGGCATCTGTTGCCGTCATGATACCACCCAGACCAATTACAGGGATTTTCACGGCCTTGGCCACCTGCCACACCATACGCAAGGCTACGGGCTTGATGGCAGGACCGCTTAGTCCTCCAGTACCAATGCTTAGTTTCGACTTTCGTTTCTCTATATCGATGGCCATTCCCATCAGCGTGTTAATCAGGGATACACTATCGGCACCTTCTGCTTCAACAGCACGTGCAATATCAGCGATATTCGTCACATTAGGCGACAGTTTCACGATTAACGTCTTGTGATAACGCTTCCTGACGGCTCTCACCACACTGGCAGCGCCCTCACAGGTAACACCGAAGGCCATTCCACCCTGCTTCACGTTCGGACAGGAGATATTCAACTCGATAGCGGGAATCTGCTCCAATGCATCCACACGGGCAGCACATTCGGCATAGTCGTCAGGAGACGACCCACTCACATTCACGATGATATTCGTATCGATATCCTTTATTTCCGAATAGATATGCTCACAGAAATAATCCACACCCTTATTCTGCAGTCCTACGCAGTTCAACATGCCAGATGCTGTTTCCACCATACGGGGATAGTCATTGCCCTCACGGGCTTTCAACGTCGTCCCCTTGACAATGATCGCACCGAGACCGTCCAGTGGGATAAAATCAGCAAACTCAGGACCGTAACCAAAGGTTCCCGAGGCGGTCATCACTGGATTCTTCAAATGAAGCGTATTGATGTTTACTTGTAAATCTGCCATAATCCTAATTTGTTTATTCCCACAACAGTTCCTTGATGTTAAATACCGGTCCTTCCTTGCATACGCAAAGGTTTCCCTTGACAGTCTTCTCTACACAACACAGGCAAGCACCCAATCCGCAAGCCATAAGGTTCTCCAATGAAACTTCACAACGGATATTGACAAGTCGGGCATAGCGGGCTACCGCCATCATCATTGGTTTCGGACCGCAGGTGCTGATCCATTCGAAACTGCTCTGAGCAAGGATAGAATGATCCGTAACAAACCCTTTCTCTCCAGCAGAGCCATCTTCGGTAGTTACATAGACCTGCCCATACTTCCTAAACTCATCCAGTAACAGCAAGTCATTACATGTACGCGCTCCTAACAAGAAAACAGGTTCCAACGCATGGTCACGCAACCATTTCCCATAATATAATAAAGGTGCAACACCAACGCCTCCACCAACCAGGAGGATGCGAGGGCGGGAAATAGCCTGTTCAGTTACGTTTGGGGGGACATCCAAAGAGAAGGTGTTGCCTAATGGCAGCACGCAATTCAGGATGTCACCTGCTGATAAATTCGCTAACTTACGAGTTCCTGCGCCTACAGCTGCCACAAGAAGCCACAACTCATTGGCTTCACGATCCACGAAATTAATGGAAATAGGTCTGCGCAGAAAGGTAGAGGGGGAATCATCCACACGCACTTCCACAAACTGTCCTGGGAGCATTTCTGGCAAAGCAGCATCATGAGTCAGTTTCAAAAGCACATATTTCCCTTGTATCTGCTCTACAGAAACCACTTTCAGGTCAAGAACGTATTTCTTCATATCTGCAAATTAAGAATCTATTTGCAAAGGTAATGAAAAAAACCGATTTGACGAAAAGAATAGATGATCCTTTTTATTTCTTCGGCACTAACGACTCCCATGTACCATCATCAAAGAATACCCGAATCTCGACAATCTCACGCTTCGGTTTGTCAAAATATTTCACTTCAGTTTGGACGGAATTATTAAGTGTACGATGAACACCCTGCGGATTCTTGACTTCCTGAACACCACTTGTGGGCGTAGTGGGGGACATAGAAAAGTCGAGCAACGGCTCACGACTGTCATTTGTGGGAGTAACAGGCACACCTTCAGTACCATCTTTTTGATCTTCATACATCGGACCCTTACCGAACATCAACCAGTCGAGACTGATGGCCGGAATTTTACTCTTGATCGCTTCAACGGTGTTCAGGGTAGGACGGGTACGCTCATTGAAGATGCTGCTGAGTGATGCGGGCGCCATACCAATAAAACTCGCAAACGTTGTTTGAGTCATGTGCTGACTCTCCATAATCTGTCTGATTCTATCCTTCATTCTATAGTAGGTGTTGAAAAAACGGTATTTTTGACCGTTTTTGATTGTTTTTACAAAGGTAAAACAAAAAAATGGAACAAACAACAATTGTGAAGAGAAATTTAGATATATGATTTTCGATTTTGATTTTTTAAAGATTTAGAGTCTTAAACGCAAAACTAAACAAATAGAAAATGTATTATACAAATGTAAAATATCGATATCAAAACATGACAAAGCCTTTGTAAAGTACATTATAGCAAATATCTGACTATAATTTGCTTATCATTTATCGTGACTAGCAATTATTGGTCGTTTATGCAGTTTTTGATCTTTAAAGGAGTATACTAAAAGTTGAAATATGATGGTTGGTGTGCAAAATCGACTGATTTACATGCAATTATGACGTTCATACAATGAATGGATATTTATAGATTTACAAAATCATATCGATACAAATACGAAACCGATTGTTCGTATTTAAGAATGTAAATATAATACAAACATAAAATATTAAGTTGTAAAAGATGAATTGTTTGAGTTTTGCGAACGATTTACAAACATAAATAACATAAATCTAAACGTTAATAAAACCTAAGGCTAAATTTACTAGACGCTTTTTTCCTCAAAAATCAAAATCCAGAAGCTTTTCGGCACCATGGTCGAAACGTTTCAAAATACGCAAAACTGAGAGGGGTAAAAACAGTTGGAAACCCCTATTTTTACAAGCATTTCGGTCCAAAATCATCCTCCACGAAATGATAAAAAACAGGGAAAAGTAGCGAAAAAAATGAGGTAATTCTAGTAAAAAATGAAATTGACGAGCTCTTTTAACAGCTCTCCAACCCCCGTATTGGGATTGTCGAGACCCTTACTTTTGGCATCAGTCTCTCTAATCTTATCAATAATCTGCATCACTTTTACTCCAGAGTAATTTCTCATGCCGAATAAATACTCCCTGGCAGCCCATCCATTTCTCAGATCTAACCACTTGGCTACTTCATTTTCATTCGTTCTGTTGGGGGAATAATAAGCGATCATTAAATTTTGGAAATAAGAAAAGAGCAACGGGATTAACATGAACGCACTACCCGACTTTGGATTGCTGTCAAAATATTTCACAATCCTATTTGCTTTTAGTATATCACGGTTCGCAATGGCACTTCTCAACTCATAGCCATTGAAGTCCTTGCTCACCCCTATCTGCTGTTCCACCACCTCGGGAGTGATGCGACGATCATTCTCGGGCAACGACATCACCACCTTGTCAAGTTCGGAAGTAAGACGACTCAGATCTGCACCGATATGATCAGCGATCATCTGTGACGACTTATTGTCGATTGTGCACTGAAGTGTCTTCAGATAGCCTTCGATGAAGGCCGGGAGTTCATAATCGCGTTTTTTCTTGCTCTCGAAGACCACTCCGCACTTCTGAGCCTTGGCTACAACCTTCTTTCTTCCGTCAATCGTACCGTTTTTATAAGCTAAAACCAAGACGGTGGTTAACTGTGGCTTCTCAAAATAAGCCTCCAGACGATCCCAGTTCTTGATATTCTGCGCCTCTTTCACGATGACCACCTGTCGTTCGGCCATCATCGGGAAGCGGAGAGCCAGATCGGCCACCTGACCAGCACTGACATCAGCCCCAAACACTACCGTCTGGTTGAAGTCGCGTTCCTCCTCCCGCAACGCATGCTGTGCGATATAGTCAGTAATCCGGTCGATATAATACGACTCCTCTCCCATCAACACATATACGGGAGCATACTGCCCAGCCTTCAGGTCGCGCATGATTGTTTCGAAAGTGGTTCCAACAGACTTCTTTTCAGCCATTCTTTACTCGTTTTCAGGATAATAAAATTATCTTTAGATAAGATACTTTCGCTCGACAAAGCATAATAAAATGCGGTTTTATTTGGCTTTGTGCTCGCTTAATCGTATCTTTGCAAACGGTTACGACTGCAAAATTACAAAAATGTATCGATTAAACCTACCATCATACGAAATAAAAATTGCAGTAAGGCAAGGAAAACGGATGATTTTCGACATCTTGCGTCGGAAATATGTGGCGTTGACCCCTGAAGAGTGGGTGCGCCAGCATTTCGTGCACTACCTCATCGAACACAAAGACTACCCTCAAGGACTTCTGGCCAATGAGGTGAAGCTACAAGTTGGTGAAAAAGTGCTGAGGTGCGATACCTTATTATATAATAAGGAGATGAAGCCGCAGATGATTATCGAATACAAAGCCCCCACTGTTCCTCTTTCTCAGAAGGTCTTCGATCAGATTACCGTTTACAACATCCTGTTACATGTTGATTACCTCATCGTGTCCAACGGTATGCAGCACATCTGCTGTCGAATAGACCACGAAAACCAGCAATACTCGTTCCTGCCAGACATCCCTTCCTACCCAGACTTATAAGTCATTCCTCCCCTTTTCCCTGTCCATGATATATCAAATATCTTCCCATATGTATCCATGATACAAAATGGGAGGAAATAAATACATTCCAACCCCTTTGTATTCCGCAATATACGTATCTTTGCACAGGAAAAAGAATTTTAGCAAGAGTTTTGTCAGTTTTGTTAGGTTTTTGTTTAGTAATGCTTCTATTTATATAAACCATTTACATAACTACAATAGTTTAGATAGAACAAGTACATAGATTAGTTGAAGTTAGATGTTTTAATCAAAGGGGTTCGAGATGAACCGTAGTTGTTTAAGATTACTAACAAGAAATGGAGAGGATGTGCTGGTAAGCACATCCTCTCTTTCTTTTATTGTTTAGCTAATTATTCCTTGATGGTTACCATATTATCTCTCACGGTAACCTGATCATTCTGCTGCAGTTGCGCCACGGCTAATTCCACAACCTTGTCGATACGCGGCGTGCGACGGCTGAATCCCATCACCTTGACGGTTAGACGTTTCAAGTCGTCCATTGGTATGGAAACGGCTCCCTTCACGTTATAGAGCACTGCTTTCTGCACCTCTTCCAATGGAATTTCCGCGATATCCTTTTTCTCATAGCGCCACGGCAACTTATACTCCTCTGTCTTCTCCATCTTCATCCCCTTTAGGGAGAACGCCTGCGAGGCAATCTTCTTGGCCGCCTCCGAGGCTGCCGCCTCCTGTTTGACATGGTTCTGGATATCATCCAACCGCTTCAGCAGACGGTCGATGACCTGCTGGTGGTTTCCGTACCAGTCAACAGCCCATACACGCATCACGTTCCAGCCAAGACCAGCCAGCACGCCTGGCTGCACAATCTCACGATCACGAGTGGTCTTAGTATCATAGTAATTACGACCGTCGCAGAGGATGCCGAGCATATACTCATCCTTCTTCTGTGGGTTCAGCACGGCTAGGTCGATCTTGAACTGACTTCGGCCCACATGTGTCATCACCTCATAACCATGAGCACGCAACTCCTCAGCGATGATGCGCACCAGATCGTTCTCAGCTGTATCCTGCAAGCTGTTGGCTGTCACCATGCTCTGAGTGAGGTTCAGCGTACCCTTACCTGCAAACTCGATAAAGCTCTTTAAACCTTCCACACCCTTAGCACTGGAGCGTTTCAGGTCGATCTGCTCAGCCCGCAGCGTAGCAAAGACAATCATCTCGTAGCGGGCACGACTCACAGCCACGTTCAGTCGTCGTTCACCACCCTCGTTGTTAAGCGGACCGAAGTTCATCGACACCTTTCCATGTTTATCAGGACCATATCCCACACTGAACAAGATTACATCGCGCTCATCACCCTGCACATTCTCAAGGTTCTTGATGAAGATCGGTTCCTCACACTGATAAGCTTTCTGCTCCAATTGCGGATGCTTAGCCAGCTCGTCTATGAGGATATCCTCGATAAGGTTCTGCTGTACCTTACTGAAACTCACAATACCGATACTTCGCTGCGAGAGTTCAGGATCCTTCAGACGGCGTACCACCTCATCCACGATGGCACGAGCCTCAGCGGGATTAGAGCGCGTATGACCCTTGTCGTACTCTCCTTCTATCTGTACCAGACGGACCTTCGACTGCTGGTCATCCACACTGGGGAATGTATGTAACTTACTATCGTAATACTGCAGATTTGAGAAGGCTATCAACGACTCATGCTTCGAGCGGTAATGCCACGAGAGATAATGCCCAGGCATGGAAAGTGTGATACAGTCGTCGAGAATACTATCCATATCATCAATCTCCACCTCGTCCTCGTCCACCGACTGCGTGGTAAAGAAGCTCGTGGGCGGCATCTGCTTCGGGTCGCCCACACAGATCAGCGCCTTACCACGGGCAATAGCACCAATGGCCTCGCTTGTCGGCATCTGTGACGCCTCATCGAAAATCACCAGATCGAACTTCTCCCCGCTCATATCGATATACTGCGCCACACTGATTGGACTCATCAGCATACAAGGACAAAGTTTAGGCAGCAAGGTAGGTATCTGATCGATGATCTTACGGATGCTGGTACCCCGTCCTCCATTGTTGATGTTCCGCTTCAGAACCCCCATCTCGGAATTGGTGGCTGCGGCCAGCGTTTGTGATGGAATCCGTGATGCTAACCGACAATACAGCTCCTTCTTACTGAGATCCTGGAACGAATAGGTGAGCTGTTTATACTTATCCACCAGTTCCTCAAAGATCAGTCCGTTAAACTTCGCCAACGACGGATCCTTATCCACGATATCCATCGTCAATAGGTGATAGACGGCCTTTTGGAACGACCTTGACGTACTCAGCGCATCAGCATGATGTTGCAGAATATGGTCGGGCACACTCTTCAGTCCTTTGTCCTCCAAAGCCTGCTTGCGCTCTATCCACAAACACCAGTCCTTGATCTCTCCCAGATGCGCCATCCATGTATCCACATGCGTGGCAATCTCTGAATGGTAGTTCTGCAGCGGCAGGTCGAAATCCGTCAGTGGAGTCATCTCCTCCTCCAACGACAGGAGTCGTTTCAGCTGCGCGGAAACGGTATTGAACGACAAGGCATAGTTCTGCTTGAACAGATCCCAACTGCCACCAATGTGCTCCATCAGGGCATCGCGTACCTCCATCACACTCTTATCATGCCGCTGGGCATAGTCCATCAGCATCTGCAGCAGCTGCGACGATCCTTTCAGAGAAGGCTCGATAATCTGCCATCTCTCAGCGTCGCTCTTGCCGTCGGCACCAAACAATGCCGAGAACTGATCCGACTGCTCCTTCACGTTTTGGCGCAGTTCCTGATAATGCGTGATGTTATTTAGCAATTCGGGCACCTCATCAAACTTTGCTCCAGCACAGAACTGTCGTACCTGCTTCATAAAACTCCGCTTGGCGAAGAACTTAGGCAGGAACCACTTCCCTGTAATCTCCATGTGCTTGGCAGCAAGCGTCTTGGTATCTGCGGTAAGCGCGTCCTCCTGACAAGATGTTAGCAGACCAACTTTCACGCTGTCGCGCTCCTTTCCCATCTCCAGGGCCTTCATCAGTGCCTCGTATCGTTGATGGTTAGCCACGATATTCAGCAAGTCGGGAGTCATCACGGGTGTCTGTTCCATCATCTTCCCCATCTCATCGACCATGAGGATATCACGATCGTTAGCCTCCACGGCAATGGGCAGATGCGGCAAAGTGGTTGTCAGCTGATCATAATCATTCTTGTAATCAATCAGCAGCGAACGCAGTCGGGCCACATCCTCCTCACGGAATGTCTTGGGTTCCATACCATTCAGGGCATTCTCAACGGGATGTCCTGTAATCTTGAATACGGTAGCCAGACGCTCTATCTCCTCCACCCATTGGTCGAGTGCCTGCTTATCGATCTCACCCACCTGTGGTAAAGCCCCTTTCATCTCCTCTTCGCTGATGGCCAGATGGCGCGATATACAGTCGTAGAGCGAGAATCCCGATGTCTGCTTCCTGTGTAAGTTCTCGATATAGGTAATCAGCTGCTGCCTATGTTCATACAACTTTTCTGATGTGTTCTTATATTCCTCCGGCTCCTTGATGTGCACCACGTCAAGTGCCTTCTGCATCTGTGTAAGGAAATGCGTCTTGGTCACCTTATTGGAATGCAGCTCCAAGCAGAACGGATCCAGACCAATTTTGGTGAGTCGTTTCTGCACCACCTCTAAGGCGGCCATCTTCTCAGCCACGAAGAGCACTCGTTTGTTCTGGTAGAGTGCATTGGCAATCATATTCGTGATGGTCTGACTCTTTCCTGTTCCCGGAGGACCGTAAAGGATGAAGTTCTTACCACGTCCGCTCTCGATAACAGCCTCCAGCTGTGAGGAATCCACGTCGATAGGAATGCAGTAGTCCGACGGCTGACTGTTCTTGTCCACATCACGGGCATCCACCACATTGTCTAAATCAGTCAGTGTGACGCGCCCTTCCATCAGACTCTTCACCACCTCGTTGTCCTTCAGTTTCTCTGCATTGTTATGGATATCGTTCCACATCACGAACTTGTTGAACGAGAACAGTCCTAACAACGTCTCCTCCATCACGTTCCAGCGATGCATATTCTTCACCCCTTCCCTCACGGTGGCAAGGATGCGTTTCACATCCACACCATGATCATCAGTAGGAAGCGGATCGAGCACACCCAGATTAATTTTGAACTGCTGCTTCAGCAACTCTATCAGGGTGGTGTTGATGATGGTATCTTCTTCACGGGTACGGATCACATAATTGGTACCCGAACGGCGAACGATATCCACTGGCATTAGCAGTACAGGTGCGTAACGTGCCAACACGCTCTTGTCGTTCTCAAACCATTTCAGCATACCGATAGCCAGGAACAGCGTATTTGCACCGTTCTCCTCCAATGAGTTCCTTGAGGCACGATAGATGAATTTCAACGCTGTTGCCAGCTCCGTCTCGCTGAGGTAAGATACCAAACGGTGGTTACCCATTACCTCCTCGCTCACCATCTCTTTCAGGTCAGCAGCCTGCAGATGGGAGTCGTAGATGCTTCCCTCCACAGGATCAATCTGTTTCTTGGGATAAGGCAGAACGGTATAGTCCTTTCCTTCCTGCAGGTTATCTTCCAGCAGGTCAATGTCGAACGACACGAAGGGAATTACCCTGCGTCCTGTCTTACAATTGATCAAATTATTGCGCAGAGAGAAATCCAGCAGTTTTCGTTCCCAGATGGTCTGCTTGGTAATTTCCGTCTCGGGTGTATCCAGGTGCAAAGCGTAGTGGTCGGGCATGCGAATGCTCTCCGTGGCATTCTCATGATCCACTCCTTCGTTCTGCAGAACCCACTCATTACCGTTTTGTACGCGCTGCGGTAATGGTCTGATTCCACCCAACCTACAGCGGCGAACATCCACGAAATACAAGAATGACTTCTCATCATGTGCCTTCTGTGTGGCTTGTCCAACGGCATCATCAAAGGTGATGGCACCTGATTTCGTCAGACAAGTAGTCTCCACGAGCACCACATTATTAATTCCATCAGCCATCTGTTTCAACAGGTATGAACTGTCGTCGCAGATCTCCTGATGATAGAAGGTCTCATCGAGCCATGCTCCGATAAAGGCATGACCGCGAATGATGATAATGATGGGGAAAATACCGACAGCCTCCAGACAGGAGGCGAAGAGCAGGGAGGTATCCAAACAGGTACCGAGTTTATCCGTCAACACCTTGTCCGACATCCGTATCCGCTGTCCGTTCGACGCGAAACTGGCGGGCGGTTCACAATAGGCCACCGACTCAGAGCGCAGCGCCTCATAGATGGCAGCCACCTGCAAGCGAACGCGGTTACGATCCTGTGTCTGATAAGCATCCAGCGAGGCATCACCGGTCCACTTTGCCATGAACTGCGAGGCATGACTCACCACGCGTGCAATCAATGGATCGTTAGGAGTAACGAAGGCTGACAGCAGTTGCGGCATCACATTCGAACCGGGCCACTGGTCATACGGCAGCAGCATGATGGGGAAATTCTTCTGGAAGATCTCTTCTCCGCCAACGGTGACGGTCACGGTGAACTCTGTGGCAACCGACTCAGTGGTATTGAGCAGTTCCTGCAGGGCAGGCATGATCTTCAGGTCCTTTACCTGCATACGCTGTCCTTGCGGCACATGATCCAGCATCACATCCGTGGACTGGATCAATGCTCCTGCTACGCTGATGCAAACCCGTCGCCAGTCTTCCGTATCCATATTCTCTACCACGCATTGCACACAGGTCTCCACATGGTTGTTCAACATGGCGTAGTTCACGCTGGGCAGATAGTCGAACAACAACCTACCCTTCCGTTTCCCGTTCATCAAATATTCGCCTTCCATAAGTCTTTCTGTTGTTGATAAACAAATCACCTACAAAAATAGGAAGAATTATCGGAACCGCCAAGATAAACTTTGTTAAAAACGGGGAACGTTTCAGGTAACGAACGCAGAGAATCAGAGTTCTGGCCAACCATCTTCAGTCCAACGAATAGGACGTTGAATCAGCACGGATGCGCCCTGAAGGGAGACGCTATAGCCATGACAGATGAAGATGTCTTCGCCATCTATGTGATATACTGCGCAATGACCGGCAGCCTCGTAATTGGTCTTGTCACCTTCGAGGAAGAGGTTGCCACCGCCATACCGCATATCGATGCCCTTGCTGTCGAGATAAGGACCAGATACAGAACGACTACGCCCCACTGCTACACGATAGTTACTCTTCTCGCCCTGACAGCAGTAGTCCCAAGATACGAACAGATAATACCAGCCGTTATGCTTGAAGATAAACGGAGCCTCAATGGCGTTCGGTCCAGCAAAGTCGGATGTGGGGTTCTTAGGCGGGTTAGGATTGATGGGAAGAGCCGCCTTGCTCGCCTCACTGTTCAGATTAAAACGACGGGCAATTGTTTGGGGCTTAGCATCTTTGGCCACATGCATCGTCGTGTCGAGACGCACAAGCTGAATACCATCCCAGAACGAGCCCCATACGAGCCAGGGCTGGTCATTTTCGTCGATGACGAAATTCGGATCAATGGCATTCCAATTATCGCGATTCTCCTGAGAAGCCACAATGCAACCCTCGTCGTTCCAGATGGGGAAAGATAGTGAACGGGCAGACAGCAGACCGATGGCCGAACCGTTCCTACCGAAGGTAGAACAGCTATAGGCCATCCACCAACGACCACGCCAGCGGATGATATCGGGAGCCCATACATGTTGTGTGAACCCCGGTACTGAGTCGTGTGCCCACTGAGGGATAACCGTCATTACTGGTTCCCTCAATACAGTCCACGACTGACGATCCTTCGAGGTCATCTGCTGAATGCCCATTCCTGTAGCAAATAAATAATACGTACTATCTTCGTAGGCCATGACAGGGTCATGAACCATTGGCGTGTCCGTGGTAAAGGACAAACTCCTCCTAGGATGCTGTTGTCCCTGCACCGTAAGCGTGGTACCCAAGACGATCAGCATCAGCGTAATGACTGTAGTCCTCATGTTATTATTTAACTATGTATTTTTTGCCGTTTCGGATAATCAATCCTTTAGAATTGTTGTTGATGCAACGACCTTGGAGGTCATAGACATTGTTGGGTTGACAGTTAGTGTCATTCCTTACTTCTTCTATTCCTGTCGTGGCCTCCGTCTGATACCCCCAAGCAGTCTCACCTGTATTAGCAGCTACTACCGTGAAGGCAGGCACTTTCGTGTCGGTAGATTCCAAGGTCTGTTCCACCATCACACCATGATAATACGTATTACCTATTTTCATGGTGACATAGGAAGTACCCTCTTCTATCTTCCACGTACCTGTTGCAGCACCAGCAATGGTGCCATCGCCCTTGAGTTCAATGTCGGTGGGCTCGGCTATCTCCTTCTTGGTGTGATCCAACTTATAGCGATGAATCAACAGCTTGTACTTTCCAGCAATACGTTCAGTGGCAATCTGCTGTGTGGTAGCAATATCGGCGCTCGTCACTTGCTCGCCAGTATATTCAAAAGGAGCAGCTACCAGCCATCCGTTCTTGCTCTGGAACACCTGATGGACACGTACCTGATGACTCTCGCCCCAGTTCTGGAAACGAGTATGGTAAACCAGATACGTACGACCGTCTTCGGCGGCGATAATGGAGTTATGACCTTGTGAGCGTTCGCCAAGATTGCCTCTTGCCGTGTTCCCCCATGAGGTATAGGCACCGAAGATGTTGACACCACGGTTGTTATCGTTCTCCTTAGCACCGAAATTCAGCAGATACGACGTAAATACGGCACTGTTGTTACGAGAGTCGATATAGGGCCCGTCGGGATTCTCCGAACGGAACACACGCATCTGATAGCCACCGTTGTTATAATCGTTTGCCACACCACCAGCAGCCAGTCCGCCATAGGTAACAAACAGGTAGTAATAACCACCGATATACTCGATATAGCTGGCCTCACCCGATACATAATAACCACCTGCAATCTTCTTGCCGAAATAGGGGTCGATGGTAATGCCGTCGCCCGATCCAGTCAACGTATAGGTCACGTCATAGTCGCGCAGACCCGTATTCTCATCGAGTTCCAACATCCAGATACCCCCACTCCACGAACCGTAAGACATCCACAGTTTGCCCTCCTCGTCGTAGAACACACAGGGATCGATACAGTTTGGATAGCGATTGCCCCATCTGTTACCCACGGCATAGCGTTCGGGCAGGGACGACTGTGTACCGATGACCAGTTCCAGATCGGAGTCCTTGTAGGCATTGCCACTGTGGAAGCCACTCATCACCACCGGAGCCTGATACTGATAAGGTCCCTCAATGTTGTCAGCCGTGAGCAGGATGATGCTGGAATACCAGTTATCGCCATTGACGCTCAAGTACATACACCACTTGTTCATGACCTTGTTCCATATCACGTCGGGCGCCCACATGTTTCCATCGACATTGTAGCCAGTGCTTCCGCGCTTAGCCCATGCCACCGCACTGAAGTTAGGCAGCGCCACATCTGCTCCACCCTTTTTGACTGTAGTTACGGCTGGTGTGATGAAGGCAGCGCTATTGGCGGCATTGCTACTGGAAGTGGTGGCCCAGGGAGCCTGAAAAGCCGTCCAACTCATCATGTCGGTTGTCTTGGCTGCAGCACGATGGGAACCGAAGATGTAATACGTCTGGGACACTGGCTCCCACACGATGCTCGGGTCGTGCACGCTGACGCGATTCAGCATGTAGGCCATTGCACTCATGGGAACCAGTGCAGACAGTATTATATACAAACACTTCTTCATTATCAACTGTCAACTATCAACTGTCAACTACTCAAATATCAGGTGTCCACCCTCAGTTGTGAAGCGGAAACGGAAGTTATCGCCGTCGATAGGACTCAGACCGATGTAATCCTGATAATAGGTAATACCGTCATTGCCCACCATGACGCACTTCACGTCAGCAGATGAACCATTGTTGGTTACAGATACGGTTACGGCAGCATCGTCCATGGCAGAGAGCCATGCGCCCCAGTCACTCTGACCGCCACTTGTTATACAAGTTCCATAGCTATCGCCCCAACCGTAGTTATCTGCACGGAGTACGGCATACTCACTATTGTCCTCACGGGTAAGAACAACGAGGAAGTTATTCCAGTTGTTAGCACCGTTAGTGAAGTTTCTGAAGCGAGTGGTGTAGGTCTTACCAACAGGAACCTTAATATCCTGAGAGTGAGCAGCCCACCAGCCAGTAGAGTTATCCTCTTCGCCTAGCACATCATCGAACTCCATATGACCACCTTCAATGGTGAAGCAGAACTGGAAGTCGTTAGGATCAATGTTGTTGATGCCCATGTAATCCTGTGTATAGGTAACACCGTCGTTACCCAGCATCACAGCCTTGACATCAGCTGTTCCGTCGCCATTGTTGGTTACATAGACAGTTACCTTGGCACCATCCATTGCTGAGAGCCATGCGCCCCAGTCGCTCTGACCGCCACTTGGTGTACATGCATCATATCCTGCACCCCAACCATAGTTGTCGGCACGGAGCACGGCATATTCGGACATGTCGGATTTACGGAGAACAACAAGGAAGTTGTTCCAGTTGGCAGCACCATTGGTGTAGTTGGTGAAGGTGCTGACGAATGTCTCGTTAGGAGCCACCTTGATGTCGGAGGTGAAAGCAGTCCACCAAGGCGTCGAGTTATCCGTATTACCCACGCAGGTGTACATCTTATCAACCACCTCGAACTTAGCGTATGCAATCACAGGATTGCAACTCTCACCCTTATAGCTCTTGTTATAGACAGCCACCAGCGTCTTGGAGCCTAGACTGTTCATGTCTGGAATGGTCTGGAATGTCAGATCCTTAGCAGCAACGGTTTTGGATACAGCCTGTTCAAACTCCACAGTGGCCGTTACATTGGCAAAAGCGTCAGCAACATCTGTACCTTGAAGCACCTTCTTGGGCACACCATTCAGTGTCATCGACAGTGGCAGCTTATCCTCGGCAGAGGTAAAGCCACCAATCGGTTCGATGGTGGATCCGATGAAGTTGATATATGAACCCTCAGGAACCAGGAAAGCACGGATTGTGGTGTTCGAAGCATCAGCATTCAGGTTCACCAGCGGGGATTTCTGCGTATAGGTCTTGGTAACCGTACCATTGGTCATGGTAACGATCAGACCACCCTGTGTGCGGTCGATGGTCAGGGTCACCTTACCGCCGAGCTTATCAACGCCAGAGTCGGTATCGGTGGCAAACTCCAGATCACTCGTTGCGAGACTTCTGTCGATATAGTCACCCCATTCAGAGTTGCCGCTTGGCTGATAGTCGTAGCGGATGGCTCCGTACTCCTTATAGTTAGCAGCACCACGATCCTCGTCGTTAGTGATGATCAGGGCATAGTTCTTATAAGTGTTTGAAGCACTTGGATTGATGTTCAGGTTGAACTGTGTAATCCATTTCTGACCTTCAGGAATCTGATAGTACTTGGAGAACTCTGCCCACCAGCCAGAGGTGAAGTCGGTCTTACCAACAGTATATACGTCCTCTTCCAGTCCCTCTATTACATCATCGCCACCCTGGTTCTTTGCTTTCTCAGCAGCAATGGAGTCAGCCTTTGACGACAGCCAGTCAGGAGAGTTGATGCCGAACAGGTCACCGCCCTCACAGCTCGTCAGAGCCAGTAGCCCTAAGGCGGCTGAACAAAGGACAGTTGCTAATTTATTGTATTTCATAATTGTATCTTTTTTACTATGTTACTATTATACTTTCTTACCTTTGTTTAGAGGCCCACAACTGGGTGTACTGGTCCATACAGCTTGTCGGCATTGCTGGTACTGTTGTTAGCTGAGTTGCCCACAAGGTTGGGGTTGTCGTTCAACGTTCCCTGATAGATGGGGAAGAACTCATGACCTTGGATCCATGTATCGTAAGAGCTCTTCAGCTCAGTATCGCCTGCAGCGATGCCGCTATAGCTTACAGGCTCCTTAACTCTTGACCTGTCGTTGGTGCGGCGGAAGGTGCCGTGCTCCTTGAGCTGCTGCAGACGACCACCGTCGTAGAAGAATCCCCAACGGATAAGGTCAAAGCCACGTCCGTACTCACAGCCGAACTCCTTCGGACGCTCCACGTTGGCAATCTGCTCGAACAGCTTATCCTTACTATTGAAATCGGCGAGCTTCAGACTAGCCAAGCCTGCACGATTACGCACCTGGTTAATCCAGTCGATTGCCTGCTGGGTAGGACCGTTGATCTCGTTCTCACACTCGGCGGCACGAAGCAGTACGTCGCTGTAGCGCATGAGACGAAGGTTGATACCGCAGTGCAGACCCGTCACCACCTTGTCGTAGATACCTGTGCGGAAATTGGTGTTCTTGGCCACGGGCAGTCCACCGTAGTTGTTATTGGTAACAACAGGTGCATCGGCAGTCATAGGAGTAGCGTAGCACACATTGCCATACTCGAATCCGTCCCAGTCGGTCTCGTAGGTACCGATGGTCCAGTAAAGACGAGGATCAAGTGTTCCACTGGTGGTCTTTTCAGCCTTGAACAGGTTGTAGAGCCAAGGTGAAGCAGACAGGTCAGCCCAACCACCGAAGTCGCCAGGACCGAAATTACTCTCGATGGCGTGTCCCTGAGTAGCATTCGGACTGGTGTTCACTGGTGTCCACTCATCGTCGGTACCCTGTGAACCATAGTCCAGATACTGAACCTCGAACAAACTCTCGTCGTTATTCTCATAAGCAGCTCCCTCACGGAAGTTATCACCATAGTTAGCCATCAGCTTGTAGTTGCCATACTGACCATTGATGATGTTCTTCAAAATAGCCAATGCATCGCTATACTTATGGCGCATCATCAGCGCGCGAGCATAGAAACCGGCAGCGGCACCACTGGTGGCACGACCCTTTGCCCACTCACCGCCAGCACTACGACTGGGCAGCAGTGTCATAGCCTCAGCAAAGTCTTTCTCCACCTGATCCCAAACCTCATCGTAAGTACTATTGGTTCCATAGAGACCTTCGAGGGTAGAATAGGTGGCATAGTCGGTAATCAGAATGGGGTTCTGATAGTAACCAGCCAGGTTATAGTAAGCCAGTCCGCGCAGGAACAGCATCTGTCCCTTGATATGCTTCATCTGTTCGTTTAGTGCGCTATTGTCATCGCCACAACGAGAAAGTGTGAAGTTAGTTACATTGATTGTATAGTACCAGTCACGCCAAGACCACTGTCCGATCTCATCGGTGAAAGGAACATTCAGATCGTCGAAAGGCATGTACCAAACCTGTGAGGAGTTCCATACCTCATCGCCACGACAAACATCGAGCATATAACCTACACGGGCGTATGTACCTTCCATACGTATATGGTTGTAGGCAGCAATCACGTTCTCCTCAAGATCATCAGCTGAGAAGCCGAAGGTAGCTGCTGTCTGCTGATTGGGATTCGTCACATCCAGCTCACTGTCGCAAGAAGAAAGCGTAGCGACACCCATCAGAACAGCTAAGGATAATTTATATAGTTTCATGATTTTCAGTTTATATTTATATGTATTATACATTATTCGCTATGCCATTAGAAGGTGAAGTTCAAGCCAACCATAAAGCTTCGTGCTGTTGGATATGAACAGAAGTTATAACCCGGAGTAAATGTTCCGCCGGCATAGTCAACATTGTAACCCTTGTAACCAGTGAAGGTATAGAGGTTCTGGGCAGATACGTAAAGACGTACACCTGAGACATAGTTGCCGAACCACTTGTTGGGGAGATTGCAACCCAACTCGATGTTGGCAATCTTCCAATAGGCAGCGTTCTGGATCTGACGGTCGCAGAACAGGTCATTCCAAGCCAGTGTAGCACTGTTCGACAGATAGGTACGAGGAATGCTTGAAACATATGTGCCGCCATCCCACTGGTTGGCATCCAGCACAGCCACATCCTTGTTGCCATATCCGTAGCTTGAGTTCAGCGTGTTATAGAGATAGTCGGATACATGGAATCCCAGTGCACCGAATGTAGAGATGCTCAGATCGAAGATGCTGTACTCCAGATGGGCACTCAAACCGAAGTTCACCTTGGGCAGACCGCTACCGAGAACTGTCTGGTCGTCACCATTAATCTGACCGTCGCCATTGACGTCACGATAGTAGCAATCACCTACCTGTGCGCCCGGCTGGTATTCGTCGAGACCCTGGGCCTTTGCCAAGGCATTCAGTTCGTCGAGCTGAGCCTGTGTGCGGATGATGCCCTGATAGTCCCAACCGTAGAACTTACCTACCTCCTGACCGATCTCTGTAATGTATGCACCTGTGATATACTTATCTGTACCGAAGCCAAGAGATGTCACCTTATTCTTCAGTGTACTGAGGTTGGCGCTGATCTCATGCTTCAGAGCATGATCGCGGTTGCGATAAGTAAGAGAGAACTCCAGACCGCTGTTCTCCATCGAAGCAGCATTCATGGTTACTGATGTGTTGGCCACACCTGCGCTGGCAGGAACAGGAACGCCGTAGAGAAGGTCCTGTGACTTGTTCTTATACCACTCAGCAGTAAACTCAATGCGGTTGTTGAAGAACGCCAGGTCAAGACCCACGTTCATGGTCTTTCTCTTTTCCCATGAGAGGTTCTCGTTCACGAAGTTGGAAACAGCCGAACCTGTGACAGCCTGATTGCCGAAGCTATAGGTCATGTTGTTACGGGCCATGGTAGCCTGGATGGCATAGTCGCCTACGGCAGCCTCATAACCAAGCTCACCATAGCTGGCGCGCAGCTTAAACAAATTCACGATGTTACGATCGATGGGGAAGAATGCTTCCTTGTCGAAACGCCAACCGAGAGATACTGATGTAAAGGTGTCCCAGCGGATATCCTTAGACAAACGAGAGCTACCGTCACGACGAACGATACCAGAAACGAGGTACTTGCCGTCGAAGTCATAGTTCAAACGTGCAAGATACGAAGCCAAAGTATGCTTGTACTCATAGCTGTCGGCCATCCAGTCGCTGGCATTCTGCAGCTGCAGGAAGTATGGCTCAGAGAGGTTGATGCCGGTAGCCGACAGGGTATTGGTGTTCTCCTGCTCGAAGGTCTGGCCTACCACGAGGTTAGCATGATGCAAACCAAGGGTTCCGTCGTATGTCAGCGTGTTCTCTATCAAAGCGTCAGTGTATTTGCGGTGTCCCTTGCTGAGGCGTTCATTCTCCTTGGCAAGATATACGCGGTTACTCTGAATCCATGCAGGAATCCAAGTCTTGTCGTTGCAAGAAGTGGTACTGTAAGAGAGGTTGATCTTGTAAGTAAGCTGATGATTATCGCTCTTGATACCAACCATGTTGAGCAGATCTACATCAGCCGATGCTGTACCTACGAAACGGTCAACGATCGTGTTTCGTGTCAGCATTTTGTTAATGAGCAGCGGGTTCATGGCAGAGATGTCACCGTGAATGGTATCGTAGTACACACCATAGCCATAAGCGTCGTATCTATAAGAGCTGGCAGAACCAACCATATCGTCAAGCACCCATGTAGAGGCATCGTAGGCCTTGATGGTGGGCTGCATGTTCAGCACACCGCTGAGCACATTACCCAAGTTACCATACAGACCCTGAACGTACTCGTTGGCGTTAGATACGGCCATGTTGTCCTGATTGGAGTGAGAGTACACCAGACTGGTACGGAACTTCACGAACTTAATATCCATGGTGTTGTTCACACGTGCGGTGTAACGCTCGAAATTAGGACCTGCGCCCTCTAATGTACCTTTCTGCTTGAAGTAGTCGAGACTAATATTATAGGTATTATTAACACCACCACCACTCAGGTTCACACTGTGGTTCTGACGAATACCTGTCTTGAAAGCCTCATCGAGCCAGTTGGTATCGGTATTGTCGCGGAAGTGATAGAAACCATCGCTGCCAAGACTATAACCACCAGGAGCAGGAATACCTGCATTGGTAGCAGCAATACCGAGATACTTGCTGTACTGTTCGGCATTCATGAGGTCGTAAACACCTGTCTGGATCTTGTCCACACCGAAGTATCCTCTGTAGTCAACCCTCAGTGGCTGATCCTTCTTACCACCCTTGGTCGTGATGATAACCACACCGTTAGCAGCACGTGAACCGTAGATTGCACCTGCAGATGCATCCTTCAACACCTGAATGGTCTCGATGTCATTCGGAGAGAAGTCACGGATTGATGTTCCCATAGGAACACCGTCGATCACGTACAAAGGAGCTGTGCTACCGAAGGAGCCGATACCACGAATGCGAACTGCAGGGTCGGCACCAGGCTGACCGTCAGATGTAATCTGCACACCAGCCACCTTACCTTCGAGCATTGAAGAAATGTTTGAGTGAGATACGCGCTTCAGTTCGTCGGCGTTGACGATAGATACCGAACCGGTAAGGTCAGCCTTCTTCTGAACACCGTAACCTACCACTACCACCTGATCAAGAACCTGAGCGTCGCTCTCAAGTTGAATCTGTTCAATGATCGCGCGCCCGTTAATAGCTATCTCGCGATCCTTGAAACCTACGTAGCTTACCACGAGTGTTCCATTGGCTGGCGCATCGATGGTGAATTTGCCATCCATGTCGGTGATGACACCTGATTGTGTCCCCTTCAACTGTACAGTAGCACCAATGAGCGGTTCGCCCTCTTGGTCTACAACCTGACCAGAAACCTTGATTGTCTGCGACTGCGTGACAGATGCCATGACTGAGGTAGGATAACAAGTGATACCTCCCATCACACCCAATGTCAGCAACACAGAGAATAATAGTTGTTTTCTCATTGTTAATTGTTTTAATTTAGGAGTTTTTAGATTAAGTAATAATAATTGCTTCTGTCGACAAAAGTAGTGGAATTGTCAACAGGCAAGGTGGATAAAATGATAATAAAGGTGGACAAAAGTGTTTTAGTATCAGATTGTGCTCATTTTGTGCTATTTGCTCTCTTTTCCCTTTTCGGTATGATCGTCACGCATATAGGTACTCGGACTGCACCCGTATTGCCGTGAGAAGCAACGGGTGAAGTATTTGGGATCGTTGAATCCCACCGCATAGGCAATCTCGGTGATATTCCTGTCGGCGTAGTTCTCCATAATCAGTTTCTTGGCGATGCTCAGACGGTAGTTGCGAATAAACTGACCCGTGCTAACACCTGTCTCGGCATTCAGTCGTTTGGACACCAGACTCTTGCTCATGCCCAACGCTTCGGCAAAGGCTGTGATATCGAACTCGCTGTTCATGTAGTTCTGTTCCATGATCTCCGTGGCCCGCTCCATGAATGGCACATTCTTCTGGATCACCTCCTGCTTGTCAGCTTCCACACTTCGGTGATAACTCTTTTCCAACCGTTCGTGGTTGTCAAGGATGTTCTGGATGCGCGACTGCAGATGTCCGGCATCTTCGGTTTCCTCCAATGCCTTGCGGATCGGCTTCAACAGTTTCTCTGCCTCCTGCTTCCGCCAAGCTTCCAATCGTAAACGATAGAGCCAGATGACTACACCTATGGCCAATAAGGCCAACAGCATGGTAAACCACCAGCTCTTCCAGAAATAGGGAGCTACCTCCACACGGATGGAGATTACATGTCGCTCGTCTTCGTCTGCCTCAGCCGTGTAAGCCACCTCAAAGACATAACTGCCAGGCTTCAGACTAGTATAGCGCACGGAGTGTTCACCGGGTTTAAGGGTGTTCCACTCTTCCTCGAAACCTCTCATCCTGTAACTATAATGTCCTTGCACCTCCCTGCCGTAGGTAAGCGCAGAGAAATCAATGGAGAACGACTTGTTCGACTCATGCAGACGGATGATGCTAGCCAACGAGATATCCGCATCAATAATCTTACTACTGGCAGCTGTAATCACCTGATTGTCAACCATCAGTCGGGTAAAGGTAAGGTGTATGGGGTTATCATCCTCGATATTCTCGCCCCTGATTTCCGTCAGTCCGTCAACACTACCCAGATAAATATAGCCATCTGGTCCGTTCACGGCAGAATTCCAATAGAACCGCTGACAATGGAGTCCGTCACGTTCTCCATAATTAATAAAGGTACGCGTGCGAGGATTATAGATCGACAGACCATTATCCGTGGTAATCCACAGTCGTCCCTGCATATCCTCTACAATACCTTTCACGGCATTGTTCGCCAATCCATCGTCTGTTGTCAGGTTCTCGAAATGATCCTCCCCACTCTTCTTATCCACCACACGACGATACAGACCATAACCGTTGGATCCCAACCAAAGCGTACCATCCTTGGTCTCACAGAAACAACTGATCTTATCTATTATAGGTGATTCAGGATGGTCAAGCTTGTTACTTAGCTTTCTGTATTTGAATGCCCCGTCTTTGGTTCGTGGTGAACGGAGGTCGATGATGCAGACGCCCGTAATACAACCCATCCACAGGAACCCATCCTTATCCACATGCGCTCCTACACATCCTCTCACACTGCGGTTCTCAGGGAAAGGATCCTCCAGCTGTCCTGTACGGAAATTATAGAAGAAGATACCATCGTTGGAACCTACCCACAAACCATCATTATATTGATCGTATGCCAAAGAGCCGATATAGGAAGTGAGTGTAGTCATGGATGACGGCATACTGACAGGATGCACCTTGTCGTGCTCTGCCAAAGAGATATAGTTGAGTCCTCCACCCCAAGTACCGATCCACAACCTACCATGACCATCAGGCTCCAATACCGAAACAGAGTTATGCGACAACGGTGAGTTCTGGGTAGTCCAATGACTAAACACATCGCCTGCTCCCTTACGGTTCAGTCCGCCTTCTACCGTACCTGCCCATAGCGTTCCATCATCCTCTACATACATCGCATTAACGGGATTGTGCGAGAGGGAGCCAGTACGACCATCCTCGTGTACATAGTTACGAAGCATCAAAGGACGGGGTGATAACTTGACGATTCCTGCCGTTTCCGTACCGATCCATATCTGACCATAACGAATCATCAGACAGTGAACGAAGTCGCTCGGCATAGGGATACCCTCTGTAGCGGTGTTCCAATGACTGAAGGTGCCGCTCTGCTCATCCAGGATATTCATTCCCCGGAGTGTGCCCACTAACAGACGACCCTCAGGGGTAGTGGCCAGACAAGTGGCGTAGTCATGAGATAAAGAGCGGGCATCGGAAGTCTGGTGATATTCGGTCATGGCACCAGAATAGGAATCATAGGCATACAAGCCCCTGTTGGTGGAGATCCATACGGTACTGCCGCGTTTCAGCAGATCAGTAACGTATGCGCCCTGCAGGCGTTTCATCACAGGTGCTATATCCCTGAGAACCAGTTTCCCGTTCTCTTCCATCAACCGGTACAGTCCGTTTTCGATATTAATCCACACCGTACCGTTATGGTCGATATCAACCAGACACACTTCTGGTGTATTTCCCCGATACCTGCATTTGCTGATATGATCCACACTACCGTTCTCCTTGAAGGTATAACGGAAGACGCTATCACGAGTCAGGTGCCACAGACTCCCCTTTGAATCACAATACACCTTCACGGCTGGTCGTTTCAGTAGGTCACCGATATTCCCTTTCCCATAAGTAGGTATCGTACTACCCATGGTCCGCATATCTACCACGGTGGTCTCTTCATCATAGGCCACCCATAACCGCTGATAACCATCCTCGGCAAAGCCCTGACAAGAGTTACTTGAACCGCCCGACTGTCGATCCAGTACCGGCATCGTGAACGAATAGCCATCATAGCGCACGGCACCACCTCCGTAGGTGGAAACCCATACGAAGCCCTGACTGTCAGCAAAGATCTGATTGACATGATGATGGGGCAAACCAGCAGACAGATCCAGATAGGTCATATTGTACCGCTCGGTAAGCACGTTCTGTGCCACCGATGTACCCGCTAAGAAAGCGAGCAAGCAACCTATCTGTCGTAAATAGCGGTTCATCTCTATTAATACAGCACCTTGCTGGCCAGTAGATTCAGGGTGCCCATGATAGCACCAAGGAGGGCGCCGAGCCAGACAATGGCCTTGAGTTCTTTGTTCATCACCTCTAAGATAAGGTGTTCGGCTTCTGCCATCTCCATCTCATTGATACGTGTCTCGATCATCTTACTGATGTCGATGGCATGGAGGATGCGGGGAAGTCGTTCTGTGATAACGTGCTGGTAGAGGGAGACGAGGGATGATTTCAGTTGTGCAATCTGTTCCTCCTTTCCTTCCATCAGTTCACACATCCTACAACCCAATAACCGATCCCGTTCCTTCAGGATCATGCTTTCCACAATCTCGGTAGAGTTGTTGCGCAACATCTCGTTGATGTTCTTGGCAAGCGCCTGTTCAACGGGGGAAGCCAACGAGTTGATGAACTCGGCCGCATGTTTCTTCGACGAATTACCGAAGATTCTTCCGAAGCCCCTGCTGATCATATCACCGATGCCCCCACCCTTGCCGATACCGTTTTCGCTGAGTGCATCACCGATATGACTTCCAAAGTGTTGCATTTTCTGCATCACATGACTCACTGCCATGTGCGCAATCTGGTCGCCCACCACCGAGTCAGCCAGTTTAGCGGAAATCAATGTGGTCAGTTCCTCCCCGATATTGGTAGAGATGGCGTTGATCTCCTCTTCTGTAAGAAACCTGCCTAAGAATGCCCTCAGCGTTTCATCACTGTTTCTCTGTGAATCAAAGAAGCGGTCGATGGTGGCTGTCAACTTTCCGATCATCTCCTCGGAGAGCAGGTTCTTCTCCATCACTTCCTGATTCATCAGGTTCTCGCTAATGGCCCCACCTACTGCTCCTGCTATCCTCCCCTTCTCTTTGGGAATGATACCAGGTGTAAAAGGCAATTTCCGGCCAAACAGGTATTTAGCCCGATGTGGCCGGAAAAGCATTCGTATAGCGATGTCATTGGTGATATAGCCAATGACACCGCCTATGATAGGTCCTGCGAGATAGGATAACATTATACTGGAATATCCTTATTCACGTTCTTGCAGCCATGGAGAGCGTAGTAGAACATGTAGGCCATACCCAGCAGGTAGATGAAGTAGCTCGGCATGTAGCCCATGATGTCGGCGAAGAAGTTCTGTATGACAGGCAGCACACCACCGCCAACTACCATCATCATGAAGATACCGCTGGCCTGAGCAGTGTATTTGCCAAGACCCTCAGTAGCCAAGTTGAAGATGGAAGCCCACATCACTGATGTACACAGACCGCAGAGCACGAGCAACAGAGCGCTCAGTGGCACTACTACGGTTGAGAACGATCCTTCAAGGATGGAGAACAGCGGCATGGAAACAGTAACCGACTTCGGTGTCAGCATAGCTGCGAGAATCAGGATCATACCGATGGTTGTCGTGGTGAGCATCAATGCACGTGATGACACCTTACCAGCGATAACGCTTGAGCAGAGACGACCAATCAGCATCAGCAGCCAATACATGGCAGCCACAGCACCACCGATGGTGGCAGCGTTCAGCACTGCAGAGGGGTTCACCCATGCACCGTTAGCCGTAGTGTCAGAGAGATAGAAGTTCAGTCCACCGGGGATTCCTACCTCAACACCTACATAGACGAAGATGGCAATTACACCTAACAGACAGTGGCGGAACGACCACGGAGAATGCTCGAATACGGTATCTGCTGTCACCTTACCCATTTCAGGATCCTGGATCGGGATGAACAGGAGGATGATGAAGGCAGCAGCAAAGACGGTCATGGCGATGTACATCACCAAGTTCACGTCGGCCATCTTTGTACTAGCGGTCACGGTACCAATCAGCGCACCTACCAACATCGGGGTAAGCGTACCAGCCAATGAGTTCAGTGTACCACCGATCATGTTCAACTGGTTACCACGGTTACCACCGCCACCCAAGAGGTTGAGCATCGGGTTCACCACCGTGTTCAGGATACATACAGAGAATCCTGAGATGAAGGCGCCCAGCAGATAGATACAGAAGCCGGGGATACCGCTGGAGTGACCTGACAGGTACTGAATCAGCACGCCGAAGAAGCCCACAGCAATACCGATGAGGGCTGTTTTCTTGTAACCTACCTTCGTCAGCATCTTACCTGCAGGGATTCCCATGAACAGGTAAGCAAAGAAGTTCATAAAGTTACCCATGATACCCAGCACGTTAGAACCACCGATTTCAGGCTGGTTCTTCCAGATTACACCGATAGGAGCACCCAGATTCGTGACGAACGAGATCATGGCATAGAGGAAGAACATCGTGACGATCGCGATGATACTTCCATTCTGTTTGTTAGTTTGACTCATAGTTGTTTATGTTTTTAGTTAAAAGATTCTTAGCAAGTTTTCATTCATTAATCCTCAACGGGAGCATCCTCATCCTTCTTACGACGGATGGCGCGCTTGCGCTTGGGCTTCTCGTCAACGGGCTTGTCGAGTTTCACACCAGCCAGTTCAGGATCGATCATGATTCGTCCGCAGTACTCGCAAACGATGATCTTCTTGTGCATCTTGATGTCGAGCTGACGCTGAGGCGGAATCTTGTTGAAGCAACCACCGCAAGCATCACGCTGTACATATACGATACCCAGACCGTTGCGGGCATTCTTACGGATACGCTTGTAGCTGGTAAGCAGACGCTCTTCGATCTTCAGCTCCAATTCCTTGGCTCTCTCCTTGAGCTTCTCCTCTTCAGCACGTGTCTCGCCCATGATCTCATCGAGCTCGCTCTTCTTCTCCTCGAGGGCAATCTGACGGTCCTTGATCAGCTCTTCAGCCTGCTCCAGGTCCTTGCCACGCTCCTCAACCTTAATGTTAGCCTCGCGGATCTTCTTGTTACAGAGTTCGATCTCCAGTTCCTGGAACTCGATTTCCTTGCTCAGCGTGTCGTATTCGCGGTTGTTCTTCACGTCGTTCAGCTGACTCTTGTAGCGTTCCACGCTTGCCTTTGAGTCCTCAATCTCACCCTTCTTCTGGATGATAGCCTGCTGGAAATCAGCAATCTCGCCCTTGATCTTGTCCATACGGGTATTCAGACCGGCGATCTCATCTTCCAAATCCTGCACCTCGAGAGGCAACTCACCCCTCAGTGCCTTCTTCTCGTCAATTGCCGACAAGGTAGTCTGCAACTGGTAAAGAGTCTTCAGTTTCTCTTCTACTGATAAATCTGTTGGATCTTTCTTTGCCATAAATGGAGCCCCTCTCTTATCCCCCCAAGGGGGGAGGCCACAAACAGGGGCATGGGCCTAATGTTATATGTATATAATCGGATTTGTATGTATCTTCGTGAGGAAACACTTCACGCCGGGGCATTCCCTTTCGATGATCTCCTTGAAGATCTCACTGGTGTACTGTTCGCTCTGATAATGCCCAATCACGGCAATCTGTATCTCCTGCTCATGACCAAAGAAGTCGTGGTAGTGCATCTCGCCTGTTACGAATGCATCTGCTCCTTCGGCAATGGCATCATTCAGCAGGAACGCTCCTGCTCCGCCACAGATAGCCACCTTGCTGATGGGGCGTTGCAGCAACTGGTTCGCTTGAATGCAATCCACACCGAAACGTTGCTTCACCATGTTCAGGAAATCACGGGCCGCCATAGGCTCCTTCAGTTTTCCGATGACACCACTGGCTCCTTGCACACCATCAGCCAGTTTCTCTGGACCGAAGAACCTGATGTCCTGGAGACCCATCTTCCCGGCAATCCTGTAGTTCACGCCACCGAGGGCATTGTCCATATTGGTGTGCATGGATACCACGGTGATGTCGTGCTTGATGGCCTTCACCACCGCCCGCTGCACATCATCCTTACCCGTAATCTTCTTCAGGGCATGGAACAGCAGGGGATGATGACTCACGATCAGGTTGCAGCCTAATGCCACAGCCTCATCCACCACCTTTTCGGTCACGTCTAGACACAACAATGCCCCTGATACCTCCTGCGTCTCTGTCAATCCAACTTGCAGACCGGCATTGTCGAATCCTTCCTGCAAGGGCAGAGGCGCGAAACGTTCAAGGGCATTCACCACTTCCTTTATGTTCACGCTTTTCAATTTTACAAGTCTCGCTTGCGCTCAACTATTCCTCGATTCATTTTCTTGTGCAAAAGTACGAAGAATTCCTGAACTCTCCTTCCTTCGCTCCCCTTTTTTTTAATTTGTTAACGAAATCCTGCCGTTGTGAATATAGATTCCCTTCTTCGTCGGCTTCCCACTCAGTTTGCGCCCATCAATCGTGTACCACTCGTTACTTGTGACTTGTGACTTATCACTTGTTACTTGCAGTGCCTCAAGACCCGTTGCGATACTAATTTCCGTAGGTACGATTAGCAGGAGACCATCATAGGGATCTTGCCCATAATACATCCCCAACATCTGTGCATCATTATTGTAATACAACAGTTTGGGGTTAATACCATTACCTGGATCAGCAAATTCACAGTTGATCATGTTAAATGCAATTGGCGCATAGACTGGCGAGTTCTGTGATGATCCCGGATCCGCTTCAAGGCGGGAGTGTCTCACATTGACAATGCTGTTATAGCCACAGCGAATGGGATAGGAATCCAAAGTATAGGTAGCCTCCGTGTAGACATCAGCATCCTTGAATGTCAGTTCCTTTAACTCTGCGAGATAGATGCCGTACCAGTAGGCGCTAATACCAAGTCTACTGCCACTGATGGTGGTATTGCCATATAGTGCCAAACCCGAACCTTCACTAGCTGTTGCATCAATGCTGTTCGTACCGTTGCATACAATCTTAAAGTCTGGCATTCCCTCTAAATTAGAAAGACCGTTGCTAATGCCATCATCATAGCCGTCAACTTCAATCTTTGCATTATTGAGCGTCAGCGTGTGCGAGTTGGGGTTAAATGTTGCCGTGCCCGATGTCAGACCACCGATATTATTCTTGTTGGCTGATGTCACCTGGGTTCCTCCTATCCAAAGTCGGTACTTGACAGGCTCCGTATTCGGCTCAATCACAACCTTTCCTTTGTAAATTGTTCCATCGAATAGTAGTCTGCCTCCGTCATTCTTGTTATAGAAGAACTTATCCGTTTCTGAATATCTCCATTCTCCACCCGGATCTGCAAAATGACAATTCGTCATGGTCAGGCTATTCAGACGCGCAAATGTACTGAGTATGTTCGAATACTTTGACTGACCTTCAAAGAAGCATTCATCAAAAACCACATGGCCTTGTTCTGAGTAATGGCCCGCGATGACTTCGCTACCAGCATTTGCCTTGATTCTCTTCGCTGTAAAGGTGAGCGTTTTAACACCTTCAATATGAAAAGCTTGGGCTGCACAGTCCACAACAAGCTGTCCGGTGCCCATTATGACCATGTTTCCGGAGGTAAAAATGGCATTGCCTTCAGAATTCAAGTTGCATTTACCTACTACCCGTAGTATTAGATCATCAATACATTGACCATTATTATCAGGATCAGTATTCATGACGCATGCATATCTTCCAGTTGCGTTAATGGTAACATTATTCAGCGTCAGCAATTTAGACTTGCTGTTGTAGCTTGCTTTTCCCGCAGCTACAGGAATATTGTTGTGATTCAATTCTGTTACCTGCACGTTGCCTAACCAGAGATCATAAGTTTTTAACGCCCTATAGGTAAGATAGCCGGGGTTTAAGTTGCCTCCATCAACATGGGCATAAGTGGCATCCAATTGATTAAATACCCACATCGTCCCCTCCGATCCTTTAAGTTCCCGGCATGCGTCAAACATTAAGGAGGATTGCGTGACGTTTTCAACTGTCCATCCATCACCAACCAGAATTGCCATCAGCAGTTCACAATTACTGAACATTTCTGACATATTCGACACCTTGCTGGTATCAAAGGTGTATAAACTTAACGAAGTTAAGTTCTTGCAACCATAGAACATTCCTTCCATGTTTGTTACCTTACTTGTGTTGAAGCCAACGATTTTAAAGAAGTTACTCACGAGGCTGCTGCAACCAAAGAACATGGTCGTCATATCGGTTACGTTGCTTGTATCAAAATCGCTTAAATCGAGCCTTGCCAGACTGCTGCAACCAGCGAACATCGATTTCATATTGGTTACATTACCCGTGTCAAAGCAGATGTAGTTGAAGGTATTTGTATTTACGTTACTTTCGCCAATATTTATGAGCGACTTACAGCCAATGAACATACCATTCATTTGGGTTACGTTATGTGTGTCGAAATAATTCACCTCTAACTTGGTCAGTGCCTCACACCCTGAAAACATGAGAGCCATATTTTTTACGTTACCCGTATCAAAACTACTCAAGTCAACACTTTTCAGTTTTGGGCAATCACTGAACATTTTTTCCATCGTAGTTACCTGTGAGGTGTTCAAGTTGTTCAAATCGAGACTCTCCAATGACTCACACTCCATGAACATCATTTCTGTCCTTGTAATCTGATTTCCACTCTGAAACAACTTGATTGTCTTGGCACCACAATTCAGAAACATACCATGTGCATTTTGTAGTTTAGGCATGCTCAAACTACTCAAGTCAATTGTTTCTAAAGAAGAGCATCCATTGAAAACTACACGGGCAGATCTTACCTCACTGGTGTCAAAATACTGAAGTCCTTCGATGGTTGTCAATGCAGACATTGAACTGAACCAACGTGTAATACTTCTGAATTTCGCACTGACAAACGAAGGATCAAACTTCACTTTTTCGACCACTTTCTTTATATTATCATCAAAACCATCAAGGCCACATCCTGCATCGTCATTATCGATTAATTCCAATTTCGTTCCTGTTTTGGAACTCATCTTTCCGTCATCGTAGCAGGTAATAGTCTTGTCTGATGCTGTATAAACGGCATAACCTCTTTTGGTCTGTCCAATGCAGGTGGAATAGCAAAAATACAATAGTGCAGTAATCAATAGCGCTTTTAGTTTCATATCTGTAGTTTTTATTGTTAATCAATGGTTTACGGCGCCAAAGATAAGAAAAACAACTGATATCTGCAAGCATTTCCCCCATCTTTTTCTTTTTTTGGGGGGGTATAACTTTTGTCGCGAAGTTAATTATGCATTATGAATTATGAATTATGAATTGCAGAAAGGCTGATAACAGGGTGAAACTAGCCATATAACTAGTCGTTAGAAGCCTGATAACTGCCTCTTAGAAGGCTAGTTTCTATTCCCATGTTGGGAACTCTTTATTCCCACGTTGGGAATAAATAGTTTAACGGCAGGAAAAGCCACCCCCAACCCCTCCATGATGAGGGGAGAAAAAGTTTTTTTGTTTTTGCCCAAGACCTAACAGTTTCACAGAAGAAAGTTCCTGTATATAGGTGTTTCACGCATTTTTGACACCCTAAAGACCTAACATAACACCTAACAAAGAGGTAACATAACACCTAACATGTAACCTAACCACTGGCGAATCACATGCCTCTTGCTTAACTTCGTTGACTTTTGCCTCTAAAATGTTAGGTCTTATGT
>JBGUJY010000086.1:0-18899 GCA_045114185.1 Prevotella sp. | reverse complement strand
TTTATGAACTAGATGGCGTTATTTCCTAAGATGAAGTATATATTATTAACTTAAAACAATAGATTAATTATGATGAAAAAACTACGTTATTTATGTACGCTGCTGCTATTGGCGGTAACGAGTGGCGTGTGGGCAGATGATGTTGCGTTCTACACGTTGAACACAGAGAATCAGAAACAGAGTTCCAACACCAATTACAATAATACTTACGAAATAAGTATTAATGATTTTACATGGTTTTTTACCGGAAACATGTCAACAGATACATGGCGTGTTGGTGGTAAGAGTCTTTCTGGTGTTAATCGTGATGTCTATACAGGAACTGCTATGAGTGAGACTGCTACCAAACTTGTTCTCACATTATCAACAGGTGGAAGCATTACTTTGAATAGTTTCACACTAACCGTTGCCAGCGATGCAGACTTCACCAAAGTGATAGATACAGTAACAAAGACCTCTTTAAAATTATCAGGTGATAATGAATTCACACCTTCTGCAGGAAAAGAGTGGACTAAAGGTGCTTATTACAAGTTTACGTTCAATGTTTCGGTTTCAGGAACTGCTAACAAGTACATAGGCTTCGACAAAGTCGTATTCTATAAGGCACCAGCAGCCGGTGAGTTGATTGATCCAACGGTTGAAATTGGTTCGACATCCATAGAAATAGATGGAACGACAGAGGTAACTACCAACGGTCCTGCTGTAACCTTGACAACAGAAGATGACGAAGTGACCATCAGTGGAACTACGATTACTGGTGCTAAGGCTGGTACAGCAACGGTCACTGCGACTTGGCAAGCAAATGACAAATATAAAGCAGGTAGTAAAGACTTTACTGTTACCGTAACAGATCCTTATGTCAAGGGTGGAAGATTAAATCCCTATACAGTAGCTGAGGCTATAGAATTCATTGGAACCCTTGGCACTGCCACTTCTGATGAAGTATATGTAAAGGGTATCATTTCTCAGGTTGATAAACTCAATTACGACAAGATTATCTATTGGATTTCTGATGATGGTACAACCACAAATCAGATGGAAGTGTATAATGGATATGGATTAGATGGTGCTGCTTTCACGGATGTTACCGATCTTAGCGTTTATGACAAGGTGACTGTCTGTGGAAAGGTTAAGAAGTATAATACAATTTCTGAATTCGTTGAAGGTAGCAAGATTGTATCTCTTGAAAAGGATACAACTCCACGTATCTTTGCCGATGACGTTACTCTGGACTATGATGCGACCTCGGGTGAGATTGCCTATGAATTAAAAGGTGATCCAGAAGCTGGAGTAGTGACCATTGGAGCTAGAAAAGAAGCTGATTGTGAATGGATTACTGGCCTCAATTTCGAGAGTAACCCCATTACCTTTACGACAACTGTAAACGAAGGTGCTGAAGACCGTACGACTACGATTACAATTTCTTGGACCGGTGCAGAAGATAAGGTTGTAACAGTTACCCAGAAAGCTGCTCCTGTGATTATTGATAACATTCCTGATTTGTTTGCTGCAGCAGAAGCAGCAGGAGATACAGGAACTGACGTATTGGTTAAGTTCGGTGGTTGGCATGTAACAGGTGTTAGTGGCAGTAATGTGTTTGTCAGCGATGGAACACATGGATTTATTATCTATTGTAAAGACCATGGGTTTGACAAACAAGAAGTTCTGAGCAGTGAAACCCCGATCAGTTGTACACTGAAACTCTATAGGGGTTCTGCAGAACTCGTCAATTTCAAAAAAGACACAGAAGGTCTGAACATTGCTTCAGGTGGTGGTGATCCCAATACCTCCATCGAGATAGCCGACCTTTCTGGAATTAATACAGGTGCTGTGGTCAAATATATCAACCTCACTTGCGAAGCGGATGGAAGCGACTACTACCTTACTGATGGTACAAATTATCTAAAGGTTTACAAAACACTCTATTCAGAGGCATTCAGCAAATTGGAGGATGGTAAGAAATACGACATCATAGGTGTTTACCAGCAGTATGATGAGACCAAGGAGATTCTGCCTCGCTGGGCTGATGACATCATACCATCCGTTGGTGAAATCACTGTTGAGATTGGTGGAACTGGCTATGCAACCTTATTTTATAAAAACTATGCATTGGAGATTCCTGAGGGTGTTACAGCCAGCTATGTCGCAGGTTTGAACGGTAAGCAACTCATCACTGAAACATTTGACGGTTTGATTCCTGCAGAAACGGGTGTTATTCTCGAAGGTGAACCAGGTGAATATAAGTTCAAGGTTTCCAATGATGCCTCTAGTGGTGGCATAGGTTTGTTGTATGGTACTGACGAAAAAACCTCTACCATTGATGATCCTGACTATTACTACTACAAATTTGTGAATGAGACTGACGGTGTTGGCTTCTGGTGGGGAGCTACAGATGGTGGTCCATTTGAAAACGAAGCTCATAAGGCTTATCTGAGGATACCAAAGAGTGAATTCGAAGACATTTCTGCTCCTGCCAAGATATTCATCTTTGGTGGCGAAGGTTTGATTTCTACCGGCATCAACAAGGTAGATAAGATTGCTGAGGACGCAGCCATCTATAACCTCAACGGCGTTCGCGTGAATAAGGTTCAGAAGGGTGTGTATGTAGTGAATGGTAAGAAGGTCGTAATCAAATAAACTGAATAACCATGAAAAAGTATATGAGACCTAAGATCTCCGTGCTGAAATGCGGTGAGATCATCCTGATGGCCGGCAGTGTTCACAATGAATACAGCAGTGAGCAACAACTTGGCAAAGAATGGTTTGATAACTAATCTGATATGCCACAAGGCATTTATCAAAATAAATCACCCATGCCCTCAAAGAGCATGGGTGATTTTTATACAGTAATACTACAATTTTATAATTTTAACTTCGTTGACTTTTGTCACGACTCGGCCAATCATGCAAGCATATTGGCTCTCGCTGTTCCAAAAGTTCAATTATAAACTTAAAGTGTATCCGAGTCCGATGATGTGGCGGTCGCCCTCGTTGTCTTCGTCATCGTATAGATGCTGGTACAGGTACTTCACATCGAAAGAGTGATGTTTGTTGATACGAATCTCCGTACCTGCTGCGTAACGCATCTTTTCCAGTCCCTTACCCACATACGACTCGGCTCTGACATAGGGGCGGAACATGTTCGTGGCCTTGTATTTCACCTGCATACGGTTACGCCAGACGTTCTTTCCCTTTCCGCTGTAGGTGTGCTCATCTGCTTCTGAATCATCTTTTGTCTTGAAACGCTGAACGGTCTTCTCAGGACGGTAGGTGTATTGCCAGCGTTCGCGCAGCGATACTGTGAACTTACCAAACGACTGTGAGGCGGTAAGCGATACATTGAAACGATGGCGCAGTCCCCAATAATCAGCATACTTCTTTCCGCTGTCATTCACCTTGTAACGATGGTCATCCAAAAGCCAGTAGCCTGCTGAGGCTTTCAGCCATTTGTTCACCTTGTAACTCACATCAGCACCAACACTGAAACGGTCGTTGGTCTTCATGTCGTCACGACTGCGGTATTCGGCACCCAGCTCGGCAGCCCAAAGCTTGTTGAGCTTCTTTTCTACGTTCAGTTCGCCCCAGAGTCCGAAGTCGTCACCTTGGGCGAAAAGTGGCATGCTCATCATTGTCATGAGCACTGCCAGGATCATTCTACAGTTCTTCATACTCTGCCTTTTTGATCTTTAACTGGTTATCCACATCATTGCTGTCATCATTATCATAGACAATCTTCAGCATGGCCATATCGCGGAGGAAATCGATAGCACCCACCTGTACATCGAGCACCTTGATTCCTAAGCGATTCTCGATGTCGGCCACTAACTCTGCACGTTTTTCGGGCTTGACGAGTTCAATGCGGTCGTACTGGATCAGCTTTGTAGCCTTTACCGTGTACTTCTTCTCGAATATGATGATGGCCAGGATGGTGATGATGTCGATGACGATAAGCTCCATCAGGGGCGTACCAACCAACACACCATTTGCATCAACACCTAGCGAGGAGGCCATGGCATGTACCACAGAGAGACAGATCACCACGAAGAGGTAGGTCATCTCACGTACCGGCATCGAGTCGGTACGGTAACGCATGATGCTGAAGATACCGAATAGTCCTAATCCCACACCCATTGTAGCCTTACCGCGATCCATGCCCATCATGAGATAAACAAGGAAGTAGATGGCTACAGAGATGATGATAAACGTGAAGAAGAAGTCGCGACGATGGCTTTTCTTGTAATACAGAAAGTTGACAATTATCCAGTTAGCGACAAAACAAATGGCGAACCGTATGAGGGTTTCACCGAATCCTGCAGAAAACAATTGATTAAACATACTATTTAGGTTTTTACTTATTATTCTATTCTCTTCTATTCAATGTTGACGATTTTGTTTACTTCGATGAGCTTGCGCTTGAAACGGTTTACTTGTAGATCAGGGTTGGTGAGTGCCGACCCCATACTGTACTTGGAGAACCCATGGGGATGGATATGCAACTGGCGCAGCATCTCCAATACAGGAGAGAAGACATGTCCGTCACGCTTCAGCTCAATGATCACCAGATCGCCCATGTCGCGCTTTACACCGCTTACCAGGTTGTTGAAGTACAACGAGCTGTCGATGGTGAGACGCTCCGTATGACCCTTGTTCACCAATGTGATGCGATGGAAATGGTTGTTGATGGCAGGCATCAGCGTCTCGGCATTGTAGCGCAGGTGCTTGGAAAGGAAAGCCCGCTTCTCATCATCCAGCACATCCATGTCGGTTACCTCAATACGCTTTTTCTTGGTGCGACCGTGGTTGTCCTTGGTCTTTACCTCCATGAACTGAAGATGGGAGCTGACATACGTACGGAAACGGATTTTCTGACGATTGGTGTGACCCCATTGGTGCTGGTAGTACATGTCGAACGCTGTGGTGTCGAAATACGTGGTGTCGTACTCCATGTTGCGTTCGCCTTTGATCTCCTGCACGAAATAGTCGTTCTCTGCCAACTCCAGCAGCTGACACAGCTTTTCGGTATTGGTCACAAACTTCGTGTCTGTCCGGTTCATCAGCTTCACTCCGCTCATCTGTTCCAGGGTGATGGGAGCGAAGGGGGTTAGTAAATCGTTCGAAAAAACATTCATTCGATTTGGGCTGTTAGTAAAACGGTGCCAAAGTTAGTACATTTATTCGAGAAACGCAACTCCAAGAAGTGTTTTTTCACAATATATGCTATTTTTTCTGCTAAAATAGTTGCAAATCGACAAATTGTTTGTACTTTTGCATCCGGTAAATAAACTATTGTATATTCATTCATGAAAACTCTACTTCTTATTGCTCTATTGTCACTCCTTTTGTCGTCTGATAACGATATTACACCCGACATGACCGACAATCTCGCAGCGCATACAGCAACGATTCCAGAGATGAGTACTCCATCTGATGAATCGCTGCCGCTTATCACCATTACCACGCAGACAACGCTGAATGCCAGGGAGAAGGTGGGGGCGATGATGAAGACCGCTGGTTACGAAGGTCCTATCGGCATCAAACTGCGTGGCAATAGTTCGCTGAGTTTCAATCAGAAGAAATATACATTCGAGACCCGCAACGAAATCGGTAAGGACAGCGTGGTGAGTCTGTTAGGACTGCCCGCTCATAGCAAATGGGTATTACTGGCTCCCTATAATGATATTTCGATGATGCGCGATCCGCTGGCATTCCAGCTGTGGCGCGACATGGGGCATTGGGGCCCTCGTACCGTGATGTGCGAACTGATGATGGATGGCGAATACCGTGGCATTTATATCCTCGCAGAGGCTATCAAGCGCGGTGAGGAACGTGTTCCGCTCAGTAAGATGAAGAAGACGGATGTGAGTGGGCGAGAGGTGACGGGTGGTTATCTGCTTCGCATCGATGCTTACGATGAAAATGATGTGACTTTCGAGTCAAAGGTTCCTGGTATTGGCGACGGAATCATGAATAGTCAGATCATTTGGTCGTGCATCTATCCGAAGAAGGATAAACTGCAGCCTGAGCAACTGGCGTATATCAAGAGTTATGTGGATACAGTGGAGCAAGTGATACAGTCTGACTACTTCGCTGATCCCAAGAAAGGATATGCACGCTATATTGATGTTCCTTCGTTCGTGGATTACTTCATCCATACGGAACTGAGTCTGAATGCTGACGGCTATAAGCGCAGCGCTTACTTCTACAAGGAGAAACAGCATGAAGACGGCACAGGTGGGAAGTTATGTGCAGGTCCGGTATGGGACTATAACCTAGCGTACGGTAACTGTAATTTCTGTAATGCGAATAACTTGGAAGCATGGTGCTTCGAGGGAGGAAACACCAATCCTACGCCTGCCTTCTGGCAACGACTCCTGCAGGATCCTAATTTCAGGAAGGCAGTGAAACAACGCTACTTCCAACTGCGAAAGGATGTGCTGAGCAACAAACGACTCTTCCAATACATCGATGATCAGGCACAACTGCTTTCTAAGAGTGTGGATCATCATTTCCAGACCTTCCCTGAACTGCTGGTAAGCGAGGAGCGCAAACAACAACTGGCAGAACAGCAGAAGCAGATGGAACAGATGCAGAAGCAGTTTGAACAGATGCGCCAGCAACGTCCGCAAGGAGGTGGTTTCCCACAAGGTGGATTTGGCTTCCCGCAGGGTGGCTTCCCGCAGGGCGGTTTCCCGATGGGAGAGTTCCCACAAGGTGGTTTCCCACAAGGCGGAGAGTTCCCACAAGGTGGTTTCCCGATGGGCGGATTCCCCATGGGTGGATTCCAGCAAGGGAATGGCGGCTTCCAGTTTGATGCCATTGGCATGTTTGCCGCCTACAGGGTAAGCAGCTACGATGAGGAGATCAAGATTCTGAAACAGTGGTTATCCGACCGTCTGGCCTTCCTGGATAAGAATATTGAGCGGTTCGACCGTGACTGGGAGCCTCGAATACAGGAACTGGTTGAAAGGAAGATGTCGTTCCCTGGGTTCCCAGGTGCTTTCGGTCCTATGCAATAATATAAAAAGGTGTGCCATGTGACACACCTTTATTATTTATTAGAGTACTACGGCAGTTCCACTGGTAGCAACCATCAACATGGAACCGTTGGATCCAATGGTCTCGTAGTCAATGTCTATACCTACAACGGCATTGGCGCCCATAGCCTGTGCACGTTGCATCATCTCCCTCATCGAGGTTTCCTTTGCTTCGCGCAACACTTGTTCGTAACTGCCTGAACGGCCACCTACGAAATCGCGGATGCCTGCAAAGAAGTCCTTGATAACGTTTGCACCAATAATGGTTTCACCTGTAACTACGCCCTTATACTCGCGAATCGGGCGACCTTCAATCTGTGGGGTTGTTGATAGTATCATATTCTTTCGTTTATAGTGAATAATTGTTTTGAATTTCATCCCACCTTTTCTCGCCACACCATAGCTCAAACAAGTTTGGCTATGGTTGCTTGGCTTAACGAAAACGTTCTTTCCTCTTTTGACGAATCAAAGTCTCAAAAAGTTGCAAACTACATGATCATGTAACAGAAACTATAGTCGCTTTATTTGGATGTATGGAAAAAGAATCGTATCTTTGTACGCAGATAAGAATCTATTATTCACTAATTATACTACAATTATGGAAACTGAAGAACTGAAAGAACAAGTTGAGGAACTGAAGAATCAGACTGAAGAAGTAACTGAGCAGGCTGCTGAGGAAGTGAAAGAACAGGCTGAGGAAGTGGTGGAAAAAGCTGAGGAAGTGAAGGAGCAGGCTGAAGAGGCTGCTGGTAGCTTTATCGACTCAGCTGAGGATGTGCTGAAGAACGTGAAGGAAAAGGCCGAGGACGTGATCAACGACATCAGCGAGAATGAAACCGTAAAGGCTATCCGCGAGAAGGTGGAGGACTTTGTGAGCGAGGAGAACTTGAAGAACATCAAGGAAAAGGTGGAAGGTGTGATCAACGATATCAACGAGAACGAGACCGTCAAGGCTGTTCGCGAAAAGATCGAGGATACCGTTGAACAGATCACTTCAAGCGAAACGGCTCAGCAAGCAAAGGAATTCGTGAGCGAACAGGCTGATCGTGCCGGAGAGTTCGTGAAGGAGAGTGCCGAGAGCATCGAGAAGAGCGGATTCCTGCAGAAGTTAAAGAGCATCTTCGGACTGAAATAGTCTTCGGTGGCACAGCGGTACGGGAGTTCGGTGGTGCGAGATTAGTACCGTTAAAAGAGGGAGAGGATATATTGTCCTGCCCAGATTACAACCTTTACCATCAAATAAAGGAGGAAACAGAGACAAACGAAGAGGATGATGCTGTAGGTGGCCTTGCGGTTTACCGTACGGATGGTCTCTTCATCTCCCTCTACGAAGCCACGTATCAGGTTCATGTTCTGCTGGTTGGAACGGTGGAACACGTCGATGATATCGCCTACGTAGAAAGGTATCATACCGAGTAACACATCACGCAGGGTGTTGTTGATGACTGCCAGGGTGAGGGGAAACGAACGGATCTTCACCGCAGTGAAAGCAATATACACGACGGAGATGAGGGCTGCGATGGCATCACCGATACCACCGGGAATGGCAAACCCCAAGGCCGCATCCACATAGTAGCGGTCCATGATCTCGGATACCCGTTGCAGCCAACCGTAGGTACGACTGTTCTCCAACCGTTGGCGCGTGATTTGTCTTTTTTGTTCGTTCACGTGTACAAAATAACAATAAAGCGATGACTAATCAAAATCTTTTTTGTATTTTTGTCACCAAATAACATTTAGAAATGAAAAACTATAGAATGAATTTACTGACATGTATAACATGTCTTTTCTTTGCTCTTTCCACCCAAGCCATGACGATGGCGGGTAGTATTGATTTGCCGAAGGCTGACTATCAGGTGGTTCCCTTGCCTAGTAAGATTACTCCGTTGCAGAAAGACGGGTTCGTGTTGAATGCCCAAACGCTGATCGTTGTCGGTTCCGACAATGAGGATATGCAGCGAAATGGTCGTTTCCTTCAGAAGTATGTGGAGGAGGAAACGGGAATGAGGGTGTCTTTATCAACAAAGGTAGAGAAGGGGAGGAGCATCGTGCTTCGACTGAATACGAAGATGCTGGATCCTGAAGGATATCGAATGACTGTTGACAAGAAAGGTGTGACGATAGAGAGTTTGACACCTCAGGGGGTGTTCTATGGAATCCAGACTCTGAGGAAATCATTGATTCTTTCGGATGAGGAACGTCAGCAGGTAAAGGAAGCAGCAGCGGTGTTATTGCCTGCCGTCGATATTTCAGATACACCCAGGTTCGGTTACCGCGGTATGCACCTCGATGTGGCACGGCATTTCTTCTCACTGGATTTCGTGAAGGAGTATATCGAAATGATGGTGCTGCATAACATGAATACCTTCCACTGGCATCTGACCGACGATCAGGGGTGGCGCATGGAAATCAAACGGTATCCCAAGTTGGCCGAAAAGGGTGGCTGGCGAAACTATACAACATTAGGTAGGAATTCAGTTATAGACGACCGTACCCGCTATGGTGGCTACTATACACATGAAGAGATGAAGGAGATTGTGCAGTATGCGAAGGATCGTTATATCACGGTGATTCCCGAGATTGATATGCCTGGTCATATGCTGGGTGCGCTGACTGCCTATCCGGAACTGGGCTGTACTGGTGGCCCGTATGAGGTTGAGGGTCATTGGGGTGTCTTTGATGATATCCTTTGTGCTGGCAAGGAAGAGACGTTTCGTTTCATAGAGGGTGTATTGGAGGAGACTATGGAAATCTTCCCCTCTGAATATATCCATATTGGTGGCGATGAGGCTCCTCGTACCCGTTGGGAAAAATGTCCGTTGTGTCAGGAACGAATCAAGAAAGAACATCTGACAGCCAAGGGTGACCAATCGCCAGAGGCCCGTCTGCAGGGCTATTTCACCAAACGGGTGGAAGCTTTCGTGCAGTCGAAAGGCAGAAAGTTGATTGGTTGGGATGAGTTGCTTGATAGTGATGTAAATCCCAGTGCTACCATCATGAGTTGGCGTGGTGTTGAGGGCGGACTGACAGCTTCTGGCAAAGGACATGACGTGATCATGTCGCCGATCTCTCATTGTTACTTCAACTTCTACCTCGTGGAGGATCATGAGTGGGGTGAGCCTTATGCCTTTGCTGAGGTGATCACGATTGACAAGACTTATTCGTTCGATCCTGCCCCTGATTCCTTGAGCGAGCAGGCCAAGAAGCATATCTTAGGTGCACAGGGTAACCTGTGGTCGGAGTATATCCACTATGATTCTGAGGCTGAATACCAGGTGCTGCCGCGTATGGGTGCCTTGAGTGAGGTGCAGTGGATGCAGCCGTCGCAGAAGGATTTCAAGGCTTGGGTGGAACGTGAGCGTCGTCTCACCTTATTATATAATAGGAAAGGCTGGGCGTTTGCGAAACACGCTTTCTAGTCTTTCTTTATCGCATCAATGTTTCGTTTCAGTCCGCTGAACTTGGCTCGTTTCACGGCACTGCCCTTGAAGAGGCGTTGGTAGTCCTCTTCAGTGAGTTGTTGCCATTTCTCTTTGGTCATTTCCAGCAGTTCCTCTTTGGGCTGCAGCAATGGCTCATCGGTGGGTTGGGCGAAACGGTTCCAAGGACAAGCCTGCAGACAACGGTCGCAGCCGTAGATGGAATCGCCCATCTTCTCGGCAAGTGACGGAGGAATGTCTCCCCGATTCTCAATGGTTTGGTAGGAGAGACATTTCTCTGCGTTGAATGTAGATATGGCACATTCTGAAGTGAGGGTGAGGGCACCTGTAGGACAGGCATCGATGCATTGCCTACAATGACCGCAACGACTGGCAATGGGTTCATCGTATTCCAGTTCGATATCAAGAAACAGCTCACCCAAGAAGAACATATTACCTGCATGAGGGATGATGAGTAGGTGGTTACGACCGATCCAACCCAGTCCTGCCTGTACAGCCCAATAACGTTCCAGAATGGGGGCACTGTCGGAGAAAGCCCTGTAATGAAGTCCTTCCTTTTGCTCCTCACTGTTGATTTGTTGTGAGATAAAGGCGGCCAAGGCATGTAGCTTTTGTTTTACAATGTCGTGGTAGTCCTGTCCATAGGCGTAGGCGGCAATCTGGTATTCAGAATCGGGAATGCGTTGTTGTGGAGCGTAGTTGAGTGCCACGCAGACAATACTTTTCAGGTTTTCCATCAGTAAACGCGGATCCAGTCGTTTATCCAGATGGTTCTCCATATAATGCATCTCCGCATGATTGCCTTGCGCCAGCCATTCACGGAACGAGCGGGCGGTAGTCTCATCCACAGCATCAGCACGGGCAATGCCGCAGGTGAAAAAGCCGAGACGTTGAGCCTCGGCCTTGATATCATGGGAAAGTCTTGAATGCATAACCTTGTTCTTGTAGCCACCTCAATGCCTCGGGCAATGCGGTTTGTAGTTTATCGATGCTCTTGAGGGAATCGTGGAAGGTGATGATGGAGCCGTTCCGTGTAAGTGACTTCACATTCTCCACCACATCCTCTGCCGTCAACCATTTGGAATAGTCGCGCGTGAGCACATCCCACATCACCACACGGAAATATTTTTTCAGCCAGTAGTACACGCTATGTCGCATCCAGCCATGTGGAGGACGGAACAAATGAGCGTGCACCAGTTCGTTTGCCTGGAAGGTGTTGATGATATAAGTGGTGGTCCAGTGCTTGAAACTACTGATGTGGTTCATCGTGTGGTTACCCACCTGATGGCCTCCATCGACAATCTGCTGGAAGAGCTCGGGGTATTTCTTCACATTGTCGCCTACCACGAAGAAGGTGGCCTTGGCATCGAACGCATCGAGCGTCTTGAGAATGAACGGCGTAGCCTCGGGGATGGGTCCGTCATCGAAGGTCAGATAGACTGCGCGTTCGTTCGGATCCATCCTCCAAGTGGCATGTGGGTAAAACCACCTGATATATCTGGCTGGTCGTTCAATAATCATTTACTCCGGCTGTTGCATGAGTTGTCCGCCCTTGCCCTGATAGATTCTAGCTACTGTCTCCAGTTTCTTGAACATGGCATCAGCATACTTCGTATCAATGGCATCTGCTACCTCTACGCAGTGTTGCATAATGTATATCTGCATCATACAGTCTTGCTGGTAGCCTGCCATGACATAGTTGTCGAGTGATGTGTAGTAGTTCATGTACTGCAAGGAGTTGTTGAACACCTCGTCGAGAATTTTACGGGCTTTGTCTTTCTTGCCCATGGTAGCATAAGCCTTGGCAAAGTCAAGACCGCCACTGAGGTAGTTATACGGCACGTTGTACGAAGGAATCACCTTCTCGGCATAGTCAAGCGCCTTCAGGGCCTTATCATTCTTATTTTCTGCAATGAGATGAAGAGCCAGCTGACCGAACAGACGACGGTGGGTGTAGCTCATGCGCATCACGGTCTCATCAAGATAGATTCCTTCTTTTTCAAGACCGCCGAACTTGAAGCGGTTCATCATGTTGTTATACACCTTCTCTGTATCGAAATTCTTCGCACCATCACTGATAGTAGTGAACGGAGTGATACGATTGACCAGTCCTTCCTGTACGAAGTTATCACCCAGATTCATGTAGTTCTCTTCACCTACGGTGATAGCCACATAGATAGGACGAACCCAGTTGCACTGTGCAATCATCTCGAGCATCATGAGGTCACCCTTATACAAAGCATTCTTTCCCTTCAAAGAGATCACCATCTTGTCGGGGATGGAATCCTTGGCCATCATCATACCGCTCTTGCGAACAGCTTCTTTGTCGATGGTGACATAGACGGTATCTGTGGGGATGAAGTGCAGTTCGGGATTATCAGAGCGTACCCAATACTGCAGGATGTTCTTCAACTCAAACGGATCCTCACCGAACTGCTTCTTGGCTTCCTCGGGATTATCCTTATAGTAATCCAGTAATCCTTGCTTGGCACTGGCCTCAATCTCCACATACTCGTTCGTACCAGAGCAGTAGTCGAGACGTGGCCATGTGATAGGCACTGACGGTGAGTCATAGGCAGGACGGCGCATCTGGTCGATGTACCAGTCAGTCTGCAGGTAACTCAGGTTACAAACACGAGAGTCGGTACGCACCCCTTCTACCTCCTGGTTGTACCACAAGGGGAAGGTATCGTTATCACCATTGGTGAAGATAATCGGATTACCTTCATCCTGCAATGACATAAGGTAATTCTGACCGAAGTCGCGACAGGTGTAGCGACCAGAGCGGTCGTGGTCATCCCATGTCTGACTGGCCATCTGAATAGGCACAATCAAACAGGCAGCACCTACAACGGCTGCAATGACGGTGCCGTTCACCTTCTTCAGACGCTTCTTCAGCAGGTCATATATAGCAGCCACACCCATACCGCACCAGATGGCGAAGGCATAGAACGAACCTGCATAGGCATAATCACGTTCGCGGGGCTGCAACGGGGTCTGGTTCAGGTAAATTACGATGGCTAAACCAGTCATAAAGAACAGGAAGAATACTACCCAGAACTGCTGGATGCCGCGCTTGCCACGGTAGGCTTGCCAGAACAGACCAATCAAGCCGAGCAGCAGAGGCAGACAGTAGAACACGTTATGTCCCTTGTTGTTCTTCAGCTCGTCGGGCAGTTTACTCTGGTTACCCAGTCGCATATTGTCAAAGAACGGAATACCTGTAATCCAGTTACCATGTTCCAGTTCTCCGTGTCCTTGGATATCATTCTGACGGCCGGCGAAGTTCCACATGAAATAGCGCCAGTACATGAAGTTACACTGGTAGGAGAGGAAGAAGAAGATATTCTGCAGCTGTGAGGGCATATGTACAAGAACCTGCTCTCCACAACGATCGTAAGGCTCATCATGTCCTTGTGGTAACCAACTAGGAGCACCTTCCATCCAGTTGTTGTAAGCGGCAGCATGACCGGAATCGTACATTCTGGGGAAGAACATGTTCTGGTCATAGACATAGTGGGTCTTACGACGAACGATGAAGTATGAATCCTTCTCATCTTCCGAAGCTTTCTCCTTACGCTGATAGATGGGCGCTCCCTCATTCACACGTGGCTTGCAGTACTCGCCATCGCGGTCGAACTTTACCTGTGAGGTATAGGTTTGTCCGTAGAACAGCGGACGTTCACCATATTGCTCACGACTCAGGTAGCTACCCAGTGTGAAGATATCCTCAGGTGAGTTTTGGTCCATCGGGGTATTGGCAGAAGAGCGAATGACAATCAGAGCATAGCTAGAGTAACCGATCATCATCATCAACATACAAAGGAGCATGGTGTTCTTGGCACGGGCTGTAATCAAGAGTTCCTTGTTCTTGCGGATCTTGAGAACAAACCAGAGGGCAGCCAGAACAATAACGCCAATGATGAATGCCTTGATGCCATAGCCGTAGAAGGGGATACCCAGCATGGCTACAGCTGCGAGGAAAGCAATGTTCTGTCGGTTCAGACGATTCTTGTAAGTCTCGTAGATAGCCCAGATAACGATGGCCACCAAGAGGATGATATAGATAATCTCACCTGTGTTGAACGGCATTCCCAAGGTGTTCACGAAGAAGAGTTCGAACCATCCACCTACAGTGATGATGCCAGGAACGACACCATAGAGGATGGCAACGATTACCACAACGGAAATCAGCAAGGCAATCAGTGATCCTTTCAGGTCGGCATCGGGGAACCGCTTGTAGTAATATACCAGCACGATGGCGGGAACACACAACAAGTTCAGCAAGTGAACACCGATAGAAAGACCGGTGATGTAAGTAATCAGAATCAACCAACGGTCGGAATGAGGCTCATCAGCATGATCCTCCCATTTCAGGATTAGCCAGAATACCAAGGCTGTCAGTGCGGATGAGTAAGCATATACCTCACCTTCTACGGCACTGAACCAGAAAGTATCGCTGAACGTATAGATCAGGGCGCCCACCATACCGGATGCCTCAATGGCAATCAGCTTCTGCAACGACAGTTCGCTCCAGTCCTTCAGGATCAGTTTGCGCACCAGATGGGTGATACTCCAGAAGAGGAACAGGATACACGAGGCCGAAAGTAGGGCACTCATCGTGTTCACCATTCTGGCCACCTGACTCGGATCGCTGACGAATTGGGAGAACAGGTTGGCGGTAAGCATGAAGAATGGGGCACCTGGTGGGTGACCAATCTCCAATTTATAACCGGTAACGATAAACTCAGGACAGTCCCAGAAGGAGGCTGTCGGCTCGATGGTGCTACAATATACGAAGGCTGCAATGAGGAATGCCACCCAGCCCAGTATATTATCTACTAACCTAAACTGTTTCATTCTATGTAAGTGATTATTTTTTGCAATCGATATAATTTTTGCAAAGGTACGAAAATTCTGAGTAAGTGAGAAAAAAACTAATGATTTTGTTTTTTCGAACGAGAAGAATTTATCAAATAAATGAGAGAAAAGCAAAATTAATTAATTAATTTTACGGAACGTTTCTTCAGAAGAGCAGGGTCGCACCGTAAATGAGTAACCAGTAGCGCAGGATTTTTCCGATAGAGATGCTCAGCAAAGAGATGGGGATGTTGGCTCGCATGAGTCCTAAAACAATGGTAATAGCACTGCCGATGATGGGTAGGAAGGCAAAGAATCCCATCCAGGCACCATGACCGGCCATGAACCGTTGTGCTTTGTCCAGATCCGATTTCTTTACATGTAGGTACTTCTCAATCCAGTCCAGTCGCCCCATCCGTCCTACACCATAGTTGAACATCGAACCGAGGATATTCCCGATAGAGCCATAGATGATGAGCTTCCACCCATCAAGACCTGTGGCCAGCAGACCTAACATTACCGCCTCACTGCTAAATGGGAAGAAGCTTCCTGCGAGGAAGGCGGCGACTAGCATTCCCCCATAGCCGTACTGACTGAGGAAGGCAATCAGGGTATCCATAAATTATATGCTGTAATGAACAGGATGAGGAAGATCAGTATATAGAACGTGAGATTGGTCAGACGTGTATGTGTCAGGGCAAGGAAGTGCCCGATAAACGGACTCGTATTGACAATCATAATTCCTAACAGGATCTCAAAGTGCTGAGGCTGCAGGATGATGAAGATCACCGTGAACAGGTTCATCCACATCAGTAACTCGTAGATCATCTGCGTACGAATCTTGTCCATATGACTGTTCCGAAGGTAATGAACCGTTCCGATGATGGCTACCAGACAGACGAAGGCGAAGGTGATGTAATGGTGATCGTTAAACTGACCGTATTGGAACAATGGCTGGAAGTAGGCGATACCCGTGATATGAGCAACGAGTGAGTCGAAGTGGCCCGTGAAATAGCTCAATGGTGCCAGAAACCAATAAGGAGTGATCAGTCCTACGATGGATGCGCAGAACATACGGAAGCTGAAAGCCATCATCTTAAATCCCATAAGCACCCAGAGTAAGGGCACGAAGTAGAGCACCTGAATAAACAGTACGCTGGCAATGCCCAGACATAGGAATGCGTAGAAGATCAGTCCTGGTGAATCCTTGTCTTGGTAGGTATGGAAGATAATGGTATAGGATGTGATGAGGCACAGCTGTACGATGGCTTCCCGCAGCGAAGGGAACAGAAAGGTTGCCATGGAGGTGAGGGCGAGGAACGAACACGACACCATTCTGCTATAGATGCGGATGAGTGCATTGCTGTTGTTCAACTCCATCATCAGATAGGTGGATACAGTAAGGAAAGCCAACTGCAGAAACAGTCGGTTTTCCACCAATCCCCCCAGATACCATACGCCAACAGCATAAATTGCCATGAGCGTCAGGGCGTAACGACTCTCAGCTACCTTGTTCTGGAAACGCTTCATCCTTATTTCAAGTCAGCACCGATATCCGAACGGAAGTATTTGTCTGTGAACTGAATCTTCTGAGCCTCTTCGAAGGATTTCTTCAGGGCCTCTTCTTTATCGGTTCCGTAACTGCTCACGGCAATCACACGACCGCCGGCTGTTACTACTTCACCATCTTTCTGGGCTGTTCCCATATGGAAGACAATGCTGCCCTCGACCTGATCAAGACCCGTAATGGGATAACCTTTCTTATAGGACTGTGGATAGCCACCGCTGACAAGAACAACGCAGACTGCAGCACGCTCATCAAATTCCACGGTCTTTGTATCAAGATCGCCGTTGGCCACACCAACAAACAGATCCACGATGTCGCTCTTCAGACGAAGCATCACACTTTCTGTCTCTGGGTCACCCATACGACAGTTGTATTCGATGACCATGGGTTCACCGTTCACATTGATCAGTCCGAAGAAGATGAATCCTTTGTAGTCGATATTCTCTTCTGCCAATCCTTCTACGGTAGGACGAATAATGCGGTCTTCTACCTTCTGCATCCACTCCTTGGTGGCGAAGGTGACAGGCGTAACGCTACCCATACCGCCCGTGTTCAGACCTGTATCATGCTCTCCAATGCGTTTGTAGTCCTTGGCTTCTGGTAGGATCTTGTAGTGCTGACCGTCGGTTAGGACGAATACTGAACACTCGATACCACTCAGGAACTCCTCGATGACCACACTGGCTGAGGCATTACCGAACATACCGCCGAGCATCTCCTGGAACTCCTTCTTGGCCTCTTCGAGGGTGGGGAGGATCAACACGCCCTTACCGGCACAGAGACCGTCGGCCTTGAGCACATAAGGAGGCTGTAAGGTCTCGAGGAAGGCCAAACCTTCCTTTACATGCTCGCCATCGAATGTCTGGTATTTGGCGGTAGGAATATGGTGACGCTGCATGAATCCCTTGGCAAAATCCTTGCTGCCTTCGAGTACGGCACCTTGTTTCGAAGGACCGATAACGGGGATATGACTGGTGCGCTCATCACTGAGGAACTCATCGTAGATACCTTTCACCAGTGGGTCCTCTGGACCAACAACCACCATGTCAATCAGGTTGTCAACGACAAAGTCTTTCAGTTTGTCGAACTCATTCACGCCAATAGGCACGTTCTCTCCAACCGCGGAGGTTCCTGCGTTTCCCGGAGCAATGTACAATTTCTCACATTTCTTGCTCTGAGCAATCTTCCAGGCCAGTGCGTGCTCACGTCCGCCACTGCCTAACAATAGGATTCTCAAACTCTTCCTGAGCTCAATACCAGGAAAAACGGCTGTTTTCTTCTTTGCCGGAAATTCCGGCACGATAGCATTTATACGCATGTAGCTGTGTTATTTAAGATAGTCTTCAAAATACTGTGTAATCCTTTCATGGAGATGAACACTCTGATGTCCACGCATATTGTGTGGTTCACCAGGATAGACGAAGAAGTCGGGCTGTGTACCTGCCTTGATGCACTCGGCAAGGAACGACAGACAGTTCTGCGGAACCACGGTGGCATCATTATAGCCCGTGATGATCTGCAGCTTGCCCTTCAGGTCCTTGGCCTTACTAAGCAGACTTGTCTTCTTGTATCCCTCAGGGTTTGACTGAGGAGTATCCATATAGCGCTCTCCATACATCACCTCGTACCAGCTCCAGTCGATAACCGGACCGCCAGCTACACCCACCTTGAACACATCGGGGTAGTTGGTCATCAGGGAGATGGTCATGAATCCGCCGAAGCTCCATCCATGAACGCCCATACGGTCAGCATCAACATAAGGCAGTGATTTCAGGTATTCCACGCCTTTTATCTGGTCCTGCATCTCGATCTGTCCCAACTGTCGGAAGGTAGCCTGTTCGAAGTCGCGCCCTCTGTTCTCTGAGCCTCTGTTGTCGAGGATGAAGAGCAGGTAGCCTTTCTGGGCCATATAGGTCTCCCACGACCTGCTTCCCCAATGCCAAGAGGCTTCCACATTATGGGCATGCGGACCGCCATAGACATAGACCACAGTGGGAT
>JBGUJY010000085.1:0-28601 GCA_045114185.1 Prevotella sp. | reverse complement strand
TTTCTTGAATTTAGCGACCGTTTCCTTCATCTGTTCATCAGACAAAACGGGAGTCAAAATGAAAACGGTTTCGTATTGATTCATACTCTTTAAATAATTAATAATATAAAAAATTGCACACGATTTGCCCTATTTAGGCAAAATGCGGGTGCAAAGGTACTCATTTTCAGCGAGAACAAGAAGCAGATAACGGAGAGGAAGGGTTACTTTTAATATTCTTTAATACTTTCCTCTCCGTTTTGTCTGTTTTACATCGACAACAACACCTAAAATGATCATGAGCAGGGAGATGACAAGGACGGTATTAGAGCTTGACCATCCCACCAGCAGACTCACAATCAAAAGAAGGGCACCGGCGAAAACCAGTGCCATTCCTAAGTGTCTCCTACTCCACTTCAGGAGTGATGAGTTTGTATCCCTTTCCATGAATATTGATAATCTCAATCTGACTGTCATCCTTCAGGTGCTTACGCAGCTTCGTGATATACACATCCATGGAACGTGCATTGAAGTAGTTGTCATCGATCCAGATGGTCTTCAGGGCGAAGTCGCGCTGCAGGATCTCGTTAGCATGACTGCAGAGCAGGGCCAGCAGTTCGTTCTCCTTCGTGGTAAGCTTGGTCTGCTTGTCATCAATAGTCAGCAACTGCTTCTGGGTATCGAAGGTGAAACGACCGATACGATAAACGGTGCTCTCCTTGTTCTTCTTGCCTCTTACACGACGGAGGATAGCCTCAATACGGAATACGAGCTCCTCCATAGAGAACGGTTTGGTGATATAGTCGTCAGCACCCAGTCTGAATCCTTCGAGGATATCCTCTTTCAGGATCTTAGCGGTCAGGAAGATGATAGGCATCTCTGCGTTGGCCTGACGAATCTCCTGTGCCAAAGTGAAGCCGTCTTTCTTCGGCATCATCACATCCAGCACACAGATATCGAATTTGGTCTTCAGGAAGGCTTTGTATCCAGCCTCGCCATCAACGCACAACTCTGCATTATAGCCTTTTGCCTGCAGATACTCGCGAAGCAGCATACCGAGGTTCTCGTCGTCTTCGCACAATAAGATTTTCAACTGATCATCCATAATGATTACTGTTTAAATTGTTAGTACTAATATTAATCGTTCGAAATGACAGGGAGTGAGATCGTAAACGTGGTACCGTTACCATATTCGCTCTCCACCTTAATCTCCCCATCGTGAAGGTCAACGATCTTCTTCACGTAGGCCAGTCCAAGACCGAAGCCCTTGGCATCGTGTCTGTTTCCGGTATGTACGCGATAGAATTTATCGAAGATCTTCTTGAGGTTGTCTTTCTTAATGCCGATACCTGTATCACGGACAGACAGGAACAAGCGTCCCTTTTCATTCCATGTCTTCAGGTAGATATCAATCGGCTGATCGGGTTTGCGGTATTTCACCGCATTATCGAGCAGGTTGTTGATCACATTCTGGAAGTGCACATCATCCACAAAGATGGTGGAATCCACTGCTCCAATATCGGTATAGATCTTTCCGCCCGTATGTTCTACACGGAGTGTGAACGAGTTGGCAATGCTCTCCACCATTTCGTTCAGGTCGAGTTCCTTCTTCTTGAACACTGCTTTCTTCTTGTCGAACATCGACATCTGCAGCACTTTCTCCACCAGGAAGCGCAGTCGTTTCGACTCATCGTTCACCACACCACCCAGATGCTTGGTCAGGGCAGGACTCTTGGGTACTGACTCATCGTTGAGCATCTGTGCTGCCAGCGAGATACTGGCAATCGGGGTCTTCAGTTCGTGCGTCATGTTGTTGATGAAGTCGTTCTTGATCTCCGTGAGTTTCTTCTGACGGAACACCAGCACAAGGGTGATGATGAACGTGATGAGCAACACAAAGGTGAAGATTACGCTAGGAATCACGAAGCGCACGCTGGAGAAGATATAGTTGTTCATATCGGGGAAGTGTATGCGCACCTCACCGGTCTTGTTCTGCGGATCATTCCTGAAGAGCTGCTGCTTATAGGTATATTCCTCACCTTCATCAGAATAGTCGGGACAACGGTACACTTCCCGTCCGTCCTGCGTATTCACGGTAAAATGATAAGGGATATCCACACCATTGTTCATCAACTCCGTCTTCAATTCCTTGTCAAGGGTCTTGAAGTTGATGCGTTCCTTCAGGGGTTTATCGCTGGCGGTATAGAGGATACGATAGACTACATCGTCAAGCAACGCCCTTTGGTACACATAGCGGTTCCTCACAATCTCGCGCATCGACTTCGTAGCCTCATCGATGGAGTTCTTGTCATTTCGCAGGATTAATGCCTTGGGCACCTGTGATGGCTTGAACGCCGTGGTCTTGAGTACGAAAGAAGAATAGACATTTCCATTCTCGTCGGTAACGGAGTATTGGTGTGACTGCTGTAAGGAGCCGTCGATGTTTCCGCTTCTTGTTCCCATGGAATCACGGCTATATGCCCGACGCTCTGTCTCGTTCACATCCTTTTCCAGATAGCGAAGCGTTTCATTAAGCTCGAGGTTACGCGATGTCTGATAGAGTGCTTTGTTGACAGACTCATCAAATTGCTCCTTCTTCATCTGAACCATCTCGTCGATGTATTTCAGCTGGAGGAAGAGCAGGGCCAAGAAACTGAAGCCCATGATAATCGCTATTGCCCAAATCGTTGTTTTCTTCATCGATGCAAAGATAGGGAATTATCTCTTTCCTATCCCGCATTTCGTTAATGAATTTCGTTAATTTTTGCTTAGTTAACCACGAATACTCATTTTAATTGATAATAATTAAATAAAAAAAAGAGAGCACATCATTGATGCGCCCTCTTTATAACTTCGTAAACATGAAAAGGGGCGGGATAACCCGCCCCTCGAATTGTCAAGAACCATTAGTCCTCTTCCTTCATCTCTTCCTCGTGCTGCTTGATCAGTGCCTGCTGGATATCGTTCGGCACGAGCTCATAACTTGAGAAACTCGTTGTGAACGAAGCGCGGCCACCGGTCAGCGAGCTGAGTGCGATGGAATAGCTAGCCAATTCCTTCAAAGGAATCTTAGCAGACAGTTTCTGATAGCCAGCCTCTGAGTCCATACCCATGATGATGGCGCGGCGACCCTGGAGGTCACTCATCACATCACCCATGTAGTCAGCGGGCACAAGTACTTCGAGGTCGTAGATTGGCTCCAGTACCTTCGGACCAGCCTCCTTGAAGGCTGCTGAGAAGGCGTTACGAGCAGCGAGCATGAACGAGAGCTCGTTTGAGTCAACCGGGTGCATCTTACCGTCATAAACGATAACGCGAACGTCACGGGCATATGAACCGGTCAACGGTCCCTGCTCCATACGCTCCATCACACCCTTCAGGATAGCAGGCATGAAACGCATGTCGATAGCACCACCCACAACGGAGTTGATGAAGACAAGCTTTCCGCCCCACTCCAGGTCAACCTCTTCCTTGCCCTTGATATTCATCTTGAACTCCTGTCCATTGATCTTAAACGATGTAGGATCAGGCATTCCCTCTGAATACGGCTCAAGAATCAGGTGAACCTCACCGAACTGTCCTGCACCACCCGACTGCTTCTTGTGACGATAGTCGGCACGTGCCATCTTCGTGATGGTCTCACGATACGGGATCTTCGGCTCCTGGAACTCAATCATGATTTTCTCGTTGTTCTCCATACGCCACTTCAGTGTACGCAGGTGGAACTCACCCTGTCCGTGAACGATAATCTGGCGCAATTCCTTTGACTGCTCTACCACCCAAGTGGGATCCTCCTGGCGCATCTTGGCCAGGGCAGCCATCATCTTCTCCGTCTCTGCCTCGTTCACTGCCTTGATGGCACGAGAGAACTTAGAGTTCGGATACTTGATGAAGTCGAACTTGTTGTCGCAATCCTTCCCGTTGAGGGTGTTACCTGTCTTCACGTCCTTCAGCTTCACGGTACAGCCGATATCACCGGCATTGAGCTGATCTACCTGAACACGGTTGGCACCTGCACAAGCATACAATGTTCCGATACGCTCCTTAGAGCCACGGTCGGCATTGGTCAGGTCATCACCGCTCTTCACGGATCCGCTCATTACCTTGAAGTAAGACACCTCACCGATGTGGGGCTCCACACCAGTCTTGAAGAAATACAGGGATGCGGGTGCATTCACCTCAGCAGGAACGTCCTTGCCAGCAGCGTTCTGTACCACGGGCATGTCGCTCACAAAGGGAACCACATTACCCAGGAACTCCATCAGACGACGGACACCCATGTCACGACCAGCGCATACGCAGAATACGGGGAAGATAGAACGGGTGACAAGACCCTTGCGAATACCTTCGCGCATCTCATCCTCCGAAAGATCTTCCGTCTCGAAGAACTTCTCCATCAGCGTATCATCACCGGCGGCGGCAGCCTCTACGAGGGCAGCTTTCATCTCCTTGGCCTTCTCGAGCTCTTCTGCGGGAATATCCTCAATAATGGGAGCTCCTCCTTCAGGCTTCCATGAATACTTCTTCATCAGCAGCACATCGATCACGGCATTGAAGCCAGGACCTGTGGCGATAGGATACTGTACGGGCACGCAATTCGGGCCGTACACTTCTCTCAGCTGATTCAGAATAGAATCGAAGTCGCAGTTGTCGCGGTCAAGTTGGTTAACCAGGAAGATGACGGGCTTCTTCAGCTTCTCAGTGTTGCGGAATGCATTCATTGTGCCGACCTCAGGACCGTACTGACCGTTCACAAGGATGACGGCCTGATCTGTTACGTTCAAGGCGGTGATGGCACCCCCTACGAAGTCGTCAGATCCCGGACAGTCGATGATGTTGAGCTTCTTACCGTTCCACTCCACATGGAAGACGGTGGAGAACACGCTGTAGCCATACTCCTGTTCCACAGGGAAGTAGTCGCTCACGGTGTTCTTCTGCTCAACTGAGCCACGGCGCTTGATGATTCCAGCTCCATAAAGTAAACTCTCGGCAAGTGTGGTCTTGCCGCTACCCGCACTGCCAAGCAAGGCAATGTTCTTGATTTCGTTCGTTTGATATACTTTCATATCTATAAGGTTTTTAGTTGATATTAGACACGTTAATAGGGGTGCTAAGTTACGCATTTTTATGAAAACGGCAAAAGAAAAATATGAAAAGGTGTGATTTTTTTAAACTTATTAGTAATTTTGTGGCCAAATCATACGAAATGGCAGGTCTCTATATCCATATTCCTTTTTGTAAAAGTCGGTGTATCTACTGCGCTTTCTACTCCACCACCCAACATGAGCGGATGGACGAATATGTTGATGCCCTCTGCCAGGAAATGCAACTGAGAAACACTTCACACTCCACACTCCACACAATCTATCTTGGTGGTGGCACACCCTCACAGCTGTCTCCCACCCTGCTTCGTCGTCTTTTTCATAATATATATAAGGTATATGAGGTGACAGCAGATGCAGAGATCACCATGGAGTGCAACCCCGATGACATCACGCCCGATTATGCGCAAGTGATTGGTGAACTGCCCATTAACAGAGTGAGTATGGGTGCCCAGACATTCTCTGATAAGCGTTTGCACTTCCTGCACCGTCGTCACACCAGCAGTCAGGTCAAGGAGGCAGTGGAGCTGCTTCGCAGGAACGGCATACAGAATATCAGTATCGACTTGATGTTCGGATTCCCTGGAGAGACATTGCAGGATTGGGAACAGGATATTCACGATGCCCTTGCGTTGGATGTGGAACATCTCTCAGCCTATTCCTTGATGATTGAAGAAGGAACAGTGCTCTATGAGCAAATGAGAAAAGAGACCCCCTCTAACTCCCCCTGTTTAGGGGGAGAATTTAAGTCCTCCTTAAACAGGGAGGATTTAGGTGAGTCTGAGGAACTCGAACGAGAGATGTACGAAACACTCATCGACCGGTTAGAGACTGCAGGCTATGAACACTATGAGATCAGCAACTTTGCCAAGAAAGGATTCCGTTCCCGTCATAACAGCAGCTATTGGAACGGCACACCCTATATCGGTTTAGGAGCCGCAGCCCACAGCTACGACATAGAAACCCGTCATTGGAACATTTCCAATCTACCAACATACATCGACCGCATCCGTCAAGGGATCCTTCCCATCGAAGAAACGGAGACCCTTGATGATACGACACGTTACAATGATCTGATTACTACTGCCCTTCGCACTCGTGAAGGAATCAACCTGACAACTCTACCCCATTCCTTCCGTGACTACCTGTTGCAGAACGCGCAGAAAAACATTGTCCGTCATCTGCTTGAGATAACGGACAATCATCTTCATCTCACCCGTCAGGGACTATTTGTCAGCGACGACGTGATGAGCGACTTAATTCTTCTGGACTGAAGAGTAGAACTACTCCTCTACAATCGTCTTGAACTTATTCCAGCCCTCAACCGATTTGAAATCCTCGGCAGAGCCGCGGGGAACAATCACGCGGGCACTATTGAGCACACCCTCTTCGAAGGCCATGCCGATACTAGCACGAGTCATGTTACAACGGATAGTCTGCAACGGACAGCCATAGAAGGAGAAGTCGCTAACGCTCCAGATACTAGCAGGCAACGTCACACTCTTCAATGTGGAAACACCGCGGAAGGCACTCGGATAAATCTCGATGACACCACGCGGCACCTCGTATGAATCCAGCTTCTTGGCCTGCGGACAACGCACCAAGCGTTCTTTCTCTGAATTGAACAGGATGCCGTCAACAGATACGAAGAACGGACTGTTCTTCACTTTGATCTCTTCCAGATTCGGACAAGAGGAGAAGGCATCATTTGAGATAGATTGAACACTGCTGGGGATTGTGATGCTGCGGAAAGCACCGCAACCATAGAAGAACAAGGTTGACAAACGGTTATCCTCGGTATAAGCACTCTTGTCCTCCTCGAGTGGATAATAGCTATCACCACCCTTCACGATGGTAGCGTCTGAGAGATCGAGTTCAGCCAGACGGGCTTTACCCATCTCACGAATCACCTTAATATCATTACCATTGAGCGGGCCAGACACTTTCAGACTGGTAATCGTTGCACGCTCTGCAGCAGAAATCTGGTTTCCCAGTGTTCCGGCTGTACTTACTGTCACACTCTTCTGAGCCCATGCCACCGACAGGGTCATCAGACAAATCATTGAAAGAAAAAACCTCTTCATTGTCAAGTTGAGTTAAATGATTTACGATTTGAAAGCAAAGTTAGCAAAAAAGGTTGATAAACCGCCCAAATTTTACCTTTTATGAAATTTTTACATGTTTTTTTACATTACTTTGAAAAGATATTTGTATATTTGTGCTGTTTTATACACCTATGAAACTTATATAATATTATTCATAACTAAAAATCACTTTGTATGTCAGCATTAGTATCAGTCATCCCAATTGTATTACTCATCGTATTGATGATGGGTTTTAAGGTGTCAGGTTACAAGAGTGCAATCGTGACACTTATCGTTACTATTCTCCTGGCTTTGTTTGCGGCACCTGCCATGGGCATCGTCCCAGAGAAATTTGCCGACGCATCCATCTTCGGTCTTTCGTGGTGGTCGATCGTGGAAGGATTGCTCAAGGCCTGTTTCCCGATTATCCTGATCATTATCTGTGCCATCTTCAGTTACAATATCCTTTGCGAGACCAAGGAGATTGAGACCATCAAGACGCAGTTTATCCAGATGACCTCTGACAAGGGTTTGCTCGTACTGCTCCTTACCTGGGGTCTAGGTGGCGTTCTTGAGGGTATGGCCGGCTTCGGTACCGCTGTGGCTATTCCTGCAGCAATCCTTATCGGACTCGGTTTCAAGCCGATGTTCTCAGCTGTGATCTGTTTGATTGCCAACACGGTGGCCGTAGGATTTGGTGCCGTAGGACTCCCTGCCACGACACTGGCCAACCAGGTTGCTGCAGAAGGTGTGGCATCTCCTGAGATGCTCTGCGAGGTTGCTACCTTTATCATCATCCAGCTCGCGCTGATGTTCTACATCACACCGTTCCTGATCCTGATGATGACCGACCGCAAGAAGATTATGAAGAACATTACATTGGCTCTCTTTGTGGGTACGTTCTCCATCATCGTGCAGTTCTGCTGCGCCCACTTCATCGGTCCTGAGACACCCGCTATCTTGGGTTCTGTAGCTGCTATCATTGCCATGCTGATCTATAACAAGCTGTTTATCCGTGATGAGAACCCAGCCGACGAGGTGATTGTGGAGAAGAAGAAGTTCGGTCTTACCAAGACCCTCAAGGCCTGGAGTGTATATGGTCTGATTATCTTCTTCATCCTCATCAGTAGTAAGATCGTTCCTGCCATCAATGCAGCACTGAACAGTACGCTGGTTACCCAGTTCAGTTTACCTGTTACAGGTAACGCCTTCAAGTTCGGATGGCTCTCCAATGCGGGTCTGATGATCTTCCTTGGTGCCGTTATCGGTGGCTTGATTCAGGGCATGAGCTTCGGTAGATTGATGAAGCTGTTGGCCAAGACCACGCTGAACCTGCAGAAGACGGCCGTTACCATCTGCTGTCTGGTAGCCATGGCCATGCTGATGAACAATACGGGTATGACGAATGATATCGCCAAGGGCCTCGTAGCTCTTACCGGTACCTTCTTCCCGTTCTTCGCTCCGCTCATCGGTTCTATCGGAACCTTCGTAACGGGTAGTGCTACCAATGCGAACATCCTCTTCGGTAAGCTGCAGGCTACGGCTGCCAGCGATCTGGGTTTAGTGAACCAGAGCACCTTCTTCGGTGTGAGTGGTAACGAGACCAACTGGCTTGCTGCCGCTAACTGTGCCGGTTCTGAGGGTGGTAAACTGCTCTCACCACAGAGTATCGCCATTGCTACGGCTGCTTGCGATATGGAAGGACAGGATGGTGATATCATGCGTAAGACCATGCCGTTCGCCATCTTCTGGATCCTGATGAACGGTCTGATGGTATTCTTAGGACTGCATGTGTTCTAATCAGTAATGTTCTTAAATAAGAAAAGGCGGGATATCCCGCCTTTTCTCGTTAGAAGTGAATCCTAAAATCAATCCCTACCTGTAATGGGTTTGCCCGCTGGGCAAAATAGTGTGTACCTCCTGCAGCACTGCTCTGTACAGCAAAGGTGTTGTATTTCGTATCTGTGAGATTTCGGCCCCAGAGAGAGACGATGACAGGACCGAAGTCGTAATCAGCGTGGGCACCAAGCATCGCATACTGTTTCTGGTAATAGGTGTTGGCCTCATCCCACCAGATCTTGCCTTGTCCCGTCACATTTGCACCCAAGATGAACTTACCGATACGGTAATCGGCCATCGCGCTAAAGGTATGCTGAGGAACGAAGGGAACATAGTTGCCCTTGAAATCCCGAATTATTAACACATACGAAGAAGTGAGATCCTGTTGCGGTATATCCTTGTATTCATCAAACTTCGCGTTGGTAAAGGCATAGGTAACAGCCCAGTCAAGGGCATTGTCGATGGCCTTGCCACGGAGCGTAGCCTCCAAGCCACACGAATGACTCTTACCTGCATTCACCATGATACGACCATAGTTGCTGTTCGGCTCCATGATAGACAGCTGCTGATTGCGGATCTGCATGTAGAAGAGGGCGAGGTCGGCGTGTACCTTTCCTTCGAAGAGGTTCAAGTGAGTGCCCAATTCGTAGTTCCATGATTCTTCCGGCTTATAAGCGATGGTCTCCTCGATAGCATTGTAATCCTGTGCTGTATGCTCCACGTCATAGTCACCACGCATGGCATCCTGCTGATGTGCATTGAGGTCGGTCTGCAGAATATCGCTAAACATCTGGATATTGTAACCACCGGCACGATAGCCCTTTGATACCAGCGCATAGACATTACCCAGGAATCCATCGAAGTTATAAGTAAGACCGAACTTCGGCAGCAACTGGGTATAGGTCTTCTGTCGACTATCAACAACGTGCGAAGTAAGATGGTAGGTGGCCTGACGCTCGGCTGTTCCACCCGTCATGTTCATGTAGGCCAAAGCATCGTACTCAATCTTCATCTTATCCACATTCAATCGCAAACCCAGCGTGAACTTCAGTTTGTCGGTCAGCAGGATATTTGACTCATGGTAGGCAGCGAAGGTCATCGAAGGTGTCCTGAATGTTTCAGGAACAGCCATCTCGGCACTCATCGTCACACCTCCCAACGCAGCATCTACAGCCTTCTGAGCCGCTGCGGCTGCCTGCTTCTCTGCTGCAGCCTGGGGCATACCCTGAGCGAGCATCTGCTCCAACATTTGCTGGTACATACGGGGATACATAGATCCTTGCATGGCTCCCTTCATCGCATTGGTAATAGCAGCTCCGATAGGACCTGTAATGGCATCGCCGAAATAGACGGGTGCACCAGTGCGCAACCACTGGTAGGAACCATAGAGACCTGAGGTATGCTGCCAACGGGTATAGGCATGAGAACGCAGTACGAACTCCTGTGTGAGGGCGCTCATCTTCTGGTATTGTTCCAGTCGCAAATAATCAGGCGTCATATAGTCCTGGTCCATCAGCATCAAGTCATTCAGATACTGGTAACTGGTGGTGGAGGTGAAAAGCAGGTTGCCCATGTCATAACCGATGGAAAGACCTGTGTTCAACATATTGCGCTTATAACCGTTCATGATGGTCGTGGCAGGATCCTTCACATCAAGGCTATAGGGGACAAAAGAATCATTGATAGGCTGGAACTCCCCATAACCGAAACCATTCTGGTTCACATACTGATAATCAGCCGTCCAATCGAAAGTGAGTTTTTTATTGGGAGTAAAGATCAAACGAAGCTTACCACCTGCCTCATTCGTCAAATCATTCTTCTGGTCAAAGTTTGGGTTATTGATAAAACCTTTCAGTCCGCTGTAGAAGCCAGCCACCGTGAACGCGAGTTGATCACTGGGACGATGATGATGGGCCACCTCCACATTACTATATAGACCCGTACCAATGCCCAGATTGATATCTGTTCCCTGATAGTTCATCGGGTTCTTGGAGTAGATACGTACCAGACCGCCCTCGGTGTTCTGACCATAGAGCGTGCCCTGCGGACCGCGAAGGATATCCACACGGTCGAGCATATAGAAATGGTTGTTGAATGCCGACTTCGACATCAGCGGGATATTATCGTAATACACACCCACAGCAGGGTTGTTGATACGTGAACCGATGCCACGTATATACATGGATGAGGTAAGACGAGAGCCGTAGGAAGGCATCACGAACGAAGGAACGAATTGTGACAGCTGACTTAAATCGTGTACGTTCAGCTGCTGGAGTTGTGTTTCACCAAAGGCATTGCTGCTCACCGGCTGGAAACGCAACCGCACACTCTCCTTCGGCTGTGAGATTACCACCACTTCATCCAAGTCATATATCCTTGAACTATCTGCCAGCGAACGCTCATCGTTATTTACTGTTACCGTATTCTCATTTAAGGGAGATGCGCAAACCACCGTCTGCACACCCAATACCAATGTCAGGTATCCGATCAATCTTTTCTTTATCATGTACAATCGTTTATTTCGGGTGCAAAGGTATGAATTTTCACCCGTACCTACAATCCTAATTTATGATGATTTTCGTTATTCGTTCATTGTTCCGCAGTTAGGACAACGTCCCTTCTGACGCATGGGCGTACCGCATTGACCGCAAATATACCGACAATGTGAACTGCTGTAATAATGACGAAGGGCTAAATAGACATACACCACCAGGAGTATATAGCCTATATAATATAAGGTGGTAAGACTGAAGATGATGTAATTGATAGCACAAACTCCACCCAATCCGCAAAGATACAGCATGGCATCATTGAAAGGCAAATGCTGGCGAACCACATCCACACAGGCAAGTGCTAAGATCAGCATCAGCCATACACAGACCAGGAATACCGTGAGTATTGGGGGAACACCAAAGGGATTCAAGGTGGGATGGAAATAGAACTGCTGCCACACATCCGGTGCGAACAACTGGATACTGGAATACAAGGTGGCTGATATCGCCACGGTAAGTGCCAACAGTGTGGGGTAAATACTGTCGATATCATTGAAATGCACAATCTTCGCGTTCTTCCTTCGAATGATATACAGCAGATAAGCTACGGCAATGATGCAGATCACAAACAGGAAGATCAGCAGGTGGGTATCAGAGAACGTGGAGATAAACTGCGAGATAGGATCATCGGGCACCACCTTCGGCAACAGGTCTGACTCATGTGCCCAGCCGAATGTCAGCTGGTCGCGTGCCACCTGCACCCAGACAGAATCGATACTATCGTTCGGCAGGATACGGATATCCGCCACCACCAGATGGTCATGACGAGTCACAGGGAAGGTGTCGATGGGCATCTGACTCACTGCCTCCTCGGGTTGCGAGCGCATCAGGTAAAGGGTATCGACCTTCACCACGAAGTTGAAGTTCTCTGAATAGTGATGCTTACGGGCAAAGAGAAGAGAATCCTGTCTGCGAGCTAACTGAGCGGAATCCAACACCTCCTCAGCGTGCAGCACATCACTGTCGCCCCTACCCTTTTTGTCGTAGCAACCTGACAGTATCGTGATGGTCATGAACACCACGACAACCAGCATCATCTTCTTCAATAGAACTCCTTTCTTGCTCATATCTCTTCTTTATTATCTCTCATCATCTCCATACACATCCATCTGACACGCACTGCACTGGAACTCCAATCGGAACCGTCTGCCATCATCCAGTTTCAGATATAGCGGTTCCTTCCACGGCATCTTCTCTCCACCATGGCGGATGCAATAGCCCAGACTGTATTTCAAACAATGACGACATTGCATGATCAACGGATTTTTCACCGGTGAAAGCTCAAAGGCAGGAGCTATCTCTCTCAGTCCTTGCTGCTCATAGAATGCGCGGGCCTGGTGGTTGGAAATATTGTATAGGTAGCTACGTTGTGGGTTGACAGGAGGAAGTGGATAGTTAGACTTTTCGCTCTCTGTTCTCCATTCTCCACGTTCCACCTCACTCGCTCCACTTGTAACGCTTCTTCTCATCTCCGTCAGCACACTGGATGGGATGAAGAAGGGAAAATCTTGGGGTACGAGATGTACGGAGGTACATTCGTAGGGTGTATTACCGAGTTTAGACAATTGTCGGATGATATTCTCATGCTGCGACTTCTGAGCAATCTGTTTCTCCATTGGCATGCTGACACAACGAGAACCCATCTGCAGTTCAAAGCCATCATCGGTCTCACGCAAAGTCATCTCCACAGGAATCTTCCGCACAGCCGTCTTACCAGCCATCACACGCTGAAACTCCTGATCGTTGTTCCTATACAATGGTGTTCCCGGTTTGAGGTCGACAGGCATCTGATAAGGGAACAAACGGTTACCCTCTGCCCTATTTACACGAAATCCTTCCAACACACGCTTCTCGCCTTTTGCCCCTTTGAAGAAACACAAGCCATCACCATTGGCAAACGAGGCTGTTCCTGCAACGTTGAATGAGTTCCCCCGAATCTCCTTTACTTTTCCCACATACTCACCTAAGGCTTTAGGAGTATCAGGCGAGAAGATATCCGGTTTACGTCCGTGCAGGAAATAGTCGGTAAAGCCCCGATTGAATGTCTTCTGTAAATTGGGCGTGAACGAATAAGAACAGGAACCTAAGGAGGCACGTTGGTATTTATCAGGATGACGAGCGATAATCTCATTCAGCCGCTGATTATAGGCTGCCGTGACGTTCTTCACATAGTCGATATCCTTCAACCTACCTTCAATCTTAAACGACACAGCCCCAGCCTCCATCAGTTCTTCCAGCATGTCGATGCGACACATGTCCTTCAGGGAAAGCAGATGACGACCGCGTTCTATCACGTTCCCGTCGGCATCTTCCAAATCGAAGGGCAACCGACAGAACTGTGCGCAGGCTCCTCTGTTGGCACTCCTGCCGAAGCAATACTGTGATGCATAGCACTGACCAGAATAACTCACACACAGGGCACCATGCACAAACACCTCCAGTTCTACATCGGGCACCGCCTGATGAATAGCGGCAATCTCTTTCAACGACAGTTCGCGTGCCAGTACTACCCTACGGAAACCGATGGAACGCAGCCACTGTACCTTCTCGATAGTACGGTTATCGGTTTGGGTAGAAGCATGATAGCTTAGTTGAGAGTTTATAGATAATAGTTGATAGTTAGCATGAATAATTCCCATGTCCTGAACGAGGATGGCATCCACGCCGATATCGTTCAGCTTACTGATCAACTGCTGTGTTTCCTCCAATTCCTCATCATAGATGATGGTGTTGACGGTGACATATACCTTTGCGCCAAACTGATGAGCATAGGTACAGAGTTGTGCTATATCGTCTACTGAGTTACCTGCTGCAACACGGGCACCGAAGCGTTGTGCTCCGATATACACGGCATCTGCTCCATGATCAATGGCCGCGATACCACATTCCAGGTTCTTGGCAGGAGCCAGTAGTTCGATTTTATCCAATCTCCTCGATATTATACGGAGTGGTCTGATAAACGTAGTAGTTGATCCAGTTAGAGAACAGTAGGTTGGCATGGGCACGCCAGCGTACTACCGGACCCTTTGACGGTTCATCATCAAGGTAGTAGTTCTTCGGCATCTCCACATCGTCGCGTTTTCCTTTGTCACGACGGTACTCATTGTCGAGCGTATCAGGAGCATATTCCAGATGACCTGTGATGAAGAACTCACGACCTTCGCGGGCCATAACGATGCTTACGCCGCTTTCTGTGCCCTCAGCCAGCAAGGTGAGCTTGTCGTTGGCGAGGATATCTTCACGATGCAGTTCCGTATGACGACTATGCGGCATGAAGAACACATCATCGAAACCACGGAAAATCGGCATGCGTGGACTGAGGATATGCTGTTCGAAGATACCGAACATCTTTTTCTTCAAAGGATATTTCTGTATGCCATAATGATAGAAAAGACCAGCCTGTGCCGCCCAGCAGATATAGAACGTACTGGTTACATGCGTCTTTGCCCATTCAAAGATGCCAGATACCTCATCCCAGTAGGTCACCTCCTTGAAATCAAACTGCTCCACGGGTGCTCCTGTGATAATCATCCCGTCGAACTTCTTGTTACGAAGCTCGTCGAAATCCTTGTAGAACATCATCATGTGTTCGATAGGCGTATTCTTCGGGGTATGACTCTTCAGTTTCATGAACGTGATGTCCATCTGAAGAGGGGTATTCGAAAGCAGACGGATCAAATCGGTCTCTGTCGTAATCTTCAGCGGCATCAGGTTCAGAATCACAATCTTCAGCGGACGGATATCCTGTGTATGCGCCCTGGTATCATCCATCACGAAGATATTCTCTTGCTTCAGAATATCTATCGCGGGTAACAGATCTGGTATTCTTAATGGCATAGTGCTTACCTTTTCGCCTGCAAAGGTACGAATAAGTGAGAGAAGTACAAAATAAATCCATTTATTTTTACTTCCGAGCGTGAGTACTTTCGGACTATCACAAAATAACAGGGAACTGAGCGATTATCACCCAGTTCCCTGTTCTCTATTCTCTATGAATCTCTTACCAGAGCTCCAGACGCTCGCTCTTCGGGATGAACATCTTGTCACCCTGCTTGATGCCAAAGGCATCGTACCACATATCGATATGCGGCAGCGCACCGTTTACGCGCCACTCACCCAATGAGTGAGGATCGCTCTTGGTACGGTTACGGATTTCCTTCTCAGTGATGTTCTGTCCCCACACACCTGCATAAGCAAGGAAGAAACGCTGGTCGGCAGTAAGTCCGTCGATGGTGGGCAGACCGCCGTTCTTGGTAGCGTTTTTATATGCATACCATGCCACCTGCAGACCGCCATGGTCAGCGAGGTTCTCACCCAATGTGAGTTTACCGTTCGCATTCAGGTCGGGCAGTACCTTGATGTTCGAGAAGAAGTCGGCATAACGACCTGTACGCTCCTCAAAGCCCTTAGCATCAGCCTCAGTCCACCAGTCGGTCATATTACCCACCTTATCAAAATGGCGACCCTGGTCGTCAAAGCCGTGAGTCATCTCATGACCGATGACCACACCGATGGCACCATAGTTAAAGGCATCGTCAGCCTCTCGATCAAAGAACGGGGGCTGGAGGATACCTGCGGGGAAGCAGATCTCGTTGGTTGTGGGGTTATAGTAAGCATTCACGGTCTGGGGAGTCATATACCACTCCTCGTTATCCACCGGCTTACCAGCCTTCTCCTCAATCTCCTTGGCAGTCCAGAAACGGTTGCACTCCATCACGTTCTCGAAGTAAGTCTTCTTCGGATCGATATCCAGTCCGCTCAAATCCTTCCACTTGTTCGGATAACCGATCTTCACATAGAAGGTGCTGAGCTTGTCGAGCGCAGCACGCTTGGTATCGGCGCTCATCCATGTCTGAGCCTCGATACGCTCACCCAGTGCAATCTGCAGGTTCTTCACCAACTGCTCCATGCGCTGCTTGGAGGTAGCGGGGAAGTAACGCTCGCAGTAGATCTTACCCAGGGCCTCGCCCATCTGACTCTCCACCTGCTGTGTAGCACGTTTCCAAAGAGGATAATCCTCCTGACGACCACGCAGTGTCTTACCGAAGAAATCGAAGTTTGCAGCAGCAATCTCCTCAGACAGATAGCTGGAAGCACCAAGGATTACGCCCCACTGCATATAGGCACGGTACTCACCTGCAGTCATGTTCTTCACCAGCTGCTCAGCACCAGCAAGAAAGTCAGGCTGACCAACCACCAGTTCACGATAGTCAGATACCTTCACACCCAGTGTCTCCATCTGCTGAGCAAGGCGCAGATGCGGGTAGTTACGCTGGAACTCCTGCATCGTCATCTTGTTGTAGTTTGCCTCTACGTCGCGCAGTTCCGTACGACTCTTGCTGACCTTTGCCAAACCTGTCTCCACTCTCATTACCTGATCCATCTTCTGCTTAGCAGTTGTCTCATCATAGCCGAAGAGACGGAACATGCGGTAGATATGTGAGCGGTAAGCATCGCGGATGCTGGTGGTGATGGAGTCGGTATCCAGGTAATACTCCTTCTGTCCCAGGGCGATACCACCCTGACTAACATTCAGGATATTGTTCTTACTGTCCTTCTCATCAGCCCCGAAGCCAAAACGCATGAACTCCTGGTCACCATATTGAAGCAGTCGCTGCTGAACAGCAAACAAGTCATCCTTTGTGGCAGCCTGCTCCAGTTCCTTCAGGATTGGCTGAACGGCTGAGATTCCCTCGCGGTTACGACGCTTCTGGTCCATGGCCAGTTTGTAGAAGTCGCCTAACTTCTGCTCCACGGAACCCTTCTGCAGCTTCTTCTTACCGCTTGACAGGTCCTTCAGGATACTGTTGATACGTTTGTTGTTATCCTCCTGCAGCTGGTCGAAACTGCCGAAGCGTGAATAAGCTGCAGGCAGCGGATTCTTCTTCATCCAGCCACCGCAAGCATACTGATAGAAGTCCTCACCCGGCTTCACCGTCTGGTTGAGATTGGTGATGTCGATGCCCGACTTCAGTTGCTGTGCCTCAACGCCAACAGTGGCGGAAGCAATTAGCATCATACTCATGAAAGTTCTGATTTTCATTGTTTTAATCATTTATAAAGGTTTATATATTATTCGTTTATCTGAAGCTGTTCCAGTTCCTCATATAGATGCTCCCAACGTTCCGTCTGCTGGTCGATGAGTTTTTTGATACTGGTATATTCCGTGACGACGGTCATGTCCGACGCTCCCTCAGGGGTGCAGAGGATATCATCCAGTTCCTTGATACGTGCTTCCAACTGCTGGATCTTCGTCTCCACCTCCTTGATACTCTTCTCCACGCGCTTCACCTTCTTCTGTTGCTCCTTCCGTTCCAGGTAAGCCAGCTTCGTAGAGATTTCTTGCTTTACAGGCTGAGAATTGGCAGTTGACTGCTGAGAGTTATTAATAGAGGTATTGACATCTTGCTTCTCACTTCTACTCAGCTCTTCCAGCGAGTCGATGCGCTTCGAGCGGAGGAAGTCGTAGATGCCGCCTAAATGCTCCCTTACCTTCCCGCCACCGAACTCATACACCTTTGTTACCAGTCCGTCGAGGAACTCACGGTCGTGACTCACCACGATAACCGTTCCGTCGAAAGCTTTGATGGCTTCCTTCAGTACATCCTTCGACTGCATATCAAGATGGTTCGTGGGCTCATCGAGGATCAGCAGGTTCACCGGTTCCAGCAGTAATCTGATCATCGCCAGACGACTCCTTTCGCCTCCGCTCAACACCTTCACCTTCTTATCAGCATTCTCACCACCGAACATAAAAGCACCGAGTATATCATTGATTCTCAGTCGGATATCCCCTTTCGCTACACGATCGATTGTATCAAAAACCGTCAACGACTCATCCAACAGTTGTGCCTGATTCTGGGCGAAATAACCGATCTGTATGTTATGTCCGATCTTCAGGTTTCCAGTAAAAGGAATCTCTCCCATGATACATTTCACCAGGGTGGATTTACCTTCACCGTTCTTACCCACGAAGGCCACCTTCTCCCCACGCTTGATGGTGAAGGTAACATCGCTGAACACCAGATGATCACCGTATTTCTTCTCCACCTCCTCGCAGATCACGGGGTAGTCACCACTACGCAGACACGGCGGGAACTTCAGTCGCATGGCACTGCGGTCAACCTCATCAATCTCGATGGGCACGATCTTCTCCAGTTGCTTGATCTTCTGCTGTACCTGCACCGCCTTCGTAGCCTGATAACGGAAGCGCTCGATGAACGTCCGCATGTCGGCGATCTCCTTCTGCTGGTTCTCGTAAGCACGGATCTGCTGTTCGCGACGTTCTTTCCTGAGCAGCACATATTCATCGTACTTCACCTGATAGTCGATGATCTTCCCGCAGGAGATCTCCAGCGTTCGGTTTGTCACATTATTAATAAAGGCACGGTCGTGACTGACCAGCACAACAGCCTTGGCCGACTGAATCAGAAACTGCTCCAACCACTGGATACTCTCGATGTCAAGATGGTTCGTGGGCTCGTCGAGCAAGAGCACATCAGGCTTCTGCAACAGGATCTTCGCCAGTTCGATACGCATACGCCAACCGCCCGAGAACTCATTCGTAGGACGCTCCAGATCAGCACGTGTAAAGCCGAGTCCCATCAGCGTACGCTCAATCTCCGCCTCGTAGTTCTCCGCCCCCATCATCATGTAACGCTCATGCTCCTCTGTGTAGCGCTCCACCAACGACATATACTCGTTGCTCTCGTAGTCGGTGCGAGCAGCCAGTTCATTGTTCATCTTGTCAAGACGCTCCTTCAACCGTATCATCCCGGCAAAGGCTTTTCGTGCCTCTTCCCTCACCGTGGTATCGTCCTGCAGGATCATCACCTGCGGCAGATAACCGATGGTCGTCTCGTTGGGTATGGCCACCGTTCCTGATGTGGGCTGTTGCATGCCACACAAGATCTTCAGCAACGTCGATTTGCCCGCTCCGTTCTTACCCACAAGGGCAATGCGGTCGCGGTCGTTCACGACGAAACTGGCGCCGGAAAAGAGCGGCACCACACTGAATTCAACGGTCAGACCTTCAACTGATATCATCTTTCATTCTCAATAAATCGTGCAAAAGTAATCATTTTCCATGATTCCTGCAAAAGCTAATCGTGAAAAAAACTTACTGTGTAGGAATTCCCCCCGCAAGTTTAGGGTTTTTCCCATTCCGTTTTATGGATATTCCTTTTCAGACCATAGATTCTTGCACTATCTTTGCATCGAGAAAAGTTAATAACAACCATTTAAAACCATACGATTATGAAAAAGTTTACTTCAATCATCACCCTGATGCTCATCGCAGCGATGACATTTACTTTCACCTCTTGTGAGGATGAGTATATCGCCGATAACCTGAGCGGCGGTACTTTCTACGGAAAGACATGGCAGGGAACGATCCGGCAGTACTACCACGATCGTTGGGGTCTCACCGGAAACCACTACCGCACCGTGATGCAGTTCAACAGCGACGGCTTCACATCAGGTACTGGTTATGAGGTGGACTACGATCTCGACGACCCATACGGCAGCTACTACTATAGCGAGTTCGACTGGAATGTATATGATGGTTGCATCACGATCCGTTATGCGGATAGCTACTACAATCCCGTATATATCTACGACTACACGCTGAGCAGCAACTACTTCGAGGGGTACTTCGATGACGGTACGGCATCAGACATCTCCTTCCGCCTGCATGCCATCAACAGCTTCGACTGGGATCCTTACTGGTACGACTATGACTACTACGATTACTACTACGCCAAGCCGCAAACACGAGGCGCAGGTAATAGCAAGCAGAAGTCAGCTGCCAAGGGAGCCTTCGCAAAATAATACAGACTCAGTTTTTAGGGAAAGCGTAATGAAGGAGGGGGAGCCGTCGAACGACGACTCTCCTTCTACTTTTATATCATTACGTTTGGTCGTTTGATGAAAAACACCTACCTTTGTAGCAAAATCATTCTACAACATGAATCCATTTACCAAGAGAATAGCACAAGTATTAGGACTCCCCGAAAAGGGTGTTGACAACACGTTGGCGCTGCTGGATGACGGCTGCACCATCCCCTTCATCTCACGTTACAGAAAGGAGCGGACAGGCGGACTCGATGAGGTGCAGATCACCCGCATTGCCGACATGAACGAGAAACTGAAGGAACTGGTCAAGCGGAAGGAGACCATCATCAAGACCATTACTGAACAGGAGAAGATGACGGATGAACTGCAGAAGCGTATAGATGACTGCTGGGACAGTACGGAACTGGAGGATATCTACCTGCCTTTCCGACCCAAACGCAGAACGCGTGCTTCTGTGGCGAAGGAACAAGGACTGGAGCCATTGGCCACCCTTCTGCTCATGCAGCGGGAGCCCAATCCCAAGCAGGCGGCCCAACGGTTTGTGAAAGGGGATGTGCCTGATGTGGATGCGGCCATCAAAGGGGCACAAGACATCATTGCCGAGATGGTAAGTGAGGATGAAAGGAACCGTAATATCGTCAGACAGGCCTTCCGCCGCTTTTCCACCATCTCCAGTAAGGGGGTGAAGGCAAAGAAAGACACAGAGGAAGCCGCTAAATACTCCGACTATTTCGACTGGAGCGAACCGCTCAAGCGCTGCTCCTCTCACCGTCTGCTGGCCATGCGCCGCGGAGAGAGTGAAGGCATCCTAAGGGTGAATATCCAGACGGATGATGAGCAATGCATCTCCCGTCTGCAAAGAAACTACGTGAAAGGATACGGTAAGTGCCAGTCATTGGTGGCTGAAGCCGTGGAGGATGGCTACAGACGACTCCTCGAGCCAAGCATCGAGACGGAGTTCGCCGCCCTTAGTAAGGAACAGGCAGATGATGAAGCCATCCAGGTATTCACGTCAAACCTCCGACAGCTGTTGATGGATGCGCCCTTAGGACAGAAAAAGGTGATGGGTGTGGATCCCGGTTTCCGTACCGGCTGTAAGGTGGTATGCCTCGATGCACAGGGAAATCTGCTTCACCATGAGGCCATCTTCCCCCACCCGCCTGTGAATCATCGGATGCAAGCCACCATGCATGTGCTGCAGATGCTCAAGGACTATGGTATCGAGGCCGTGGCCATTGGTAACGGAACAGCTAGTCGTGAGACCAAAGAATTCATGCAAGATTGTATCTCATCTGCCCAAGCAGGACAAGCCAAAGATGCCAAGAAACCCCAGATCTTCGTGGTCAGCGAGGATGGTGCCTCTGTCTATTCTGCTTCCAAGACCGCCCGTGAGGAGTTCCCAGATGAGGACGTCACAGTGCGCGGTGCCGTCAGTATCGGTCGTAGGTTGATGGATCCGCTGGCAGAGCTGGTGAAGATCGACCCGAAGAGTATCGGTGTAGGACAGTATCAGCATGATGTTGACCAAGGAAAACTGAAGAGGAGTCTTGACCAGACCGTCGAGAGCTGTGTGAACCTCGTGGGTGTGAACCTCAACACCGCCAGTCATCACCTCCTTACCTACGTCAGCGGATTAGGACCTACGCTAGCCAAGAACATCGTTGCCTACCGCAGCGACAACGGTCCTTTCTCATCCCGAGCCCAGCTCAAGAAAGTACCGCGGTTAGGTCCTTCGGCCTTCGAGCAGTGTGCCGGCTTCCTTCGTATTCCCGGCGCAAAGAACCCACTCGACAATTCTGCCGTTCATCCCGAGCGATATCATCTGGTGGAGCAGATGGCGAACGACCAGCATTGCACCGTCAGACAGCTCATCGAGGAGAAAGACAGAAGGGAGGCTATTGATATCAAAAAGTATGTGTCAGATGAGGTGGGCATTCCTACCCTGACGGATATTATGCAAGAGTTAGAGAAGCCCGGAAGGGATCCACGAGAACAAGTGGAAGTCTTCGAGTTCGATCCGAATGTGAAAGAGGTAGATGACTTGGTAGAAGGAATGATCTTACCCGGTATCGTGACGAATATCACCAACTTCGGCGCCTTTGTAGATATCGGTGTACACCAAGACGGACTGGTGCATATCTCTCAGTTAGCCAATAAGTTCGTGAAAGATCCCAACGAGATTGTTCACCTGCATCAGCATGTACAGGTCAAGGTAGTGGAAATCGATAGAAGAAGAAACCGCATCTCGCTTTCCATGCGCATCTAGCACTCCTCACTCCACACTCCTCACTCCTCAATTAGAGATGTTCAGTCGTCGCCACAACCCATTAGGAATCATCCGCCATAGCGGTACCAGTAAACGGTAACGCCAGTCGATGACGCGCACATGTTTCTGTTGATGGATGGCTTGCAGAATCTCCTTCACCACCTTATCCACATCCATCAGCATAGGATAATTCTTCCCGTCACCCAACAGCGGTGTATCCACAAAACCAGGTCGTATATCCGTAAAGCGGATGGGTAGCTTCCTTATGTGTGCCTGCTGCTCCAAGGCCTGGATATAGGTGTTCTGATAAGCCTTGGTGGCGCTGTACGACGGCGCCGCACCGAGTCCTTTGGTCCCTGCAATCGAAGAGATCACTGCTATATGACCGCCACCATGGTCTGCCATATACCCATATACGGTATCCACCATCCGTGTGAATCCCAACGCATTGGTCATCACCGTCTGCCGTTCAATCTCCTTATCCAGCTGCATGTTCTGCTTCCCGATGCCCGAAGCATGGAAGTACAGGTCAACCCCGCCCATCCTATCAATCAGCTCCAGCAGTCGCTGGGGCGCATCGTCAGTCATCACGTCAATCTGCATCACCTCCACCCTGTCGGGATAAGCTTCCGCCAGTTCGTTCAACACATCGATTCTCCTTGCAGCGACCCCTACTCGCCACCCTTCATCGAGCAGTTTTCGACTCACTTTTTGCCCCATTCCCGAAGAGGCACCCAACACTATTGCCTGTTTCATGATACGGCAAAAATACGAAAAAATAGTGAAAGAAGGCGCTAAATAGACTTTTTTTTGCAAAATATCTGCTTGTAAACATCTGTTCTCAACTTTTTTATATATCTTTGCGAATGATTTCGCGAAATGTTTAACAACTTGTTTAAGGACTGTTTATGAAAAAATTCTTTTTGAATGTGCTTGCCACAGTGGTAGGCATCATCGTGTTTCTACTGTTGATTGGTTTCTTCGGTATGATGAGTATCGTAGGTATGGTAGCCTCATCCGATGCCACAACAAAGGTGAAAGACAACAGTGTATTGGTATTGAAGATGGATGGTTCGCTCGAGGAGCGTTCTAGTGATGACATCATGAGTCAGTTTGCCGGCGTGGTCGGTCAGACCATGGGTCTTGAGGAAACGCTCAATGCCATCAAGAAAGCCAAGGAGAATGATCATATCAAAGGTATCTATATCGAAGGTGGAATGTTCAGTGGCATCCCCGCCTCTATCCAGGAACTGCACGATGCCCTCGCAGATTTCAAGAAGAGTGGCAAGTGGATCGTAGCCTATGCTGATCAGTATTCACAGAGCGCTTACTATCTGGCCAGTGTGGCTGATAAGATCTGGCTGAATCCGCAGGGAATGGTAGATTGGCACGGTCTGGCCTCTCAGCCCTACTACCTGAAGGATATGCTGGAGAAGTTCGGTGTGAAGATGCAGTTGGCCAAGGTGGGTTCTTACAAGAGTGCCCCCGAGACCTACGTTTCTGACCACATGAGCGACCCCAACCGCGAGCAGATCACGGCCTACATGACTGGTATCTGGGATCACATGCTGACCGACGTATCAACCAGTCGTAAGATGAGCAAGGAGACACTGAACTCCCTGGCTGATGGTGTGTTGATGCTGGCTGACCCGCAGGACTATGTCAAGAACAAGCTGGTTGACAAGCTCATGTACGGTGAGGAAGTGAAAGGTGAAGTGAAGAAGCTGCTGGGTATTGATGAAGACAAGGACATCAATCAGATCAATATCGAGCAGATGCAGAACGTGAAAGAGAAGCATAAGGGCGACCAGATTGCTATCTATTATGCCTATGGTAGCATCGTGGACGACCCATCCACCGGTTCTTTGACCACGACCGATCATCTGATCGTAGGTAAGGAGGTGAGCAAGGATCTCGAGAAGCTGGCAAAGGATGATAAGGTGAAGGCTGTGGTACTGCGTGTGAACAGCGGCGGTGGTTCTGCCTACGCCTCTGAGCAGATCTGGCATGCGATGATGAACCTGAAGGCCAAGAAGCCCGTGGTGGTTTCCATGGGTGGCATGGCTGCCTCTGGCGGTTACTATATCAGCTGTCCGGCCAACTGGATCGTGGCTGAGCCCACCACCATCACTGGTAGCATCGGTATCTTCGGTCTGTTCCCGGATTTCAGCGGACTGCTCACGCAGAAGCTGGGTGTGAAGTTCGACGAGGTGAAGACCAACAAGAATGCAGGCTTCGGCTCTGTTGCCCGTCCGTTCAACGAGGAGGAGATGAGTTATCTCAATGCTTATATCGACCGTGGTTATAAGCTGTTCCGTCAGCGTGTGGCCGATGGAAGAAAGCAGTCGGTTGACGCCATCGAGGAGATCGCACAAGGTCATGTATGGGTGGGCAAGGATGCCCTCGGCATCAAGCTCGTGGATCAGCTCGGTAGCATTGACGACGCTGTGAAGAAAGCCGCTGAGTTGGCAAAGGTGTCTGAATATCACACCTCTGCTTATCCCGGCAAGCCCGACTTCTTCGACGAGATCATGAACAGCATGTCGGACGCTGGCGATAACTACCTCAATGCCCAGATGCGTGCCACATTGGGTGAGTTCTACGAGCCATTCATGCTGATCAAGAACATCAACATGGAGAATGCCATCCAGGCAAGAATACCGTTCTATATGAATATCAAATAATCATGGAAGGTGATTTCATCAAGATACGCGAATGGCTGCTGCCTGTCAGCTGGCTCTACGGTCTCGGTGTAAGATTCCGCAACCAACTGTTTGAGATGGGCGTGCTGAAAAGCCGTTCCTTCAATACCCCCGTCATCTCGGTGGGTAACATCACAGTGGGCGGCTCCGGTAAGACACCGCACGTAGAGCACTTGGTGCGCTTGCTGCAAGACAAGACCAAGGTGGCCGTGCTCAGCAGGGGGTATAAGCGGAAGAGTCATGGCTATGTGCTGGCCGACAAAGACTCCACCTCGCGTATGATTGGTGATGAACCTTATCAGATGAAGAAGAAGTTCCCTGACATCTATGTGGCCGTTGACCGCAAGCGTTGTCATGGTATCGAGCGTCTTACAGGGGATGAGGAGACGAAGGATACCGATGTGATCCTGCTTGATGATGCCTTCCAGCATCGTTATGTCAAGCCGGGCATCAATATCCTGTTGGTTGATTACCACCGTCTGATCATCTACGACAAGCTCTTGCCGGCAGGTATGCTGCGCGAGCCGAAGCAGGGTAAGAACCGCGCCGACATCGTGATCATCACCAAGTGTCCGAACAACCTCAAGCCCATGGAGTTCCGTGTGCTCACCAGAGCGATGAGTCTGTATCCCTATCAGAAGCTCTTCTTCACCACGATTAAATACAACAAACTCAAACCGCTCTATTCGGGCGAAGACCGTCCGCTGAGCGATATCACGCCGGATATGAATATCCTGCTGGTAACAGGCATTGCCTCGCCCAAGCAGATGATCATCGACCTGGAGCCCTACAGCAAGAATATCACCCCCCTCACCTATCCTGATCATCATGCCTTCAAGAAGAAGGATATCCAGGAGATCAACGAGACGTTCGCGGCCATGCCCGAACCTAAGATCGTGATCACCACCGAGAAGGATAATGCCCGTCTGTTTGGTATAGAAGGACTGTCGGATGAGGTGCGTCAGCACATCTACATGCTGCCCATGGAGATTGAGTTCCTGCTGAATCAACAAGAAGAGTTTAACGAAAAAATCATTGGCTATGTACGAAAAAATTCAAGAAACAGCATCCTGGCTAAAGCAAAGGATGAAAACAAGTCCAACAACCGCAATCATACTGGGAACGGGCCTCGGACAATTAGCTTCAGAAATAACTGATACATATGAGTTCCCCTACGGGGACATCCCCAACTTCCCTGTATCCACCGTTGAAGGACACTCGGGAAAGCTGATCTTCGGCAAGCTCGGCAACAAGGATATCATGGCCATGCAGGGCCGCTTCCACTTCTACGAGGGCTACTCCATGAAGGAGGTAACCTTCCCCATCCGTGTGATGTACGAGCTGGGCATCAAGACCCTCTTCGTGAGCAATGCCTCGGGTGGCATGAACCCGTCGTTCAAAATCGGCGACCTGATGATCATCACCGACCATATCAACTTCTTCCCCGAGCATCCGCTGCGTGGTAAGAACTTCCCCACGGGTCCGCGCTTCCCTGATATGCACGAACCGTACGACCTTGGCTTGGTGGCCGAGGCCGACAAGATAGCTGAGGAGAAGGGCATCCATGTGGTGCATGGCGTATATGTAGGTGTGCAAGGTCCTACCTTCGAAACGCCCACGGAGTACAGAATGTACCGTATCTTGGGCGGTGACGCAGTAGGAATGAGTACAGTACCCGAGGTGATCGTGGCCCGTCATTGCGGCATCAAGGTGTTCGGTGTGTCGGTCATCACCGACCTCGGTGGCTTCGACGTGCCTGTAGCTGTAAGTCATGAGGAGGTGCAGGAAGCTGCCAACAAGGCACAGCCACTGATGACCGAGATCATGCGCGAGATGATCAACCGCGCTTAAATCAAAGAAGAAAAGATGGAAATAGCAAAGATCGGTGAGTTTGGTCTGATCGACCGTCTGACCGAAGGAATCAAGCCGCAGAACGTCTCCACCCTCAAGGGGGTGGGCGACGACTGTGCCGTGATGCACTACCCCGACACAGAAGTGCTGGTCACTACCGACATGCTCATGGAGGGTGTGCATTTCGACCTTACCTATATCGACCTCCAGCATCTGGGGTATAAGTCGGCCATGGTGAATATCTCGGATATCTTCGCCATGAATGGCGTACCCCGTCAGATGACCGTCAGCTTGGCGCTCAGCAAACGGTTCTCGGTAGAGGACATGGAGCTGTTCTATAGCGGACTGCGGATGGCGTGCGACAAATGGAATGTTGACATCGTGGGTGGCGATACCACCTCATCGCTCACAGGACTGGCCATTAGCATCACCTGTATCGGTGAGGCCCGCAAGGAGGATATCGTGTACCGCAGCGGTGCGCAGGATACCGACCTGATCTGCGTGAGTGGTGATCTGGGTGCGGCGTATATGGGACTGCAACTGCTGGAGCGCGAGAAGACCGTCTATTACCAGCAGATTGACGAGTTCAACCAGAAGGTGAAGGCGGCCAGGGCTGATGGCACCTACGAGCAGAAGAAGGAGATGTTCCAGAAGCAATGGGCGCTGACCAAGGATTTCCAGCCAGATTTCTCTGGTAAGGAATACCTGCTGCAACGACAGCTGAAGCCTGAGGCCCGCGGGGATATCATCCAACAGCTGCGCGAAGCCAATATCCGTCCTACGTCCATGATGGACATCAGCGACGGTCTGTCGAGCGAACTGCTGCATATCTGCAAGCAGTCGGGCACCGGTTGTCGCATCTACGAGAAGAATATACCCATCGACTACCAGACAGCCGTGATGGCCGAGGAACTGAATATGAATGTCACCACCTGCGCCATGAACGGAGGTGAGGACTACGAACTGCTCTTCACCGTGCCCATTGGCGACCATGAGAAGATCGAGGCCATGGAAGGCGTCAAGCTCATCGGACACGTCACACGCAAGGAACTGGGCATGATGCTGGTGAGCCGCGACGGTCAGGAGTTTGAAATCACTGCACAAGGGTGGAACCCTCTGAGAGGTGAGAAGTGAGAGGTGAGAAGTGAGAAGTGAGAGGTGAGAGGTGTGAAAAAACGTTAAGATTAGAAAGTTTTTCAATTTTCAATTTTCTGTTCTCAATTTTATTTGTACCTTTGCACCCGCTAATCAAAACCAATGGTGCCATAGCTCAGTTGGTAGAGCAACGGACTGAAAATCCGTGTGTCCCCGGTTCGATTCCTGGTGGTACCACTCCTCCTTTCATTTGGCCCCTGTCAGTGATTCGTCGCTGC
>JBGUJY010000084.1:0-88179 GCA_045114185.1 Prevotella sp. | reverse complement strand
GCGGAGAGAGAGGGATTCGAACCCCCGGTGCCTCTCAGCACGACGGTTTTCAAGACCGTTGTAATCGACCACTCTACCATCTCTCCTTCAGTCAGTGACCGTTTTTAGCAATCGATTTTTTCAAATCGGATGCAAAGGTACTAGTTTTTTCCCGAATGACCAAATATTTCCCAAGTTTTTTGTACCTTTGCCGCAGAAAAAGAGATGTGATATGAAATATGCGATTATTGGCACGGGTGCCATTGGCGGTTATTATGGCGGTAAGCTGGCGAAGGCGGGAAATGAGGTTCACTTCCTGCTGCACACCGATTATGAGTATGTAAAGGAGAACGGATTGCAGGTGGATTCATGCGACGGCAGCTTCCATCTGGATCAGGTGAACGCCTATCGTTCAACGGCGGATATTCCTCCTTGCGATGTGATTCTGGTGTGTCTGAAATCTACCAACGAGCATCTGCTGCGCGACCTGCTACCACCGATGCTACATGAGAATACCGTGGTGGTGCTGATCCAAAACGGAATCGGTCTGGAGTCTGATCTACAAGACCTCTTCCCCACCCTGCAGATCGTGGCCGGTCTGGCTTTCATCTGCTCAGGCAAGGTAGGACCTGGTCATATCGACCATCAGTGCTACGGTAGCATCAACCTGGGGAACTACTCCGTGAAGGATAAGGATCTGTTCAACCAACTGCTGAACGATTTCCGTAACGCCGAGATCGAGGTTAACGAGGTGGAATATGAGGAGGCACGCTGGAAGAAGGCCGTGTGGAACATGCCGTTCAACGGGATGACCGTGGCACTTGACACCACGACGAACAAGCTGTTGGACAATCCCGCCACGGAACAGCTGATTCGCGACCAGATGATGGAGGTGGTGGCTGCTGCCCGCGCGTTGGGCGTGGATCATGTGGATGAGCCGTTCGTGGAGAAGATGATTGCCATGACGAAGGCGATGACTCCGTATAAGCCCAGTATGAAGCTCGATGCTGACTTCCACCGTCCGATGGAGATCGACTACCTCTATTCGCGTCCTATCGAGGAGGCAAGGAAGGCAGGATGCCCCATGCCGAAGCTCGAGATGCTGGAACAGGAACTGAGGTTCATACAGAGTAAGTATTTGTAAACACATAAAAAAAGGGGAGCGTGATGCTCCCCTTCTTTTTTACCTTCTATTTTAGTTAATCAGGAATATCTTTGTCTGACCGTTGTAAGTGGCCTTGATGGTGGCACGACCTTCAACGATAGGACTGATGTCGAACTTCACGCCAACAGGAATGTTGGCCGTAGCCTTCAGCTTCGAACCGGCATCCAGCGGCGCATAGAGTTGGTAGCGGATCTGGTCGGGGTAGCCGTTTTGGTTGTTGAAGCGGACAGGTGTCGTGGGAATCGTCAGCGGCTTGCCGTCGGCAGTGATAGTGACCTGAGGCACGATAGGAGCAGGAGCACCAATGCCCTTGGAGAAGTTGACTCCGTGGAGGTCGAACAAACCCTGCGGACGCTGGGGCTGCTGAGGGCCACGGCCGCCAAAGCCCGGACGGCCCTGAGGCTGTTGGGGTTGCTGTACTTCAGGACCTTCGGCTACGAGGTAGATAGCGTGCTTGCCGGTGAGACCTTCTACTGCAGGAACGGCTGCATAGTACATCGAAGCCTGACGCTTAGCGTCGGCGGGCACGTCAACTACGCCAATCTCTTGACCCTTCCAGGGGTCGTCGAGTTTAACGTGAATCTTGAAGGCTCCCTTGCCGCTGGCTGTCAGATTAAGGCCGATTATGGTGCCGTCGCCTTGCTTCGTGCCCTTGAAGGCCTTGCACCCCTTGGTGTCCTGAGCCAGACCGCCGAAGCCGAAGTACTTGAAACCGACAATGCCGCCGTTCTGAATACCGGCGAGATCCATTGAGTTGTTCCATACATCGTGATTGTCCTGCATCCAGTCGTTTGAGCCCGGACCATAAACAAAGCAGGCGTAGCCGGCACTATAGTAGTTATAGGGAGGCAGACCGAAGATCTGGAAGCCCTCGCTGGTTACCTCAGCACCTGTATATTCATTACCGTCGCTGGCCTTGGCTGTCCACACATTATTCTTCACATAAGGATCATAACCCGTAATGGTTACCTTACCACCTTTAGCTACTGGCTTCTTGTCCCATGTAATCTTCACGGGAGCTACCATGGCCTGACGGGCATTACCGAAGCCACGAGGAGGACGGTGATAGAAGACGTACCACTGACCGTTGATCTCCTGCAATGAGCCGTGGGTGTTATGTCCGAAGTTAGTGGTGATGAGCTTAGAGCCATCCTCGCCTACTACCACACCGCGGGAATCCACCAACACGCCACCAGAGCGCCAAGGACCCAGCGGACTGTCGCCGAAGGCATAGCGCAAAGCTGAGTTGGTGTTACCCAGACCGTACTCCTTACCGCTATAGCCAGAGAATACCATCACGTATTTGTTTCCCACCTGACGGATGGAGGAAGCCTCGAAGAAGTTGAAGTCGAGCGGATCCTGTCCTTCATACAGCGCCTTGTACTCGCTACCTGCCTTGTCGAGCAGACGACCATCTGCACTGCTAGCGGGGATGAACGGATCAATGAGTTCCGTACCTGGGCGCTGTGAGTACATTGTGTTCTGATCCAACTCGCAGGCTGTAGAGTGCTGGAAGCCGTAGAAGACATACGCGCGGAAACCGATGTCGTAATCCTTATCCTTCTTGTCAGTGATGTTCTCAATGAACACCGACGGGTCGAAGTCGATCAACGAGCCAGGCACGCACTGACGACCATCCTCTGTGAGGTTGATGGGTGTGAAAGGACCATCGGGGCGGTCACCCTTACAAACCATCGGGGTGCGACGCCATCCGCGAGAATGAGGATAGAGGTAGTAAGTTTTCTTACCTGTCTTCTTATCCTTCACCTCTACCAGGTCGGGAGCATACATCGTGTCCCACTGTCCATCTATATAATAGGTGAAGATAGGACCCTCGTCGCGCCACTGGCGCAGATCCTCAACGGGAGCCGACCACATGCGGATATCAGGACCGCAGTAGGCAGAGTAGTTGACATCGTGCGAGCCAATGATATAGGCACGGTACTTCCCGGGATTATCCGGATCTTCAAACACACGGGGTTCGCCATCAGGCACATGTTCCCACAGAGGGAGATAAGGATTCTGTGCTCTCATCGCCATAACGACGAAGAGCAACAGGAACAACATAGAATTTCTTTTCATTTGTAAATAACTTTTGGTATTTTTGTGCAAAGGTAATCAATTCGACGGAAAACTAATTTTCTAATTGTTTCTATTTCTTTCGTTATTGTTACGAAGGGCGGTTGAAACATTCATTCCAAGGGGTCTATACAATAAAATCATGGGAAGGTACGTTATTGTCTATGATGATACGAAGAATGGGCTTCATCTTGATGTGTCTGCTCCTGACATCGCTCGGTTTGCAGGCACAGACTTTTACGCTGCAAGGTAAGGTGACCGACCAGGACAACAACCCTGTAGAGCTGGCCACTGTGTCGGTATGGAAGCAAGGTAAGGTGGCCATGACCAACCTGAAGGGAGAATTCAGCATGACATTGCAGTCAGCTGACAGCGTGGAAGTTAAGTTCTCTATGATTGGTTATAAGACCAAGACGCGTGTGCTACGTCGCCCCCAAGGAAAGCAAACCTTACAGATCCAGTTGTTTGACGAGAGTAAGGAGTTGGGCGAAGTGGTGGTGACGGAAAGAATCAGGCAGACCGGCAGTACGCAACAACTTGACAAGAAGGATATTCAGAACACCCCATCAGCCTCAGGTAATGCCGTAGAGGAGATGATCCAGGGACAGGCTGGTGTGAGTACGCACAGCGAGTTGTCGAGTCAGTATAATGTACGAGGAGGGTCGTTCGACGAGAACTCTGTATATATCAATAATGTGGAGGTATATCGTCCCTTCCTGGTACGTAGCGGACAGCAGGAAGGACTCTCTGTGATCAACCCCGACATGGTGGAGAAGATTGGTTTCTCCACGGGTGGTTTCGAGGCGAAATACGGCGATAAGATGTCGTCTGCCCTCGATATCCAATACAAGCGTCCGAAGAAGTTCGAGGCTACCGCATCCGCCAGTCTGCTGGGCGCCAGCGCCTATGTGGGCTTCGCCAATAAGAAGCTGACATGGAGTAACGGACTGCGTTACAAGACTACCCGTTATCTGTTGGGTACCATGGAGACGAAGGGTGAGTATCAGCCGAACTTCCTTGATTACCAGACCTACCTCACCTATCAGCCCAACCAGCGATGGAGCATCGAGCTGATCGGAGATATTGCCGATAATCATTATCAGTTTGATCCAGAGGACCGTGAGACGAAGTTCGGTACGATGGAGAATGTGAAGTCGTTCCGCGTGTATTTCGACGGTTGGGAGAAGGACCTCTTCCGCACGTATTTCGGTACGCTGAACATCACACGCCATATCACTAACGACACGCATCTGTCGTTGATCTACTCCACGTTCTATACCGACGAGCAGGAACGCTACGACATCCAAGGTCAGTACTGGCTGACACAGACGGAGACGAGCGAGAACCTGGGTGTGGGAACGTATATGGAGCATGCGCGTAACTATCTGAAAGCCAATGTTCAGAGTTTCAAACTAATGCTAAAGCAAAAGGTGAAGAAACATGAACTGCAGACGGGTGTTACCTATAAGATTGAGCGGGTGAAGGAGACGTTACGAGAGTATGAGATGCGCGACTCGAGTGGCTATAGTATTCCTCATACAGGTAAGGACCTGAACATGATCTACACGCTGGATGCCAGGAACGAACTGAGGGCCAACCGTCTGGAGGTGTATGCCCAAGACACCTATCGTTTTACAAGTCCGGGTGAGCATACACTGTTCACCTTGAACTACGGCGTGCGCTTCTCGCACTGGAATTTCAACAGAGAAAGTCTGTTCAGTCCGCGCCTCTCGTTAGGCATCATCCCTGCTTTCAACCAGGATGTAACCCTGCGGTTTGCCACAGGACTCTATTACCAGGCGCCGTTCTTCAAGGAACTGCGCGACACAGCCACTATCAACGGCATCACCTATGCCACGCTGAACGAACGCGTGAAGAGTCAGCGGTCTATTCATTTCATTGCCGCTTACGAACAGCGGTTCAAGATGCTTGACCGTCCCTTCCAGTTCACGGCGGAAGCCTATTACAAGATGCTCGACAACCTCGTGCCCTACACCGTGAACAACGTGAAGATTGTATATGATGCCAGTCAGCAATGCGGCGGTCATGCCATGGGTCTCGACCTGAAACTCTATGGTGAGTTTGTGCCGGGCAGCGACTCTTGGCTCACCTTCTCGCTGATGGATACGAAGATGAAGATCAACGGAAAGCAGATACCGTTGCCTACCGATCAGCGTTGGGCCATGAACCTGTTCTTCACCGATTATTTCCCCGGTACCGACCGCTGGAAGATGTCGTTAAAGCTGGCCTTTGCCGACGGTCTGCCGTTCAGCACCCCGCACAAAGGACTCGACAAGATGCCTTACCGCGCACCTGCCTATAAACGCGCTGATATCGGTATGAGCTACCGCCTGATTGGTCAGTCCAACATCGAGTCGCCCTACCCCATCACAACCCCGTCAACACCTGCCAGCAAGTGGGTGAAGAATGTGTGGCTGGGTATCGACTGCCTGAACCTCTTCGGCATCAACAATGTGAACTCGTACTACTGGATTACCGACGTAACCAGTCAGCAATATGCCGTGCCCAACTATCTTACTGGACGACAGGTTAATGTGCGCGTTCTTGTAGAGTTTTAGCATTAGATTTTTGGAATAATTAAGCATCCATATTTGGCGCATTGGAAAATAATACGTACCTTTGCGCCATATATTTTATTCACGCTAATTATTTCATTCATCATGAAGATTTCACACATCGAACATTTAGGAATTGCAGTCCAGAGCATTGAAGAGGCTCTGCCGTACTTCAAGGAGGTACTGGGACTGGAGTGTTATGCTATTGAAACGGTGGAAGACCAGAAAGTGAAGACCGCCTTCCTGAAGTGCGGCGAGGTAAAACTTGAGCTCCTGGAGCCGACATCACCCGAGAGCACCATCCAGAAATGGCTCGACAAAGGTAACAAGGGTGTGCATCATGTAGCTTTCTGCATTGAGGATGGCGTTGCCAATGCACTCGCTGAATGCGACGGCAAGGGTATCCGTCTGATTGACCAGGCTCCGCGCAAAGGTGCTGAGAACCTGAATATTGCGTTCCTGCACCCGAAATCTACTTGCGGTATCCTGACCGAACTCTGTGAGCACTAATTATTACAAATAGTCTTTTTAGGCAATTTGTCCAATTCATAAAACAATGAGCAAACAATTAGAAAAGATCAAGAATCTTATCGCCAAGCGTGAGCAGGCTCGCCTTGGCGGTGGCGAGAAAGCCATTGAGAAACAGCATGCACGTGGTAAATACACTGCCCGTGAGCGTATTGACATGCTGCTCGACGAAGGTAGCTTTGAGGAAGTTGACATGTTCAAGCTCCACCGCTGTACCAACTTCGGTATGGAGAAGAAGCAGTTCCTGGGCGACGGTGTTGTTGCCGGTAGTGGAACCATTGACGGACGACTGGTGTATGTATTTGCCCAGGACTTCACCGTAAACGGAGGTTCTTTGTCAGAGACCATGGCAGAGAAGATCTGTAAGGTGATGGATCTCGGTATGAAGATGGGCGCTCCTGTAATCGGTATCAACGACTCAGGTGGTGCTCGTATCCAGGAAGGTATCAACGCCCTGGGCGGCTACGCTGAGATTTTTGAGCGTAATATCCTTGCCTCTGGTGTGATTCCGCAGATCAGCGGTATCTTCGGTCCTTGTGCTGGTGGTGCTGTATATTCTCCCGCATTGACCGACTTCACCTTGATGATGGAGAACACATCTTATATGTTCCTGACTGGTCCGAAAGTGGTGAAGTCAGTAACTGGTGAGGATGTGGATCAGGAGCACCTGGGTGGTGCCAGCGTACACTCTACCAAGAGTGGTGTTACCCACTTCACTGCTTCTACTGAGGAGGAGGCCATCGAGATGATTAAGACTCTCTTGAGCTATATCCCAAGCAACAATATGGAGCAGGCTCCGCTGAAGGAGTGCACAGACCCCATCAACCGTATGGAAGACAGTCTGAACGAGATTCTGCCCGACGATCCCAACCAGGCATACGACATGTACAAGGTGATTGGTGCCGTGGTGGATAACGGAGAGTTCTTCGAGGTTCAGCCTAAGTTCGCCAAGAACATCATCGTGGGCTTCGCACGCTTCAACGGTCAGAGCGTAGGTATCGTGGCCAACCAGCCTTCTTGCTATGCTGGTGTTCTCGATGTAAACGCTAGTCGTAAGGGTGCCCGCTTCGTACGTTTCTGCGACGCATTCAATATCCCCATCGTATCACTAGTTGACGTTCCTGGATTCCTTCCCGGAACAGGTCAGGAGTACAACGCCGTGATTCTGCACGGAGCCCAGTTGCTCTATGCTTACGGTGAGGCTACCGTACCTAAGGTAACCGTTACCCTGCGTAAGAGCTATGGTGGTAGTCATATCGTGATGGGCTGCAAGCAGCTGCGTACCGATATCAACTACGCATGGCCTAATGCTGAGATCGCTGTGATGGGTGCCTCTGGTGCCGTTGCCGTTCTCTATGCTAAGGAGGCTAAGGCTAAGAAGGAAGCTGGTGAGGACGTGAAGGCATTCATCGCCGAGAAGGAGGATGAGTACTCAGAGCTCTTCGCTAATCCGTATCAGGCAGCTAAGTATGGTTACATCGATGATGTAATCGAGCCGCGCAACACACGTTTCCGCATCTGTCGCGCACTGGCTCAGCTGGCTACCAAGCGCCAGGGCCTGCCTGCCAAGAAACACGGTAATATTCCGATGTAAAACCAAATCATTATGGGAAAAGTCAATAACGAAGTGTATGCCGCTATCGCTCTTGCCATGCATGAGTTCCAAGGCAACAACGTGCACGATAAGGAAACAGGCATCATCACCATCAAGGAGCGCCGCACTGACTGGGCTTCGAGAATGCTGACCATGACCCAACATCCTTAAAAAATCAAATCGTATGAAAGAATACAAGTATATTATCAATGGGACGAAGTACGAGGTTACTATCGGTGATATCGTTGAGAACATCGCTAACGTAACCGTCAACGGTGAGGAATTCAAGGTGGAGATGGAGAAAGAGCCGGAACCCGAGAAGAAGAAGGTGGTTGTAAAGACCGGTGCCGCTTCTCAGAGCGCTCCCGCTGCTGCTCCTGCCGCTGCCACCAGCAATGCCCCCGTCAATACCGCTAACGCTTTGAAAGCACCACTGCCGGGCGTGATTACCGACGTGAAGGTAGCTGTGGGCGACACCGTAGCTGCTGGCGATACAGTCATTGTTCTTGAAGCCATGAAGATGGCCAACAACCTGGATGCTGAGAAGGGCGGAAAGGTAACAGCCGTTCTGGTGAAAGTAGGTGACAGTGTCATGGAGGACACACCCCTCATCGTGATCGAGTAACCATTCATAAGGTACATATCAAAAGGGCACGAAGCACAGATTTCTTCGTGTCCTTTTTCTGTTTCTAAGGGCGTATGCAGAAGGCGGTTGCACGTTAAAGAAACAAAAAGGTTCGGTTATATCGATTTTTTTTCGTATCTTTGCACATCAAAACGAAATCATCATGAAGGCAAAGAAGGTATTATTCATCAACCAGGAGATCATCCCCTATGTTCCCGACAGTGAATTGTCACTGCTCGGCCGTAATCTTCCTCAGGCCATTCAGGAGAAAGGCTACGAGATCCGCACGTTCATGCCGAAATGGGGAAATATCAATGAACGTCGTGGTCAGCTGCATGAGGTAATACGTCTTTCGCGCATGATGCTTATCATCGATGAGACTGACCATCCGCTGATCATCAAGGTGGCCTCAATCCCGCAGACACGCATTCAGGTGTATTTCATCGACAATGATGACTATTTCACCAAGCGACTGATGGAGGCTGATGAAAACGGCGTGGAATATACCGACAACGGTGAGCGTGCCATCTTCTTCGCCCGTGGTGTGTTGGAGACGGTGAAGAAGCTCCGCTGGGTGCCTGATATCATCCACTGTCAGGGATGGATGAGCGCAGTGATCCCACTATATATCAAGACAGCATACCATGATGAGCCCTCGTTTGCTAACACCAAAGTCATCACCTCGCTCTGCGGCAAGGAACTGAAGAACGACCTGGGTGAGCGCTTCAAGGACAGTATCGTGTTCAAGGATGCCAAGCGGTCTTTGCTCGACGCGTATAAGGATCCGTTCGACTTCGTCGAGCTCAACAAACTGGCCATCGACTACTCTGACGGTGTGGTGGAAGCCGGCAATAGCGTCAACCCGGAGCTTGTACAGTATGCCATCGATAAAGGAAAGCCTGTGATGCGCTATCCGGGCGAGGAGAATATCAGTGAGCCGTACGACCTGTTCTATGATGAGGTGTATGGCGATGAGATTGAAGGATAATAATATTGATTCAATGAAAGCAAAACTTCTGGCAGGACTTATGCTGTTTGTCATGGCATTGTCATCCTGCGATGAAACAACAGAGACGATCGGTTCGTCACTCACGGATAACATGGACTTTCTGAAGATAACCACGGACAGCTTCAAGGTTTCTTCACGCTCCATCATTGCCGATTCCGTCCTTTCCCGCACTTCCATGGGGTATCTCGGCAGGATCAAGGATCCTGAGACGGGTGCATATGTTACAGGCGACTTCATGGTTCAGTTCAATTCTATCGACACCAAGGCGTTCCCTGCCCAAGATAGTATTCTGAGCAGGATCAACGGCGAAGTGGTGGCCGACTCCTGTGTCGTGAGTCTGTATTACAGCAATTTCTTTGGTGACTCTCTCTCTACCATGAAGCTTACCGCCTATGAGATGGCGAAGCCTCTGGAAGAGAACCAGTTGTATTACTCCAACTATGATCCCTTTGCCAACGGCTATATCCGCGAGAACGGTATCAAGATTGACAAGGTGTTTACGCTGGCCGACCAGAATGTGGACGATAGTCTGCGTACCACATCCGACTTCCTGCCAAGCATTCATCTTGCACTGAATGATCCCTACACCGATGACGAGGGTAAGACGTACAACAACTTCGGTACGTATGTGATGAGTAAGTACTTCGAGAACCCGAACTATTTCAAGAACTCCTACCAGTTCGTGCACCATGTGTGTCCTGGCTTCTATGTGAAGATCAAGGACGGAACGGGTGCCATGGCTTATGTGAACATCAGCTGGATGGTGATCTACTTCAAGATCAAGGATGATGACGGTAACGAGGAGGTGGGAAGAACATCCTTCTCGGGTACGGAAGAGGTGCTGCAGACCACACGTATCACCAACGACCAGCGGTCGATTGAGCGACTGGCAAGTGATAACAGCTGTACCTATATCAAGAGTCCGGCAGGAATCTTCACCGAGCTCACGCTCCCTGTTGACGAGATTATCAATCACCATGAGAACGACACGCTGAACACAGCGCGTCTGGCACTGACGAAGATTCAGGAGACGAGTCACTCTGACTACAACTTCAACATGCCCACCTACCTGCTCATGATACCCAAGGACAGTCTCTACACCTTCTTCGAGAAGAACAGTCTGCCGAATAACATCACTTCCTATGTGAAGGAGCGTGACCACACGACTATCTCCTCTGGAAGTAGTTACTATAGCACATCCGTGAAGAAGATCTACAAGGACAGCTATACCTTTGAGAATATCTCTAACCTGATTCGTTACATGGCCGACCAGAAGAAGAAGGGCGGCAGCGACTATACCATCACGCATCCCAACTGGAACAAGGTGGTGATTGTTCCCGTTACAGTGAACACCACAACCACTTCTAGCGGCGGTACAGCCATTAGTCGTGTGATGAACGATATGTCACCCACCAGTCTGCGATTGGTAGGCGGTAGCGAGAATGTGAATGGCGACATCCACATCAACGTGATCTACAGTAAGTTCTCGAACAAATAACCCTTGCGATGGCTGACAACTATCTGGAGCGTCATCAAGAGGACTACGAGGTCAGGAAGGCTGAGTGGCTCAGGAAGAGGAAACATCTTCCCAAGCTGAAGAAAAAGCTGGAGCGCCCTGACGATGAAGCGTTATAGCGCCCTATCCTATCACCTTGTATTTGGCAAATTTCAACAGCAACTGTTTGGTACCCGCATGACGGAACTGGACAGTTGCTTTTGTATTCTCCCCTGTTCCTTCCACCTTGATGACAGTGCCCACGCCGAAACGTTCATGCTCAATGGTATTCCCCTCTTGTAGCATGGGTTTGGAAGTGGCTGAAGAACTTGTGGATACTGATGGGCGCGTCACTTCCGACAAGCGTCGTAGGTTACCACTCGGCACGGTAGTTGTCTGACGGAAACGCGGTTCTGCAGTCCTGATGCGTGGTGATGGGTTGAATGTTCTGGCGGTGAAAGTATCAGCACCCTTTTCCTCCTCTACCTTCATGAGGTTCGGATCAATGTCGTACAGGAAACGACTGGGCGTGTCAAACTCCATCTTCCCATAACGCCAGCGGTTCTTGGCACAGGTAAGGATACAGTGGCGCTCTGCTCGTGTAATGGCCACATACAGCAGTCGCCGTTCCTCTTCCAGTTCGCGCTTGGAAGTAGTGCTCAGCGGACTGGGGAAGATGTTTTCTTCCAGGCCCACCACGAACACCGTCGGGAACTCCAAACCCTTGGCGCTATGGACGGTCATCAGCGTTACTCGTTGCGCATTACCCGAATCATCATCACTGTCAAGATCGGTCATCAACGACACCTCCTGCAGGAAATCCGTCAGTGATATCTCCTCTTCCATTCCTTCCTCCTTACGACCTTGGACAAAGTCCTGCATACCACGAAGGAACTCCTCGAGGTTCTCCTGTCGTGCCAATGCCTCAGGGGATGTGTCACCATACAAATCAGCCGATATTCCACTCACCTTGATGATCTCCGAGCCCAACTCATAGGCATCGGTCTTGTCCATTTTCTCAATGAAGATGTTGATCATCTCACAGAAATGCTGGAGCTTCGTCTGTGTTCCCTTGTTCACATCCAGCTGGTACTGGACAGGGTGACTGATGACGTTCCACAGACTGGTGCTGTTACTCATTGCACAGGCTGCAATCTTCCCTACCGTCGTATCGCCGATACCGCGTGCAGGGTAGTTGATGATACGCTTCAGCGCCTCCTCATCATCTGGATTCGCCACCACGCGGAAATAGGCAATGATGTCCTTGATCTCCTTGCGCTGATAGAAGCTCAGTCCTCCATATATTCTATAAGGTATATTCTCCTTGCGGAAAACCTCCTCGAAGCTTCTGCTCTGGGCATTGGTACGGTAGAGAATGGCGAAATCACTATATCCACCATGCTCTTCACGCTTGATCCGCTTGATGTCGTTGCACACGATGATGGCCTCCTCCTTATCGCTATAGGCAGGCTTGAACGCCAGTCGTTCGCCTTTGTCGTTCTGACTGAACACATCCTTGTGGATCTGTCGTTCGTTCTTACGTATCAGACTGTTCGCCGCCTGAACGATATACTGCGTACTGCGGTAGTTCTGTTCCAGTTTGAACAGTCGGGTACCCTCGTACGTCTGCTGGAAGTCAAGGATATTATCGATGTTCGCCCCGCGGAAGCCATAGATACTCTGCGCATCATCCCCCACAACGCAAACACGCTGGTGCTCAGCAGTGAGCTGATACACGATGCGCTGCTGCACGGAGTTCGTATCCTGGTACTCGTCAACCAACACGAATTGGAAACGCTCCGCATACTGCCTACGCACCTCCTCATGCTCGTTGAACAGCATGAACGTTTGTGTGAGCAGATCATCAAAGTCCATGGCATTCGCCTGCTTGCATCTTGCGCAATAAGCCGAATAGATGACGCTAATGGCGGGCATGCGTGCCTCACGATCGTGTTGCAACGCATCTTTGTCTTGGGCATAGAGGTCAGGCAATATTAGGTGGTTCTTCGCCATGCTTATACGATGGTGAACGGTAGCAGGCTTATATACCTTGTCGTCGAGATTCATCTCCTTGATGATGCTCTTAAGCAACGACCTGCTGTCGCTCTCGTCGTAGATGGTGAAGTTGCTGGAATAGCCGATACGCTCTGCTTCCCTTCTGAGAATCCTAGAAAAGATGCTGTGGAACGTTCCCATATAGAGATAGCGGGCAGTCTCCTCGCCCACCAACTGTCCAATACGGTTTCTCATCTCCTTGGCCGCTTTGTTGGTAAACGTCAGCGCCAGGATATTCCATGGCATCATCCCCTGATCCAGCAGGTAAGCAATCTTGTAGGTCAGCACACGCGTCTTCCCAGATCCGGCACCGGCAATCACCAGCGACGGACCATCGATATATTCTACGGCTTTGCGCTGACTCTCATTCAGCGCTCCCAGCAATTCATCTCTCATTTCTTATATATTCCTCCATCCACTGTCGTCGGATCCACGCTCTGTCCTTCTTTCGGCAGGATCGGTATGAATTTCATCTGTTTCATAATCGCATACTTCCGTTTCACCATATAATCAGAAGGGTATTTCGATGAGAACACTCTGGGATTGGGCAAGGTGGCTGCTATCAAAGCACAATTGGCACGGGTGAGTTCCTTGGCAGAACAACCGAAATGTTCGCGTGCCACCGCCTCCACGCCATAGATACCATCGCCCATCTCTATCGAGTTCAGGTACACCTCCATGATACGCTGCTTGCTCCACATCAGTTCAATGAGTACGGTGAAATAGGCCTCCAAACCCTTGCGCAGCCATGTCCTTCCCGGCCAAAGGAAGACATTCTTGGCGGTCTGCTGACTGATCGTACTAGCGCCGAGCATCCGCTTGCCCGACTTGTTCCGTTTCGTAGCCTTTTCAATGGCTTTGTAGTCGAAGCCGTGATGCTTCAGGAAACGCTGGTCCTCACTGGCCATGACTGCCACAGGCATGCTCTGCGACATCTTCTCTAGCGATACCCAGTGATGCTTGAGCTTCAGGTCCTTCCCCTCTTGATGCTGTTCAGCCAAACGGATGAACATAAGGGGTGTGAAGTACACCGGTACGAAGCGGAGCACTATAACAGAAAGAATGGTGGAGGCAAAGAATGCCACCACCATCCATTGAATAAGCTTTTTTATGCCTTTAATGATCTTCATTACTGAAGTGTGCCATTGTTAGCGGCATCGATCATTGCCTGGCTCGGGAAGAGGTAAACCTCTACACGACGGTTCTGCTGACGACCAGCAGCTGTTGAGTTGTCGGCAACGGGATCAGATTCGCCGAGACCCTCAACACTCTTGATCTGGCTGCTGCTCACACCCTGTCCATTGAGGTACTTCTGTACGCTCTGGGCACGCTGCAGAGAGAGAGCCTCGTTCTTCTGAGCGCTCTGAGCAGCTGTAGAGTTCTTCCAGCCCTGATTGTCGGTATAACCCTTGATAGCTACGTCGGCATCGTTGTTCTGCTTCAGCACGTTAGCAAACTCTGTCAGAGAGTTCTTTGCAGCAGCCTGAAGTGTAGCACTGCTTGACGGGAACAGGATACCAGAATCGAAGGTAACCTTCACAGCCATGGTCTGACCATTTTCATCGGTGATACCCTCAACCTTTGCATTCTCAACAGCAGCGGCAGCAGCCTTTGCCTTATCCATCTTCTTACCAATCAGCACACCAGCTGTAGCACCTACAGCGGTACCAATAGCAGCACCGATAGCTGTGCTCTTTGTATTATGACCGATTACCTGGCCAAGAATTCCACCTAAGGCAGCACCGCCAGCGCCACCAAAGATACCACCCTTAGCAGTGTTGTTCATACCGCAACCTGCCAACAAAAAAATGGAACACAGTCCCAGTACAGATACTTTTAAATTCTTCATGTCTTTAAGTTTTTAGTTTAAAAATGAGTGTCATTAATTTCTTCTTTATCGTTGCAAAGATAATGGAAATTTCTGAATTACCAAGAAAAATAAGAATTTTTTATACTTATAACCGATAAGATTCGTGGAGAATGAAGGGATTTCGCTTTTTTTTTCGTATTTTTGCAGCCGAAAATTGAAACAGTATGGCAAAAGAACTGAAAGAACTTACAAAACGTGCCGATAACTATAGCCAGTGGTACAACGACCTGATTGTAAAGGCCGATCTCGCTGAGCAGTCGGCAGTGCGCGGCTGTATGGTTATCAAGCCCTATGGCTACGCTATCTGGGAGAAGATGCAGCACCAGCTTGACCTGATGTTCAAGGAGACAGGTGCACAGAACGCCTACTTCCCCCTGCTCATCCCCAAGTCATTCCTCTCCAAGGAGGCAGAACATGTGGAAGGCTTCGCCAAGGAATGTGCCGTGGTTACCCACTACCGTCTGCGTGCCAAGGAAGATAAGAGCGGTGTAGAGGTTGATCCTGCCGCCAAGCTGGAGGAAGAGCTCATTATCCGTCCTACTAGCGAGACCATTATCTGGAACACTTATAAGAACTGGATCCAGTCGTGGCGTGACCTACCCCTGATGTGCAACCAGTGGTGTAACGTGATGCGCTGGGAGATGCGTACCCGTCCTTTCCTTCGTACCAGTGAGTTCCTCTGGCAGGAAGGACATACTGCTCATGCCACCCGCGAGGAGGCTGAGGAGGAAGCACAGAAGATGCTGAAGGTCTATGCAAAGTTCGCAGAGGAGTGGATGGCTGTTCCTGTTGTGCAGGGTGTGAAGAGCGAGACCGAGCGTTTCGCCGGAGCCCTCGACACCTACACCATCGAGGCCATGATGCAGGATGGTAAGGCACTGCAGAGCGGTACCTCTCATTTCCTCGGACAGAATTTCGCCAAGGCATTCGAGGTTACTTATCTGAACAAGGACAACAAGCCCGAATATGTGTGGGCCACCTCATGGGGTGTCTCTACACGACTCATTGGTGCGCTGATCATGACGCACAGTGATGATAACGGACTTGTTCTGCCGCCGCGCCTCGCTCCTATTCAGGTGGTTATTGTACCTATCACCAAGGGTGCCGACCAGCTGGCAGGTATCAGCGAACGTCTGCAGCCCATCATCGATGAACTGCGTCAGGCAGGCATCACCGTGAAGTATGATGATGCAGACAACAAACGTCCTGGCTTCAAGTTCGCCGACTATGAGCTGAAGGGTGTACCCGTACGTCTCGTCATGGGCGGTCGTGATCTAGAGAACGGCACCATCGAGGTGATGCGTCGTGACACCTTGGAGAAGGAAACACGTCCTATTGAGGGTATCGTACAATATGTTGAGCAGCTTTTGGAGGATATCCAGCAGAATATCTTCAAGAAGGCTAAGGACTACCGTGATGCTCGCATCTATGAATGCGACAACTACGAGGAGTTCAAGGAGCGCGTGAAAGACGGCGGCTTCTTCCTCTGCCACTGGGACGGCACAGCCGAGACCGAGGCACAGATCAAGGAAGAGACTCAGGCTACCATCCGCTGCGTGCCCTTCGGCGTGGAGCAGACCCCTGGCACCGACATGGTATCAGGCAAGCCGGCTAAGTACCGCGTGATTATCGCTCGCAGCTATTAATTATAATAATAAGGTACACGTACTATATAGTAAGAGGATGCGCCTATCGGCACATCCTCTTTTTTATTGGTTATATGAATAACAAAAGAGGGTGAGAAAACCCACCCTCTTTGTGTATACTGTACGCTGTCCTCTTAGAAGAACAGGTAGCGGTTGTCGGTGATGTTAGCCTTCATGATGAGTTCCTGCATGAAGTTACCAGCACGCTGCAGAGCCTTCTGCTGGGCCTGCTGCTCATACTTCTTCGCATCATACTTGCTGTCGGCACGACGCTGCTGATCGAGAACCTGTACGAAGTAGATACCTGCATTACCCTTGATAGGACGAGGACAGAACGCACCCTTCTTGGTTCCTGCCACGGCACCGCTCAGTGCGGGCTCGCTAGCACCAGTCTGCTGAACAAAGACAGGAGCTGCGAAGGTAACCTGTTCTACACTAATTACTTCTCCACCCTTGTTGCGGGCATCAGCCAGTGTCTTCACGTCCTTCACGTCAGCAAGGATCTTCTCGGCCTTCTTGTCCTTCAGCACCTCTGTCTTCAGGTAGCTCTTCAGATCCTCATTCTTCTCATAGTTGAGATAACCCTTGGGATTAACATTGTTGAGAGCCACAACCAGGAGGTGGTCGTTGGTACCACACTCATAGAGCGGAGAAACACTACCCTGCTTGCCTTCGAATACCCACTTCAAAGCATCACGTGTAGCGGGGATACCTGCAATGTAGTGCTCTGAGTTGCGCACACCCTGACGATCCTGAATCTGATAGCCGTACTTGGCAGCGTTCTTCTCAAGTTCCTCTAATGACTGGCTTTCGCTAACAAACTGAGAGAACTTGTTATATGCTGCATTGTAGGTATCCTTAGAGAAATCAATAGACTTCTTGATAACGGCTGCCACATACTTCGTGTTCATACCTGTACGACCAGTAACCTGAAGAATCACATTACCATTGGTCATCTCGACATTATTGAGAGCATTCACACCAGCTGTGTTCAGCGTATTGATGTACTTACGGGTATCAACATCCATAGAAGGAGCTGACTCGTACTCACGACTGGTCATCCAAGACTTCTGACCTGTCTGGCCATATTTCTTAGCGATGGCCTCGAAATCGGCACCAGCCTGCAGAGCCTGATAGATACTGTCGGCAGCCTTGCGGGTCTCAGCTATATCTTCACGAGCCACCTGGATGACACGATACTCGATAGAGTCGGCCAACTGCTGCTTAGAGTAGAGCTTCACTACGTTCAGTGTGTTATCCTCCTTGTTCTCAATGGGAGCAGAGGTGCTACCAGCTGAGAGAGAGTCGAGACGTGCTGCGATATCGCGGGGGAAGGCAGAACGTGTGAGGGGAACACCGAGATAAGGAACGAGAGAAGCACTCTTGCGGATGATCTCAGTAGGATCATCAGCGGTAACCAGCTGGTCACGCAGCTCCTGGATATTCTTATCGATAGCGGCACGGTCGGCAGCAGAAGCTGTAACCTGCAAATCCACGAACTTGATGTCGCGTGTTTCCTCTATCTGTCTGAAGCGAGCCTTCATCTCCTCGTACTTAGCCTTGATGTCAGCATCAGTCACTTCCACCTTATTGTCGTTGATCTTGCTATAGGGGAAGGCAACGAGATTCACGGAGTTCTCCAGCGTCTCGTCTGCATATGCCTGCTGAGCCTCGATGGGGTTAGAAATGAGACAAGCACCGAGCAGTGCCTGGTACTTCTGAGCGAGCAGTTGCTGACGGATGTTCTTCTCCAGGAATGTCCAGTAGTTATAGAGCGTGCGATACTGCTCAGCCACCTGTGCATCGGTCTTCTTGGCCTTGTCGTACTCTGCCAGGAACTGCTTCAGAGAGTTGGCATCGAAACGACCGGTCTGCTGGTTTACGAACGGTGTCTGCAACAGCATGGGGTTTGTACCCTCCTGGAGCACGTTCTGCATCTCCTCATCCGTTACGGTGAGACCCAGCTTCTTGGCTTCAGCTTCGAAAACTGTATTCTGGATGAACTGGTTCCATACCATATCCTTCACCTGGTTAGCCTCAGCGTCGGTGAGGTTGTCGCGACCCTGTGTCATCTTGATGACATCGGTGTATTCATCGACAAGGTTCTGGTATTCCTGTACATCGATTTTTTTACCTAACACTTCGCCTACGCGCTGACGCTCCTGGTTCTTGAGAGAGTCACAAGAGCGGAACAGCTCCTCGGCAATGAATGCGAAAAGGGCCAATCCGATAACCGTTACGAGGACCGGACCCCAGCTTCTAATTTTTCCAATTGCTGCCATTTCTTATTATTTGTTTTATTGTTATTATTCTCTTTTCATCCCTCCTAAAGGAGGGGGTTCTTAGCGTATGGTCGCTAACAGCCGACAAAATTACAAAAAATCTGTCAATTACCTGCAAGAATCTTGTAAAAAAGTTGAATTATTCAATCACTTTCAGTTTCACCAGCTCGATTTTGGTCTGTGTATTCTTGATGATGCGGAACTCAAAGTGCCCGATCTTTACCACTTCATTCAGTTTTGGGAAACTCTGGTAGTCGTGCAGGATCAGTCCACCAACAGTCATATATTCCTCACTCTCAGGAAGGTCGAGATCGAACAGTTCATTTACCTTGTCGATCTCAAGACGTGCTGACAGCAGATACTCATGGTCGCCTATCTGCTTGGCGGTATAGTTGGAATTATCGTGTTCATCCTCAATATCACCGAAGATCTCCTCCACGATGTCCTCGAGCGAGACGATACCGCTGGTACCGCCGAACTCATCTACCACGATACCCAATGACTTCTTCTGTTGCAGGAACATCTGCATCATCTTACGGGCGGTCATGGTTTCTGGCACGAAGGGCATCTCGCGAATCAGGGATGCCAGGTTCCATGGCTGTCGGCCCTGCTCAGGCTGTCCCATCACACGGAACATGTCTGAGGAGTGTACATAGCCGATGATATGGTCGATATCCTCATGATAGACAATGATCTTCGACTTACCGTTCTCCACAAAGGCAGCCATCAGATCGTCGGCAGAGCAGTTATCCTCCACTGCACAGATCTCCGTTCTCGGCACCATACAGTCGCGCACCTTTGTATCGGCAAAGTCGAGCGCGTTCTGGAAGATCTTTACCTCATCTTCTATCTTCTCGTCATCACCTGCTTTCTCGATAGATGACTGCACCCAATAGTCGAGATCCACCTTGGTGAATCCCTCATCCTGTCCTTCCTTCCGCACCTTGATACCCAGGATGCGCAACAACAGCTTCGACAAGAAAGTACAGAAACGCGATATGGGCCACAATAGGATATAGCAGATGAATGCTGGGAAGGCAAAAACCGTGAGCAAACGGTTGGAATTGCTCTTGAACAGTGCCTTTGGCAGGAACTCACCTGTGAAAAGCACGATAAGCGTAGAGAGAATGGTATCGGCAGGAACAGTGAAGGCTGCATCAAAGCCGCGGAAGATGGTATTATCGAAGAATTTCGCGATAAGGATACCATAAACCACCAAAGCAATGTTGTTGCCCACCAACATCGCACTGACGAAGTTGTTGGGGTGACGATAGAACACACTGAGAGGTCGCGCTGCAACCCCTGCCTTGTCCTTATCCACCTCAGCCTGCATGCGGTTACTGGACACGAAGGCGATCTCCATACCTGAGAAGAAGGCGGAGAACACCATGGCTACCAGGATGCCGATAACGAGTGGTAAATCTATTTCAGACATGTTGATTATTTATATGACTTGGCCTTAGCCTTAGAACCTGTTGGGTGGCGCTTCATCGACTTCACGCTGTCGGGCGCACTGAGAATCGTGTCACCTTCGTTGGTTCCCAGACCATCCTTTCCTTTTACGAATGAGCCTTTAGAATTGGATATCGTGTAATGTGACAGATCTTGGAAATTATCGTCGCTCAGGAAATATGTCCCTTGCATCTCTCGTTCAGGAGTGACGATCCGAGAGAACTTATTGCTATACATCTCATGCTTAAACTGATCCCAGAACAGCTCTTCGCTGGTGAACAGTAGTCCGGCCTTTGTACGGATTCTCACCCTACCGCGCAACTCCCACTTCTTCTGTTCGAAATAGTTATAGGCGGTATCGGCCTGGATATAGGCCTCCACATGGAATTTCTCGTCGAACTGCTCCAGAAAGATACCCTTGTCGAAGGTCCACACCTTGGGATTCCTCACCTCGTTGTAATCCCAGCGTTCAGTGACGATGCGGTACTTGATCACACCAGAGTCGCTCATCAGCATGTTCACACCATAGGTAGTCATGAGCGATGCAGAGTCGCGTGGATAGATAGGCGGTGCAATATGCTCCTTACTCTCTTCGCACGACCATAGCGTCATGCTCAGGAAAAAGCCTCCCATGAGCCAACCCAGAAAACGGTTTATCGAACGCTGCACACCCATCTGTCAACCTATATTGTCATCACACCGCATGAAAGGTTAGCGTACCTTCCACTTAGCGAACCAACGTTCGTTGAAAGTAATGCCGATATTAATGCGGAACGTGTTTTCAGCAAGCAACGACTTATCAGCAGACAAGCGTGACCATTGTCCTGAGATATTCAGCATGGAACGGTCGTTCCAAGCATTCAAGATAGGTATACCGAAGCCAGCACTGACTGAGAACTCCTTCGGTCCGTCTATCCCATTAACTTTATAATAAGGTGTAGCATAGGATGCACCCACACGGTAGCGTATTCTGTTGAGGAAACCGCGCATGAAGGGACCTTTGCAGTACTCACCTCCCACGGTTACTTGATGACGATCCATGAAATAATCCTTATTTAACGCATAGGAGGGCACATCGTTCACCACCTTGTATTCAGGATAGGACACCCCACTCCACTGCATTAGCGTGTAGTCGGCTCCCACCTTCAATTGGTTGTTATGCTGGAACACGAGTCCTGCACTATAGGTATTCGGCATCTTCAGACCATCTTTGATAGTATAAGTGGTAGGATTAATCACACCTGTAGAATTGTTGGTGCTTGTAACTAAACACTGGGGATCAGCTCCCAAGGAATGTGAAGGACTATAGGTGACACCAACTGTTACTGCGTCTTTCTTACCCAGTGCCTGTCGGTACTGTACACCAAAGTTCATTCGCAGACTGTTTGCCGTCATGGAATACTCCTTGGTCAGGGTAGTGATAGCTGTGTTTTGCGACAGCGTACCACTGCTCATGGTATAATATGAATTCTGAATCGTACGAGTGATATCGCCCCACACATACCCAACATTCGCACCCAACGAGAAGCCACGAATTGGTTCCCAGCCTGCTCCCACATATACCTGATGGAAGCCTCCTGATCCAGAATAAGTGTTCTGGTAATAGGTGGAATTATCAGCATTCAGCGACTCGATCGATGCGTAGTTATAGCCCACGTTAGTCAGAGGCAGAATACCTAAGCTCATACCCAGATGCTTGGCCAGACGGAAAGCGGCGGTAGCATATTCGAAATCCGCATTCTTGGCATTCTTCTTGATCCCATTCTCACTGTAATTCGTGATCTGTCCCGACATACCCACATCAAAGATGAGAGAGAGGGAATCGGTGGCTGAATAGCTGGCAGGATTGAGGTAGTTCACCTGATTACCTTCGCGGAAACCTTGTGCAAGTCCACCCATACCACGACTGAAGCCGCCTGACTGGTCGGCTAACACACCCAGACCGTAATACGAATAAGGAGAATTGGTGCCACTCTGGGCACTGGCTGTCATTGTCATCGCCATCAGAAAGATGGCACTGCATATTTTTTTCATGACCTGTTCGAATCTTCTATGATTTATTAGTGTGCAAAGATAAGGAAAAAAAACGAAACCGCCACACTCTTCTAGGGAATATAAACAATATTTACCTATTTTAATAAAATGTTATTGGTGGAATAAGAATAAATAAGTACCTTTGCCACGTGAAAAGTTTTTGTCAACTATTATCTCTTGTCACCGCCTTCGTGATATCCTTGAACGCAAAGGCACAAGATACTGATTCCATGATGATTAGCAAAATGGACTCGGTGGAGATTAGTCTGCTTACATGTTCCCCTCATGATGAGATATACAGTCTGTACGGCCACACCGCTATTCGCATTCAAGACCAACGTAATGGTGAGGATTTGGCAGTGAACTACGGATTGTTCTCTTTCGAGAAACCTCATTTCGTGTTGCGCTTTATCTTCGGTTTAACAGACTACGAGATGGGTATTGAACCGTTTGAAGCGTTCAGCCGACAGTACCGCCATTACGGCAGTAGTGTAACACAGCAGGTGTTGAACCTGACCAACGAAGAGAAATGGAACATCCTCAAGGCAGTCAACATCAACTACATGCCTGAGAACAGCATGTACCGCTATAACTATTTCTACGACAACTGTACCACCCGCGCGGTGGATATGCTGACCACACACCTATCGGATGCCCATGTGATATTCGAGGGCGAGCAGCAGAATTACCCGTCGTTCCGCGAGATGGTGCATGAGTGTCTGAAGAATCATCCCTGGAATCGCTTCGGCAATGACATGCTGTTAGGAGTAAAGGCCGACAGTAAGACGACCAAACGGGAGTGGCAGTTCCTGCCGGCAAATGCCATGGATGACTTCCGTCATGCACAGATTGTCGGACAGGACGGCAGTCACCGACCGCTCATCTCAAGAGAAGAAATCGTTGTTCCTAAGGGGATACAGGTGGCAGGAAAGGATTTCCCTTTGACTCCTAAGGATGTGTTTCTCATCCTGCTTACCCTTACAATGGCCATCACGCTGATAGAAGCCTGTTCAAAAAAGGTATTGTGGGGCTATGATGCCCTGCTGATGCTACTATGCGGCTTGGCTGGTATCGTTCTTTTCTTGATGCTGTTCTCGCAGCATCCTACCGTACGACTGAACCTGCAACTATTGTTGCTGAATCCCCTACCCCTATTCTTCATCTGGAGAATGATTAGTCGCGCCAGAAAGAAAAAGGCCGACCGACAGTATGCGGGGTGGATTATCCTGATCTGTCTGTTCTTTATCGGAGGAATCTGGCAGCACTATGCCGAGGGTATCTTCCTTTTGGCATCATCTTTGCTTATAAGAAATGTGTGGTGCTTGTTGCGCCAAAGAAAATATACGACAAAACCATCAGCCAGTGAATAAAAGACCCTTCACCTCGGCCCTGCTTATCCTCATCGCATCAGCGGTACAGGCACAGATAGCACAGCAAGTTCCAAGACTGGTTGTGAACATTGCCATCGACCAGCTAAGCACCGACTATATCGAAGCATTCGCGCCATATTTCGGTTCAGAAGGGTTCAAGAAACTCCTTGACAAAGGAAAGGTGTATGAGAACGCTGAATACCCGTTCTCTCCTACTGATCGTGCATCAGCTATCGCCACCATTGCCACTGGCTCGTACCCCTTCTACCACGGGATTATCGGAACACGATGGCTTGACAGGAACAGTCTGCGACTGACAGGGTGCACGGATGATCAGCAGTATAGTGGTGTTTTTACTACTGATAAGGCTTCTCCCAAGAACCTTCTGACATCCACCATTGGCGATGAATTAAAGGTTTCCACGGCAGGCAAGGCCATTGTCTATGCCATTGCCAAAGAGAAAGATGCTGCCATTTTGTCGGCTGGACATGCGGCTGATGGCGCATTATGGAAAGATTCCTATACCCAGAACTGGTGTAGTTCGAGCTATTACATAAAGAAAACACCTACCTGGCTTAGTGAGTATAATGTCTCTGAGGGCAGCAAGAAAAAGAAGACCGAGTTTCAGGAACTGACAGACCTGACCAACCTCGCTGTGCTATGTATTGAGAAGGCGGGCATGGGTACCGATAATGTGACAGACCTGCTGAACATTACGTTGGATGCCAGTCCGGACCTATCAGGAAAGAAAGCTACTGACTGGCAGAGCAATATGGCACAGACCTACATGAATCTCGACCGTCAGCTGGCTGATCTCGTAGCCACGATAGAGAGCAAGGTCGGTTCTCCCAATGTCACTTTCTACCTCACTGGCACAGGATATACAGAAGAGCCTATAGACGACTACCGTCATTTCGGTGTCCCCGCAGGTACTTTCTATATCAACCGTACGGCCAACCTGCTAAACATGTATCTCGGTGCCCTTCATGGCAGCGACAAATATGTGGAAGGGTGTAGCAGGAATCATATCTACCTGAACTTAAAGCTCATTGAGCAGAAACGACTGAAACTGAGTGAGATCCTCGCTGAATCACAGTCGTTCCTCTTGCAGTGTGACGGTGTTTTGAATGTCCACACTAGTGAGAGTCTGTTGCGTTCAGGACAAGGTGAGACGCAGAAAATCCGCAACGGCTACCATGCCAGCGTTGGCGGAAACCTGCTGGTGGAGACCATTCCCGGATGGCAGGTATATAACGAAGACACCCAAGAGATCAGTCAGACCAGTCTGCGGAACATCTCATTCCCGATAATTATCTATGGAGCAGGTATTCCTGCACAGAAAATTTCTACGCTTGTCACCGTTGACCGCATTGCGCCAACAATTGCCAAGAGTATCCATATCCGGGCACCGAATGCCTGTGCCGTTCTGCCATTACCATAAGTTTGGCTTTTTGTAACTTTGCGGATAAATCCGCGAACTTACTCCCGTTCGAAAAAAACAAATCTGTTTTGTTTTTTCGTTCACTTAATCGCGACTTTGGCTACGCCGAAGTTGCTCAGCACTCGGAAATGAAAAGAAAAACTAGTTTTCCTTTTGCATTTCACTCGTTTTTGAGTAACTTTGCACACTCAATAATAAGAATAATAAAAATACAAGATAAAAAATGGGAATTAATAATTTCTTAAAGTCATTGTTTGGCGACAAGTCAACACGTGACATGAAGCTGATTCAGCCGCTCGTAGAGAAGGTGAAGGAAGCTTATCCTGCGATCCAGGCACTGAGCAACGATGAACTCCGTGCCAAGACCAAGGAAATTCAGAAGTATGTACAAGACTCTGCCAAAGAACAGAAAGATCAGATTGAAGCACTGAAAGCGAAGATCGAAGAAACGCCGATTGATGAGCGTGAGGTGATCTTCAATGAAATAGACAAGCTCGACAAGGAAGCACTCGAGATTTATGAGAAGGCCCTTGACGAGGTGATGCCCGTAGCCTTCAGTATTGTGAAGGAAACAGCCCGTCGTTTTGCAGAGAATGAGGAGACCATCGTCACCGCTACGGATTTTGACCGTGAGCTGGCAGGTGATCCCACAAAGGACTTCATCACCATCGACGGTGACAAGGCTATCTATCACAACCACTGGACAGCGGGAGGTAACGACCTGAAGTGGGAGATGATCCACTACGACGTACAGCTCTTCGGTGGTGAGGTGCTCCATCAAGGAAAGATCGCCGAGATGGCAACGGGTGAAGGTAAGACCCTCGTGGCTACCCTACCCGTCTTCCTGAATGCGCTGACCGGTAACGGTGTGCATGTGGTGACTGTGAACGACTATCTGGCCAAGCGTGACTCTGAGTGGATGGGACCGCTCTATATGTTCAACGGACTGAGTGTTGACTGTATCGACAAGCATCGTCCTAACTCCCCCGAGCGTCGTAAGGCTTATCAGGCTGACATCACCTTCGGTACGAACAATGAGTTCGGTTTTGACTACCTGCGTGATAACATGGCTATCTCGCCTGCCGACCTGGTGCAGCGCCGACACAACTACGCCATCGTCGATGAGGTTGACTCCGTGTTGATCGATGATGCCCGTACCCCGTTGATCATCTCTGGTCCTGTACCCAATGGCGACGACCAGATGTTCGAAGAGTATCAGCCCCTCGTGGAGAAGCTTGTAGGCGTTCAGCGTCAGCTAGCAACTCAGTTCCTGGCCGAGGCCAAGCAGAAGATTACTGAGGGTAACAAGCTGATGGAAGAAGGCAAGAAGAAGGAAGCACAGGAAATGCTCGACGAAGGTTTCCTGAGCCTGTACCGCTCTCACAAGTCACTCCCCAAGAACAAACCGCTGATCAAGTTCCTCTCTGAGGATGGTATCAAGAGCGGTATGCTCCGCACCGAGGAGATCTATATGGAGAACAACAACCGCAGAATGCCTGAAGCCATCGAGCCCCTGTATTTCGTGGTGGATGAGAAACTGAATTCCTGCGATTTGACTGATAAAGGTACGGCATGGCTTTCCAAGCAGGTGAATAACGACCAGCTGTTCGTGCTGCCTGATATCACCACAGAGCTGTCGGCCCTAGAGAACGAGAACCTCAGCGAAGAGGAACGTATTCAGAAGAAGGACGACCTGCTCTCTCATTATGGTGTACAGAGCGAGCGCGTCCACACCTTACAGCAGTTGCTCAAGGCATACACCATGTTCAACAAGGATGATGAGTATGTTGTGATGGACGGTGAGGTAAAGATCGTGGACGAGCAGACAGGACGTATCATGGAAGGTCGTCAGTGGAGCGACGGTCTGCACCAAGCCATTGAGGCTAAGGAGCATGTCAAGGTAAAGGAGGCTACGCAGACATTCGCTACCATCACCTTGCAGAACTACTTCCGTATGTATCATAAACTGGCAGGTATGACCGGTACGGCCTCAACAGAAGCTGGAGAGTTCTGGGATATCTACAAGCTGGATGTGGTGGAGATTCCTACCAACCGTCCGGTAATCCGTAACGACCAGGATGACCGTATCTATAAGACAGCTCGTGAGAAATACAATGCTGTGATCGAGGAAATTGAGGAAATGCGCAACGCTGGTCGTCCTACCCTGGTAGGTACCACCTCAGTGGAGATCTCTGAGTTGCTGTCACGTATGTTGAACCTGCGTCACATCCCCCATCAGGTGTTGAATGCTAAGCTGCACCAGAAAGAAGCCGACATCGTGGCTAATGCAGGTCAGAGCATTGACGGAAAGGGTGCCGTAACCATCGCCACCAACATGGCTGGTCGTGGTACCGATATCAAGCTCTCGCCTGAGGTGAAGGCGGCAGGCGGTCTGGCCATCATCGGTACGGAACGTCATGAGAGCCGTCGTGTTGACCGTCAGCTGCGAGGCCGTTCTGGTCGTCAGGGTGACCCCGGTAGCTCTGTCTTCTATGTCTCTCTCGAAGATAAGCTGATGCGCCTCTTCGGTAGTGAGCGTATCGCCAAGGTGATGGACCGTCTGGGTGTTGAGGATGGTGAGCGTATCGAGAGCGGTATGATGACCAAGAGTATCGAGCGTGCCCAGAAGAAGGTAGAGGAGAACAACTTCGGTATCCGTAAGCGTTTGCTGGAGTACGATGACGTGATGAACAAGCAGCGTACCGTTGTTTATGAGAAGCGCCGTCACGCCTTGATGGGTGAGCGTATCGGTATGGATATTGCCAATATCATCTGGGATCGTGTGGTGAATATCATTGAGACCAACGACTACGAAGGATGTAAGGAGGATTTCCTGAAGATCCTTGCCATGGAGTGCCCGTTCACTAGTCAGCAGTTCATCGAGGAACCGCATGAGAACCTCGAAGAGAACGCCTTCCAGTTGGCTATGGAGGCCTTCAAGCGTAAGACCGACCGTATTCAGGCTGTGGCTAACCCCGTTATCAAGCAAGTTTATGAGAACCAGGGCACGATGTACGAACGCATCATGGTTCCCGTTACCGACGGTAAGCGTATGTATAATATCGCCTGCGAATTGAAAGAGGCTTATGATACAGAGAGTAAGAGCGTGGTGAAGCAGTTCGAGAAGAGCATTCTGCTGCATATTATCGACGACTGCTGGAAAGAGAATCTCCGTGCCCTCGACGAACTCCGTCATAGCGTGCAGAACGCTAGCTACGAGCAGAAAGACCCGTTGGTGATCTTCAAGCTGGAGAGTGCCAAGCTCTTTGATGATATGGTTGACGAGATGAACAACAGAATCGCCAGCATCTTGATGCGTGGACAGATTCCTGAGATTCAGCAGAGCGAGGTACGCGAGGCTGCTCCTGAACAGCATTCACAGCGCTACAATGAGCAGAAAGCAGATATCCAGGAGGAGCAGATGATTGATCGCAACCAGCAGGCTGCCGCTCAGCATGATACCCGTGAAACTGCCCAGCAGGTGAACCGCATCCCCATCCGTAAGGATAAGATGCCTGGACCGAATGATCCCTGTCCTTGCGGAAGCGGTAAGAAATTCAAGAAATGCCACGGTCGTGGACTCGTATAAACAACAAAGATATGAAAATCGAAGTATCTGATCTGAAAAAAACATTTGGTGAGAAGACTGCCGTTGACATTCAGCAATTCACCATTCAACAGGGTGACCTGTTAGGACTTGTAGGAAACAACGGAGCAGGTAAGACCACCTTCTTCCGCCTGATCCTCGATCTGCTGAAAGCTGACGAAGGACAAGTAACGATTACCCTTCCCCGCCAAACCTCTGAGACTGGTGAGGTGAGCGAAGAAGTCACCATCAATCCGGTAGAAAGTGAAGAGTGGAAGAAACATACAGGTGCTTACATCGACGAAGGCTTCCTCATCGACTTTCTCACCCCCGAGGAGTATTTCTATTTCGTGGGAAAGGTGAACGGCATGTCGAAAGAGATGGTTGACGAGCGATTGAAGGATTTCGAGCATTTCATGGGAGGAGAAGTTCTGGGACAGAAGAAGCTGATCCGCAACCTCTCCGCAGGAAACAAGCAGAAGGTGGGCATTATCTCCACCTTGCTGAACAAGCCAAAGCTGGTTATCCTTGATGAGCCCTTTAACTTCCTCGACCCCTCTAGTCAGAATATCCTGAAGCATAAGCTGAAGGAGTATAACCAGGAAACAGGCTCCACCATCCTTATCAGTAGTCATAACCTGGCACACACCGTGGATGTGTGTCCGCGCATCGCCCTGCTGGAGCAAGGTGTCATCATCCGCGACCTGCAGAACGAGAACGGAAGTGCTGAGAAGGAGCTGGAGGAGTATTTCAACCGTGACGACGATTAACACTTTATTTGTATCCATATGAAAAGACTGTTCATGTTGTGCCTTGCGCCATGGCTCTTTCATACTTCAATTATGGCCCAGACAAAAGATGTTACCATCAAGGTAATTGAGACCAGTGATGTTCACGGGTGCTTCTTCCCGTATGACTTCATCAACCGTTCCCCGAAGAAAGGCTCACTTGCCCGAGTATCTACCTACGTGGATTCCTTGAGGGCGATTTATGGCGAGAACCTCCTTCTCTTTGATAACGGCGACATCCTTCAAGGACAGCCTACCTGCTACTATTGTAACTATGTGAAGCCGGAGATTGAGAACGTGGCAGCCAAGGTGGTAAACTATCTGAAATATGATGTGGAGACCATTGGTAACCACGACGTGGAGACAGGTCATGCAGTCTATGACAAATGGATCAGTGAAGTGAAATGCCCGATGCTGGGAGCCAATGTCATCGACACGTCCACAGGCAAACCCTATTTGAAACCTTATGCCATCTTCGAACGTGAAGGAGTTCGAATCGCCGTTATCGGCATGCTCACACCCGCCATTCCCAATTGGCTCCAGGAGAGTCTGTGGAGTGGCATGCGTTTCGAGGAGATGACGACAAGTGCCCGCTACTGGGTGGACTATGTGAAGAAGAACGAGCAGGCTGATGTCATCATCGGTTTGTTCCACTCAGGAAGAGAGGGAGGTATCACCACTGATGAATATGAAGAGGATGCCTCACTGAAAGTGGCCAAGGAAGTACCTGGATTCGACCTGATCCTTTACGGACATGATCACACTAAGCATCAGGACATCATCACCAACGACCAAGGTGGCATTGTGGTATGTCTTGATCCTTCTAGTCTTGCATTGATGGTCAGCGATGCGGAGATCAAAGTATCGTTAAAAGACGGTCGTGTGTATGACAAGCAGGTAACAGGACAGGTGGTCAGCGTGGCCAACCTCCCCATCGACGAGAAGTTCTTGGATTATTTCCAAGCCGATATCGACAGTGTTGACAGCTATGTCAACCGTAAGATCGGTGTCTTCAAGAAATCCATCTATACCCGCGATTGCTATTTCGGCAGTAGTGCGTTCTGCGACTTCATCCATAACCTACAGTTGCAGATCACCGGAGCTGACATCTCTTTCAACGCCCCGCTTACCTTTGATGAAGTGATTGAGGCAGGCGACGTGAAGGTATGCGACATGTTCAACCTCTATAAGTATGAGAATCAGATCTATGTCATGAACCTCACAGGAGAAGAGGTACGGAAGCATCTGGAGATGAGCTATGACCTATGGGTGAACACTATGACCTCTCCCGATGATCATATCATGTTGCTTAACGAGGAGGCCAGGGGCGACCAGCAACGGTTCGGCTTCAAGAACCTGGCGTTTAACTTCGACAGTGCTGCCGGTATCGACTATGAGGTAGATGTCACCAAGCCCGACGGACAGAAGGTGCACATCCTGCGAATGAGCAACGGTCAGCCTTTCGATGAGCACAAGACTTATAAGGTGGTACTGAACAGCTACCGTGGCAATGGCGGTGGTGAACTGCTTACGAAAGGTGCCGGCATCCCGCACGAGGAACTCGACAACAGAATTATCTACCGTAGTGAGAGAGACCAGCGTTACTACCTGACGAAAGAGATTGAGAGACAAGGCGTGTTGGATCCCCAAGCCAACAACAACTGGCGGTTTGTGCCTGAGGAATGGACCAAGCCGGCCATTGCTCGCGACCGCCGATTAATCTTTGGAGAATAAACAATGAACAGATATTGGTTTGTTTTCTGTAAAACAGATCTGCTGTTGGAGAAACTCCCCGACGGCACATATACCATCCCCCAAGGCGAAGCCCCCCCCGTGGAGGTCAAACCCTGGAACACCATTCATAATATCACCCCCTTTGAGGATGCTGAGGTGAAAACCGTCCGTATCGACCAACCTGTCACGGATAATCCTAAGTTCGAGATGTGCGGACTGCGCGCCTCGTACAACAAGATTCCACGCGACCTCTACTTGAAAGCGGGAAAGTGCCAGGAGATCCTCTACTGGGATATGAACACCCAGTTTTGTGGGGTCTGCGGAGCACCGATGAAGATGCACACCGAGATTTCCAAACGCTGTGAGAACTGTGGGAAAGAGGTGTGGCCACAGCTTGCTACCGCTGTCATTGTACTCATCCATAAGGGTGATGAGGTGCTGTTGGTACATGCAAGGAATTTCCAGCGCGACTTCTTCGGACTGGTTGCCGGATTTGTGGAGACAGGCGAGACGCTCGAGCAGGCTGTAGAACGCGAAACCTTCGAAGAAACAGGTATTCACATCCGCAACATCCGCTATTTCGGTAGTCAGCCATGGCCCTATCCCTGCGGTCTGATGGTAGGCTTCCAAGCGGAATATGACTATGGTGAAATCCGCTTGCAGCACTCGGAACTATCAGCTGGTGGATGGTTCAAGAAGGAGAACCTTCCCGATATTCCGGAAAAACTCTCCATCGCACGTATGCTAATAGATAACTGGCTGAACAGCAAAAAATAATCCATGAGATTATTGCATGTCTCATAAATTATTCCTAATTTTGCAGACAAATAGGAAAGACGAATGAAACTCGTTCTCATGACAAAGCCCACATTTTTTGTGGAAGAAGACAAAATCATCGCATCGCTCTTTGAAGAGGGGCTCGACAATCTACATCTCTACAAGCCCGGCTCTTCACCCATGTATGCAGAGCGACTGCTTTCCTTATTGCCCGAAGATTACTACCGCAAGATTACCGTACACGACCATTATTACCTCAAAGGCGAGTACCGTCTTGCGGGTATTCATATCGAATCCCCTGATGCTCCCCTGCCCGATGGCTACCACGGGCGCTTTTCCCGTACCTGCATGGATCTTGATCTGCTCAAGACGGCCAAGAAAAAGTCGGAATACGTCTTTTTGAAGTACATCTTCCATAGCCAGAGCGAACAAGATGCCGAGAGCAATTTCACGGAAGAAGAACTCAAGGAAGCATCACGGAAAGGACTGATCGACCGCCATGTCTATGCCTTGGGCGGCATGAACCTCGAGAATGTGAAGTTCGCCAAGGATCTTGGATTCGGTGGTGTGGTGATCTGTGGTGACCTCTGGAACCGCTTCGACATCCATAACCAGCAGGACTATCGGGAACTGATCAGTCATTTCGAGAAACTGCGCAAGGCAGTAGGATAAGACAACGACACTCTATAATTGATTATATATGATTGACACCAATTCTTTTATGGTATTCTCAGGTACTGCCACCAAGTACCTGGCAGAACGTATCTGCCAAAGTCTGGGATGCCCGCTGGGCAAACTGATCATGACGAAGTTCTCTGACGGTGAGTTCGCAGTATCTTACGAACAGTCTATCCGCGGTCGCGACGTCTTCCTCGTACAGAGCACATTCCCCAGCTCCGACAATCTGATGGAACTGTTGCTGATGATCGATGCCGCCAAACGCGCCTCTGCCAAGAGCATCAATGCGGTGATTCCGTATTTCGGCTGGGCACGTCAGGACCGTAAGGACAAGCCCCGTGTAAGCATCGGTGCCAAGCTGGTGGCCGACTTACTGAGCGTGGCCGGCGTTCATAGAGTGATTACCATGGACCTGCATGCTGATCAGATTCAGGGATTCTTCGACATCCCTGTTGATCACCTCTACGCATCCGGTGTGATCCTCCCCTATCTGCAGAGTCTTAAGCTGAAAGACCTGGTGATTGCCTCTCCCGACGTAGGCGGTTCTAAGCGTGCCAACACCTATGCCAAGTTCCTAGGTGTACCCCTGGTGCTCTGCAACAAGACCCGTGCTCGTGCCAATGTTGTGGCCACGATGCAGATTATCGGTGACGTAAAAGATAAGAATGTGGTCATCATTGATGATATGGTGGATACCGCAGGAACCATCACCAAGGCTGCCGACATCATGATCGAGGCTGGAGCCAAAAGCGTACGAGCTTGTGCCAGTCACTGCGTGATGAGCGGTCCTGCCAGCGACCGTGTCCAGAACTCATCGCTGGAGGAGATCGTCTTCACCGACTCCATCCCCTATGCACAGCGCTGTCCTAAGGTCAAGCAGCTGTCAGTAGCCGACATGTTTGCTGATACCATCCGTCGTGTGGTGGAGAACAAGAGTATCAGCGACCAATATATCGTATAGGCAGGCGGCGAGACAACGCATGAAAACAACACTCATACTCGTAGGTAAGACAGTCAGCAAGCATATCGCTGCCTGTGTGGATGACTATGTGGAACGTCTCGGTCACTACATGCCTTTCGAGCTCATCACCATTCCCGACCTGAAGAACAACAGGAACCTTAGTGAGGAGCAACAGAAAGAACGGGAAGGTGAACAGATCCTGAAACAGGTGCAGGCACAGGATTACCTGGTGCTGCTGGACGAACATGGCAAGGAGATGCGCAGCATCGACTTCGCTACATGGATCCAGAAGAAGCAGCAGACCGTCAGACGACTGGTCTTCGTCATCGGAGGTCCTTATGGCTTCTCCCCTTCCGTCTATCAGCGTTGCAACGAACAGCTTTCGCTCTCCAAGATGACATTCTCACACCAAATGGTGAGGATGATTTTCGTTGAACAACTATACCGCGCCTGTACCATCATCAAAGGAGAGCCCTACCACCACGAATAGTTTTGTGTCAAAAAGCATTCTATTTGTATATTCCTTCCTATTTTTGGAAGACGAGCTAACAAAAAAAGACGTAATATTGTTACCTTTGCAAACAACTTAAGAATCATAGACTGTATTTATGGAAAGAACATGGAGATGGTTTGGCAAGAAAGACAAGATCACCCTTGCCATGCTAAGACAAATCGGAGTTGAAGGTATTGTAACAGCCTTGCATGATGTACCTCTTGGTGAGGTATGGACCCGCGAGAAGATTCGTGACTTACGTGAATATATTGAAAGCTACGGTATGCGGTGGAGTGTTGTCGAGTCGTTGCCGGTAGTGGAAACCATCAAATACGGTGGACCGGATCGCGACCACCAGATAGAGGTCTATAAGGAGAGTCTGCGTAACCTCTCTGCCGAAGGTATTCACTGTATCTGCTATAACTTCATGCCGGTGCTCGACTGGGCCCGCACGGATCTGTTGCATGCCAACCCCAACGGCTCAACAAACCTGTATTTCAACTATGCCGAGTTCGCCTACTTCGACATCTATATCCTGAAACGTGAAGGAGCCCGCGAAGAATGGGCGCAGTTCCAATTCCCTGCAGGTGTGGGCGAAGGACGCAACGTGTTGGCTGAGTGTGATGAGCTGGCCAAGACGATGACGCCCGAGAAAGATCACAAGCTCGTGGAGACCATCATCATCAAGACACAGGGCTTCGTATCAGGTAACTTCAGCGAGAACGACGAGGCTCCCATCCAGAAGTTCCGTGATTTCCTCAACCTCTACAAGGGTATTGATAAGGCACAGCTGCGTGCAAACATGAAATATTTCCTCGAAGCCATTATGCCTACCTGCGAGGAGTGCAATATGAATATGTGTGTCCATCCTGATGATCCTCCTATTGAGATCCTCGGATTGCCACGTATCGTCCGCACCGAGGAGGATATCCAGTGGTTCTTGGATGCTGTGCCCAACAAACATAACGGTCTGACCTTCTGTGCAGGCTCGCTCTCGGCAGGTGCATATAATAATGTAGTGGAGATGGCGAAGAAGTTTGCGTCACGCACCCATTTCGTACACCTCCGCTCCTGTCATATCTTCCCCAATGGCGACTTCACCGAAGCGTCACACCTTGGTGGACGGGCAGATCTCATTGAGCTCTGCCGTATCTTCGAGCAAGAGAACCCCGACCTGCCCATGCGCGTGGATCATGGCATGACATTCACCGACAATCCCGGTGGCATCATGGATGAGTCCAGTCATGGACATAATGCCGGCTACACCCTATTAGGTCGTATGTTCGCCCTCGGACAGGTACAGGGTATCCTCGCCACCGTCGATCGCGAGTTAGGAATAGATTACAAGCAACCTGGTTTCTTCGACTAATCAGTAATCATATAGTTCAAAGATCAAAGTTCAAAGTTCAATGAAACTCAACGATATTATCTCAGGCAACTACAATGCCGCCGAGTGGGAAGCCAAAGGTTATCAGCTTCCTCAGTTTGATATTAAAGCTGTTCGCGAAAAGACTGCCAAGGAGCCCACATGGGTACACTTCGGTGGCGGTAACATCTTCCGCGCTTTCCCCGCAGCCATCCTCAACGATGCGCTGAATACAGGTAAGTATGACCGTGGTGTCATCGTGGCCGAGACCTTCGATTTTGAGGTCATCGATAAAGCCTATGCACCTTACAACAACCTTTCGTTGTTGGTTAGTCTGCAGTCATCTGGTACCATCGAGAAGAAAGTGATTGCCAGCGTTACCGAGGCGTTAAAGGCTGATTATCAGTTCAATGACTGGAACCGACTCGTGGAAATCTTCAAGAATCCTTCCTTGCAGATGATCTCGTTCACCATCACCGAGAAAGGATATAGCTTTAACGAAGCGGATCTCTCTCGTGGCATGAAACCCATCTTCGCCATGGGAAAGGTAACGGCCCTGCTGTATGAGCGATTCAATGCTGGACAGTTGCCCCTTACCGTACAGTCGATGGACAACTGCTCGCATAATGGCGACAAGGTGAAAGCGGGCGTTTTCGCATATGCTGAACGCTGGGTGAACGACGGACTGGTTCCTGCTGCCTTCCTTGATTACTTAAAAGATGAGACGAAGATCACCTTCCCTTGGTCGATGATCGACAAGATTACGCCGCGTCCCCATGAGAAGGTAAAGGAGATGCTGGCTGCCGACGGTTTCGAGGACAATGATTATATCGAGACTGAGAAGCATACCTTCACGGCTCCCTTCGTGAATGCCGAGGAAGTGCAGTACCTCGTTATCGAGGACAACTACACCAACGGTCGCCCCCCACTCCATCTGGGCGGTGCCCTCTATACCACTCGTGAAACTGTTGATCAGGTGGAGACCATGAAGGTGACCACCTGTCTGAACCCGCTACACACCGCCATGGCACTCTATGGCTGTATGCTGGGTTATACGCTGATCAGTGCCGAGATGGCTGATGATGACCTGCGTTCATTTATCCAGAAGATCGGCTACATCGAGGCCATGCCCGTTGTAACCGATCCCGGTGTTTTGAACCCCTATGAGTTCATTGGTGCCGTCATCAACCGTCGTCTGCCCAACCCCTTCATGCCTGATGCTCCTCAGCGAATCGCGTCAGACACCTCGCAGAAGCTGCCCATCCGCTTTGGCGAGACCATCAAGAAATACCTCGCCCGCGGTCTTGATAAGTCAAACCTCATCCTGATCCCGCTCACACTGGCTGGCTATGCCCGCTACCTGAAGGGCATCAAGGACGATGGTACACCTTTCGAGCCGTCACCCGATCCACTGCTCTCAGAACTACAGGCCATCGTGGCACCGCTGGAGATTGGCAAGAAAGATCAGGACTACTCCTGTCTGCGCCAGTTGTACAGTCGCAAGGACATCTTCGCTGTCGATCTCTACGAGGCTGGTCTGGGCGAACAGATCGAAGGGATGGTCAAAGAGCTTTACGCCGGCTATGGCGCCGTTCGCGCCACCTTACACAAATACGTGTCAGCTAGGTAGGACCCCATTCAGGTTCTACCTAACTACTTGTGTGAATACAGGTGCTTGTCCATCTTCTACGGTTACATACACCTTCATCTCACCACCCGGAGGCATCTGCGGACCGTCCTCGCGGGGAAGGTCAACGGCTGTGAACAGATACTCCGTACCTTCAGGAATGGCTCGTGAGGCAACGGTGGAAGCCTTGGCGTGAATCATGGGATAGTCCTTGACGGCTGCATCAAAGATAGCTGCTTCCTCCTCGCTCACTGCATGCTGCTCGGGGAACTCTTCCAGCTGGGTAAACTCACCCTCAATGAAACCACCTGCCTTGAGGAACTGATCCACCTCCTTGGGTACTGCCGCGATACGTGCTGCACGAACACCATAGCCCGGAAGGATATTCGCATTCGGTTGCTTCTTAGCCAGATCCTTCACACTGGAATCCAGTCCGCCACTACCAAACGTACAGAACGGAACAATCTTCTTACCGCTCAGGTCCACCTTATCTAAGAAGGCGGCAACGGGAGGTGCATAGGTGCCGAACCATACAGGATAACCGATAAAGATGGTGGAATAGTCATCGAGGTTGGCAGCAATCGCATTGATCTCGGGGACGATTCCCTGTTCACGCTCCTGGTTGCAACGCTCGATGGTTGCCTGGAAATCACCGTCATAAGGCTTCACTGGAACAATCTCCTCGATATCAGCACCTAACTTGTTTGCAATCTCTTGTGCTACAGTCTTGGTGTTCGATGTCTGAGAGTAGTAGAGAACTAGCGCCTTTTGAGGAGCCTCTTTCTTTTGGTTGCAGGAAGCAAAGGCTACCGCAACGGCCACGAGGGCCAGCATCATTTTCAATGTTTTCATACCTTTCATAAGTTTTATAGTTGAATTGATTTCTGTGCAAAAATAGATAAAATCGAGCATACTGCAAAACGAAAACTCGTTTTTCTTGAATCTTCAATAGTTCGTAAAAATCGAACTAACTATTAGCTAGGCTCCCAACCAGCCTTCTAACACCCCGTTATCAGCCTTCTAACGTGCTCCAACCAGCCTTCTAACGCATCGTTATCAGCCTAGTTATTTTTTATAAGAAGTATATTACGTAATGAACTCCAAACACCTATGATTCCTCATTTTTCATCAGCGATCTAAAGAAAAAAAAAGTGTATTCTATATTTTTTTACAAAAGATGACGGTACTTTCCGTTTTTTGTTTATCTTTGTACCCAAATATATCTCTTTTAGAGATAAAACCAAGTATTGAGCTGGGTTAGACCACACAGAGAATAATAACAATAAAAATAACGAAAAAACTAAAAGATGAAAAAGGAATCTATCAAATTAGTAAGTTTGCTCGTCATGGCGATGGGACTGACAGCGTGCGGAATAGACATGCCTAAGGAAACAAAGACATCGTTTGAGACGATGACGGTGAATAAACAGGATATCACGGTTCCGTTGAAGTTCAGTGCCAAGTTGAAGGGTCAGTCAGATGTAACGATTTCGCCCCAGGTGAGCGGTCAGCTGATGAGGATCAGCGTGACTGAAGGTCAGCGGGTGAACAAGGGACAGATATTGTTCGTCATCGATTCGCGTAATGCCCAGCATGAAGTGGAGGCTGCACGTGCCAACCTCCAGGCAGCACAGGCCAACCTCTCGGCAGCGCAGGCACAAGCCAACAGTGCCAAGCTGGAATTTGAGAGTAACCAGAACCTGTTCGAAAAGAAGATCGTGAGCAGTTATATGCTTGAAAATTCCCGGAACAGCTACAATCAGGCATTAGCCGCCGTCAGTCAGGCCAAGGCATCCGTTACCCAGGCACAGTCGGCTGTGAACCGTGCCCGTGTGAACCTCGGATTCTGCACCATCACCGCACCCGTAACGGGTGTGATCGGTGAGATTCTCGTACGTCCTGGCGATCAGGTATCACCTGCCACAAATCTCACAATCCTCAGCGGCAACACGAAGATGGATGCAGAATTCTCCGTGACAGAGGCACTTATCGAAGCATCAGTTTCGGCTGGTATGACGCAAGAAGACAAGATGAAGCACATCGCTGAATTGCCGGACGTGACGTTCGTGATGAAGAATGGCACGGAGTACCCGCACAAAGGTCGCATCACCAGCTTGACGGGCGTGGTGGATGCCGCTACCGGCTCATTAGGCGCAAAAGCCTCGTTCCCCAACCCCGACGGTCATCTCTTCTCAGGCATCCAGGGCACAGTCGTGCTGCCGATTGCCCAGAAGGACGTAATGGTTATTCCGCAAACTGCAGTGGTAAAGCTTCAGGACAAACAACAGGTTTATAAGGTGAAGGCCGACAGCACGGCAACAGCCGTTACGGTAACGACAGCCGATACTGGCAACGGCAAGGATGTCATCGTCACCAGCGGTCTCCATGTAGGTGATAAAATCGTGACCATCGGAGCTAATAACGTACAAGAAGGGCAACAAGTTCTTTTTCCAGCTGAAGAAAAGTAATGTCGTTATGTCGTGATAACGAAATAACTAACCATCGAGAATCCGAGAATGAAGAACAATATATTTATCAATAGATATGTGATGGCCTGCGCCATCAGTATTGTTATAGCGATGGTGGGCTTCATCTGCATGAAGTCACTTTCCATTGAACAGTATCCCAGCATCGCCCCGCCACAGGTGATGGTGACGACCAACTACACAGGTGCCGACGCAAGCACGATTATGAAGTCGGTCATCCAGCCGTTGGAAGAAAGTATCAACGGTGTGCCAGGTATGACCTATTTGACCTCGAAGGCCTCGTCATCGGGCAATGTGAGCATCAGCGTGTACTTTGAACAGGGCACTGATCCCGACATGGCGGCAGTGAACGTGCAGAACCGCGTATCGAAGGCACAAGCCTTGCTACCCGCCGACGTGACGAAAGTAGGCGTCCAAGTGATGAAAATGCAGAGTAACATCCTGCGCATCCTCGCCATCAGGAGTACGGATGGGAAATATGACGATGATTTCATCTCGAACTACGTCGATATCAACATCAAGCCTCGTCTGCAGCGTATCACCGGTGTAGGCGACGTGATGGCACTGGGTAATACCTACGCCCTGCGTATCTGGCTGAAGCCTGACGTGATGGCTCAGTACGGTCTGGAGCCTAACGATGTGTTTGCCGCCATAAGCGGACAAAGTTTCGTGGCAGCCACGGGTTCGTTGGGCGAGCTGTCGGAGAACAAATACCAGTACTCGATGGAGTACAAGGGTACACTGAAGACCGTTGAGGAGTTCAATGACATCGTGCTTCGCACCACCAACGGCGGTCACCTGCTGCACCTGAGTGATGTGGCCGAGGTGGAGATTGGTGCACAGAGCTACAGCTTCTTGTCAAACATCAACGGTAAGCCTGGCATACTACTCATGGTGTTCCAGGCACCTGATGCTAACGCGACGGAGGTGAACGCCCGCATCACAAAGATGTGTGAGGACATGAAGCCGTCGATGCCCGCCGGACTGGAGTTCGTGACGATGCAGACCTCGGACGACTTCCTTTTCGCCGCCATCCACAACGTGGTGGAGACGCTCATCATCGCCATCATCCTGGTGATATTGGTAGTGTTCTTCTTCCTGCAGAACTTCAAGGCCACGATTATCCCGTCTATCTCTATTGTCGTGTCGTTGCTGGGTACCTTTGCCATCGTCTCGTTGGCAGGTTTCTCATTGAACATATTAACGCTCTTCGCATTGGTATTGGCCATCGGTACGGTGGTGGACGACGCCATTGTGGTGGTCGAGGCAGTGATGGCGAAAATGGAGGGTGGCATATCGGATGCCCGAGAGGCCACACGCCAGGCTATGAGTGAGGTGTCTGTGGCTGTTATCTCGTGTACATTAGTATTCATGGCCGTCTTTATTCCTGTGACATTCATGAGTGGCACGTCGGGCACATTCTTCACCCAGTTCGGTGTCACCATCGCTTCAGCCGTCGGCTTGTCGTGCGTATCGGCCCTGACACTCTGTCCTGCGCTCTGTGCTATCATGCTGAAAGCCTCGGAGGACAAGAGTGAGCGCAAGTCGTTGACGTACTATACCAAGAAGGCCTACACCGTAAGCTATAACGCTATCTATAAGAAATACTCGAAGGCCGTTCAAAAGTTTATCAAGCGACCCATCTTGGCATGGAGTCTCTTGGCTGTGGCCGCTGTCCTGCTCATATTCTTCATGAAGAACTTGCCATCGGGCCTCGTTCCGCAAGAGGACCAGGGTGTCTTCCTTGCAGAGATTCGCGCACCGGAGGGCTACACGCTACAGCAGACGCAGGAGTTGACGAAGCAAGTAGAGGAGAAGGTGAAGGAGATTCCCGAGCTGGAGAGCTTCGCCGTGTCGTGTGGCTACGGACTGGCGTCGGGTAACGGATCTAACTTCGCTACGCTCGTCGTTCGATTGAAGCACTGGGATGAACGTCCCGGCATGAACCATCTGATCGACCTCATTATCGGTCGCTTCTACTATGCCTGCATGGACATCAAGAACGTAAAGGTGCTGCCCTTCCAGTTGCCCCAGGTACCTGGCTATGGTACGAGCAACAGTGTGAGCCTCATCGTGGAGGATCCTACGGACGGCGACCTGTCGGAGTTTGCCAAGAAAACCGAGCACTTCCTGACCAAGTTGGCCGAGCGACCTGAAATCAATATGGCAATGTCATCGTACTCAGAGCGCTACCCGAAGTATCGTGTCGAGGTTGATGCCACACAGTGCGACCGCGCCGGTGTGTCGCCTAAGACTGTACTCAGTACACTCGGTTCCTTCTGCGGCGGAAGCTATATTGGCAACTTCAACCAGTTTGGTAAGGTCTACCGCATCATGGCCAGTGCCCTGCCCGAAAGTCGTCTCGACCCATCATCGTTGCAGAACATCTTTGTGAAGGTGCGTGGGGGCAAGATGGCACCCATTTCCGAGTTCGTCACGCTGAAGGAGATCGTCGGTCCGTCGAACATTGAGCACTTCAACTTATTCCAGAGCATCACTTGTAACATTTCGACGGCTAATGGCTGCAGTGAGGGTGATGCCCATAAAGCTATCGCTGAGGTATTTAAGCAGGAGATGCCCGCTACTGCAACCTTTGAGTACAGCAACATGTCACGTGAGGTGGAGGAAGCAGCTGGGTCGAACACCACTGCTCTTATATATATAATATGTGTCATCCTGATCTACCTCATCCTGGCCTCGCTCTACAACTCATGGTTCACACCGTGGGCCGTGCTGTTCTCCGTTCCCTTCGGACTGATGGGTGCCTTCGTGTTTGCCTATCTAGGATCACTGGTTCACCTGCCTGGTATGGACAACAACATCTACCTGCAGACGGGTGTGATCATGCTGATTGGTCTGCTCTCGAAGACGGCCATCCTAATTACGGAGTTCGCCTCAGAGCGTCGTGCCCAGGGCATGAGCATCCGTGATGCCGCATTCGCTGCTTGTCAGGAGCGTCTGCGCCCAATTCTGATGACGGTGGCTACGATGATTATCGGTATGATACCACTCGTTATCGAGGGTGGCGCCGGTGCCAATGGTAACCGTGCCCTCGCCCTCGGCGTTATCGGCGGTATGACAGTCGGCACTATTGCCCTCCTCTTTGTTGTACCAGCCTTCTTCATCGTGTTCCAGAAGCTGCACGAGAAGTACCAAGGGAAACCTATAGAAGCTGCTGCTGAAGTAGCTGTTAGTGAAGAAATAACTCAAGAATAACCAAAACATAATAACATTTTTAACATGAAAAAAGCTAACTTTATAAAAACAGTATTTCTACTATGGGGGCTCATAGCTGGAGGGGGAATTGCCCAGGCGGAAGCTTATGAATGTGTAAAGGTAAACAACCTCTCGGAGGTAGAAGACAACGACCAAGTGCTTTTGGTAGATAAGAGTAGAGGCCTCGCTCTATCAAACTCTGGAACCTATGTATTAAGAGGTGTCGAAATAACCATCGGTAACGATAATACCTCAGTTATAAGAGTAACTGCCAATATGAAGTGGACGATAGAAGGGAAAAACGGCAATTCGTTCACTTTAAAAAATAATGACGATTATCTTTGGGGCAGTTTGACAACTCCCAGCGTCAGCGTGTCGAGTACTCCTCCTGCTGATGCCACGAATATGTTTGTGCTGGAAAATTATGGTAAAGATGGCGGCAAGTTGTATTATGAAGGTAATAATGGTAACGCTTATTTCTGTTGGAGTACAAATGATAATAAGTTGATCTCTATTGATGAGAGTACCACAAACCGCTTCACCCTTTACAAAATAAAAATAAAGACTTATGTGAAGTGGAAGCGGGTGCAGAATCCTGCTAATCTTGCAGCAGGTGACACGACCGTCATCGTTGACCTGACTTCCTCGAACGCCATGAAGAACAATCCCGCCTACGAAGAGGGAAAAACTGTCAGCAAGGAGGCACCTTCTGCTATGAAGGTAACACTGAAGGAAGAGATGGACCGTCTTACTTGCGAGATTGGCGATTCACTGGAATGGACAGCTGGTCGCACTGGGCTGAGTTATCTGTTCTACATCACGAATAATGAAAATAGCAAGCGCTATTTGTTCAATTCTGATCAAGCTCTGCGTGTAGGCTTTGTTGACGATGCCTCCAAAAGGACATTTGACATAGACCAGGGGCTGCTACATCAGAAAGTAAAGACTGACGAGAACAAGTATACCAATTACCATGTAGGCTTCAAAAAGGCCTCTGGCATCCAGTCTATCATGGGTGGCAGTACTTGGGATCTTGGGGCAGAAACAGAAGATGGCAAGGTCAATGCCGACATTGCTGCTACGAAGATGGCTTTCTTTAAGAAGGTGAGAACCAACAAACCAGACCCAATGGTCGCCTTCCCGGAACATGACTATGAGGCTGATGTCCAAAACCCAAACGACTTTGATTCGCCCGTGGCAACAGTAGAGGAAGGCGCAGGTACCATTACCTACTGGAGCGACAATGAGAATGTGGCCACAGTAAATGCTTCCACAGGTGAAGTAACACTGAAGAAGCGCGGCACTGTGCGCATCTACGCCCAGGTGGCTGCAACATCCGACTATGACGATTACCTGACATCCTACATCCTGCGTATCGATGACACGAGGAATAATGTGAAAGGTTGCCGCACCAATCCCTTCACCGTAGCCGAGGCCATAGCGTATGCGAAAGCAGAAGGCCATGAAGAGGAAACTGCCAACGGCGTCTGCTACTTCGTGAAGGGTATCGTATCGAGTGTAGGCGGCATGATGGCTGGCATGGAAGGAATGGAAGACTTGATGGATATGTTCTCTGGCTTGATGGGAGAAACGAGTACTGGAGGCTTCGACATGAGTGCGATGCTTGGCATGTTCATGGGTGAGCAGGAGGAAGGAGCCATAACCTATGCTATCAGCGACAATGGTGTAGACCGCGATTCACTGTCTGTCATTAACGGACGCGGACTGAAATTGGCCGACATCACAGCCGACAGTCTTAGTGTAGGCGATTGGGTAACAGTATATGGTCCGCTGGAGTATTCCGAGGATCAGGACATGATGTCGATGTTTGGCGGAATGGGTGGCAACAACAATAACAACAACACGGAAGACAAGCGGACTGTCAAGATGCCGCGTGTCAACTATATGCAAGAGCACAAGCGCAACCTCATCACAGAGACCGTCGTCCTCTACTACGGTGAGACGAAAACAACTGAAGATCTCTTCAGTATAACCGACATGTTCGGAGGCTCGCTGGTTACAAACCAGAATGCAACAAACAAAAAGCTTCCTATGACATCACTGAAACTCAGCGACACCGACTTTGCCGAATGGGTTCTCGATGAGGAAAAGACCGATAGTGTACTGGTTCCCAAGATGGAGGGCATCATTACCGTGACGGTCAACGCACCCGTATTACTCCAGCCTGGTGATACCGTTAAGATGAAGCGTAAATTCTACCTCGACGTTAGAGACCGCCGCGTACTCCCAGCCGGAGCTATGGAAGGTGTCTATGAACTGGTGACGAACGCTAATCAGCTGAAAGCAGATGACAAACTGCTCATCGTGGCAACAATTGACGATAAGCCCAAGGTGCTCAACCGCAAGGTCGGTGGCACTGGAGGTGGTGGAATTATGTCATTGTTCGGCGGAAGCGGCAATAGCAGTAACATCACCATTGATGAAGACGGTAGGATTACCCAGGTACCCGATGATGCAATGATTCTGAATTTAGAGCAGACCGATGGCAAGTGGAGCTTACAGACCGGTAGAACCGCCGACTATAAGATGACGTATCTTTACATTTCCGACACAGATGGCGGTGGCTTCGGTGGTGGCAGCATACCAGGTATGGGTGGCGGAGCCAAACTGAAGACAGGTAAACTGGAGAATATCGAAGATAGTTGCCAGGTAACATTTACCTTCCCTGCCAATAAGAACGACAGTGTGCAGATTAAGTTCAACTTTGCTGATCGCGAGAAAGACGGCAATACAACTGTTGCCAAGAATGTCATCCGCTACGGAAAGAGCATGATGTCATCTTCGTTTGGCGGTTATGAGGCTGATTCAGAAGAGGGTACCTTGCCACGTTTATATCGCTTGGTACATCCTTCAAGCTTCAATGTGGCCATTGATGAATCAGGTTGGACTACCATCGTTCCCTACACTGATGTAACCATGCCCGATGAACTGGAGGCATACGTGGTGACAAAGGTAGTAACCGAAAGTGACGGAAAGGTAGCTAACATTACTCCTGTGGAGGCTATGAAGGGCGGTGAGCCTTATCTGCTCCATAGTAAGAATGAAGGTGATGGTACGTTTGCCCTGACCGTTTCTGGAGAAGAAGTTGCTAAACCTCGTGTAAACAAGCTGAAGATTAGTGATGAAACAGCCGAAGTGGTCTATGTATTGGCTAATACAAACGGTGAAGTAGGTTTCTATGAAAAGAATGAAATCTTAGGAGCTGGTTATGTATATCTGCCTTACGAGCTTGGAGCTGGTCAGAAATATATCCCCTTCGTTGTTAATGAAGATCCTTTCCCGGGAATTACAACAGGTATTAGTGAGGCAAATGGTAAGGGAACAACATCTGACAGAGCATATGACCTCCAGGGTCGTCGTGTATCGGTGACAAAGGGTCAGGTCAAGAAAGGTCTGTACATCATAAACGGTAAAAAAGTCGTGATTAAGTGAGAGAAATGAGAGCTCGCTTACAATTCCGAACGTTTGGATCAGCGAGAGCCAAAGATGCTTGCACATTTGGCCGAGTCGTGACAAACGAAGACGGAGACAAGTCAACGTGAGCGAGTTCGATCGAAGATCAAAGTCGTGATGAATTAATATGAAAAGACTAAGTGTGTTATTTGTAGCTGCAGCCGTGAGTATCCTGCTCACGGGCTGCGGCATCTACAACAAGTACGAGCAGAAGGACGAGGCACCGTCAGGCGTCTTCGGCAACACGCAGGAATTACAGGTAACCGAGGGTGGCACGTCGATGGCGCAGATGTCGTGGCGTGAGTTTTTCACCGATCCGTTGCTGCAGCAGCTCATCGATCAGGTGCTGGCAGCCAATACCGACCTGAACTCAGCCTGCATTGCCGTGGAGAAGAGTGAGGCCTCGCTGCAAGCCGCTAAGTTGGCCTATCTGCCGTCGCTTTATTTCTTACCGCAGGGTACACTGAGCAAGTTGGAAGAAACCCCGTTGTCGAAGACGTACAACCTGCCGCTGCAGATGCAGATGGACGTTGATGTGTTCGGCTCCATCACCAACAAGAAACGTGCTGCCAAGGCCGTACTGCTGCAAGCTCAGGTTCGCGAGGAGGCCATACGCGCCAACCTCGTTTCCACCGTGGCTCAGCAGTATTACATGTTGCAGATGCTCGACCGCCAGTTGGAGATCCTGACCGCCACCGACAGTCTGTGGAACGCCTCCTTGGAGACGGAGAAGACGCTGTGGGAAAACGGTAAGATCTTTTCCACTGCCGTCAACCAGATGGAGTCTTCGTACCTCAACGTGAAGACACAGATTGTTGACACGCGCCGTAGTATCCGCAGTGTGGAGAACGCCATCTGCCGTCTGCTGGCTGAGACGCCGCAGCACATCGAACGCAGCCAATGGGGCAGCTCAGCTCTGCCAGAGCATCCCGACTCCCCTACAGGACAGCGGATGTTCGACGCGCAGTTCATACAGGTAGGCGTGCCTGCCACCATGCTGGAAAACCGTCCTGACGTACGCATGGCCAACCATGCCCTGGAGGAGGCCTTCTACAACACGCAGGCCGCGCGCGCAGCCTTCTTCCCCAGCATCACGCTGACTGGAACAGCTGGATGGACCAATAGCGTAGGTGTGCCACCAGATCCAGGTAAGCTGCTGATGACGGCCGTTGGTCAGCTCACACAGCCTATTTTTGCCCGTGGTAAGATCAAGGCTAACTATAAGATCTCTCAGCTTACTGAGGAAGATCTGAAGCGCAAGTATGTGCAGACCGTAATTGATGCCGGTAATCAGGTGAACGAAGCATTGGCCGACTGTCAGGCTGCCCGCGAGAAGCATGCCTACTACCATCGTCAGGTGGAAGTGCTGCATGAAGCTTATGTAGGAACGCATGAGTTGATGGACAATGGTAAGTCGAACTACCTCGAGGTGCTTACCGCACAGGAGACACTCCTCAATGCCCAGCTCAGTGAGGCCTCGAACATGTACAAAGGGGCTCAGGCCGTCATCGCCCTTTATATCGCATTAGGTGGCGGCGCGAAATAACAACAAAACACCATGTCAGAGTTAGAACCACTGATAGCCGACCTAGCGCTCATCCTCATCTGCGCCGGTGCCATGACACTGCTCTTCAAACGATTGAAGCAGCCCGTAGTGTTAGGATATATCGTGGCGGGATTCCTCGCCTCACCCAACATGTCGTACATGCCCAGTGTCACCGACCTGCATGGCGTACACATCTGGAGTGAGATCGGCGTGATCTTCCTGCTCTTCGCACTCGGTCTAGAATTCTCGTTCCGCAAGATTCTGCGCATGGGTGCAACACCGATTATCGCTGCCTGCGCTGTTATCATGGGTATGATGCTCGTGGGTATGTTCACAGGTCAGATGTTCGGGTGGAGCAAGATGGACTGCATCTATTTGGGTGGTATGCTAGCCATGTCATCCACCACCATCATCTTCAAGGCCTTTGACGATATGGGATTGCGCCAGGAGCGTTTCGCCAATCTTGTTCTCAGCGTTCTCATTATCGAGGATATCCTGGCTATCGTGTTGATGGTGATGCTCTCCACACTGGCCGTTCGTAAGGAATTCGAGGGTACAGAGATGCTCATGTCTATCCTGAAACTCGCGTTCTTCCTCGTCCTTTGGTTCGTGGTGGGTATCTATCTCATCCCCCTTTTCCTGCGCAAGGTGAAGTCGTTGATGAGCAACGAAACCATGCTCATCACGGCACTTGCCCTCTGCTTCGGCATGGTGGTGATTGCTTCTACCGTGGGCTTCTCTGCCGCATTCGGTGCCTTCATCATGGGTAGCATCCTGGCTGAGACGGTTGAGAAGGAGAATATCGAGCACCTGGTTAGTCCTGTCAAGGATCTCTTCGGTGCCATCTTCTTCGTATCCGTCGGCATGATGGTAGATGTGGCCCTTATCATTCAATATATCGTACCCATTCTCTGCATCATTGCAGCCATCATATTGGGTCAGACCATTCTGAGCACGGGTGGATTCCTGTTGGCAGGACAGCCATTGAAGACCTCCATGCAGTGCTCATTCTCATTAACACAGATTGGCGAGTTCGCCTTTATCCTCGCCACGTTAGGTACGTCTTTGCACGTCACCAGCGACTTCCTCTACCCCATTGTCGTGGCCGTGTCTGTATTCACCACGTTCACCACGCCTTATATGATACGACTGGCCACACCTGCATACGGTGTCGTGGAAAAGGTGTTGCCGAAGCGTTGGCGGGCAAAGTTGGAAAGTAATGCCTCTGATGAGGAAGAGGTAGAAACAGAAGAACAATACAGTCATTGGCGCGCCCATCTCAAGCACGTGGGTGCCATCATCCTCATCCACAGTGTACTGTGTATGGCCATCATCGCACTGATGCTCTATTTCGGTAAGCCATATATTGCAGGTATGCTGAAGTCGCCATGGAACAGCATCGTCACCGCCTTGCTCACCATTGCCTTCTGTGCACCCTTCCTGTGGACACTGATGCGCGATGGCAGTCGTAGCGACGATGTCGTAGCACTTTGGAACAACAGTCGTATCAGTCGTGTCAAGATCATTGCCTTACAACTGTTCCGCCTGGTCATTGGTGCCGCCTTTATCAGTTATATCCTCGGTCGTACCGTCCACTGGGGCGGTATGCTCGGAAGCTTTGTTGTGTTGGCTATTGTCTTCAGCATTGTCTTTTCGCCCAGTCTGAGGAAGCAAGGGGAACAAATGACCAAGACCTTCACAGAGAACCTTTCGGAACGCGAATCCACGAAAGAATGAGATACAAGTGTGTGTCACAAGGACTGGTATGAATGATGATGTTTGAAGAATCATACACTAAGGGTACACCAACATACACTATAAGGGTCTTAACATACACGCAACATACACGCGAGATTCACAAACGAGTATTTGTTCCCAACGTGGGAATAAAATGTTCCCAACATGGGAATAAAACGTTCCCAACGTGGGAATGTCGAGTAAGAAGCCCAGTTGCTACAAGTAAGTGGCCTAGTTTGAAGTGGCAATCAGCCTATCTTCTATGAGAAAGTGGCCTAGTTTCTATACGCAAGTAAACCGCTTAGTAGTGTATCTTGCGTGTATGTTATAGGGGCTATAGTGTATGTTTGTGTATGTTCCGTGTATGTTGGAAACACCCATTTCCCTCGTATATAAAGGCGTTCCCAGCGAAATCCGTGTATGTTGCGCCAGTTTGTGAATTCAAAATTTGGATTGTTAGGTTTTGCATTGCGATATCTATGCTTTTAGGCTCCAATACCTATGTTCTTAGGCGCCAATATCTATGCTTTCTGGCTCCAATATCTATGATATTGCACCTCAATACCATAGTCATTACGTTCCGTGAATATCGCCACGACCTATTTATCTGACGATTCGTTTCTTTCCGTTTTGGATATAGATACCACCCTTTACTGGATGTGTTACCCGCTGGCCTTGCAGGGTGTAGTAATAAGGCACGTTGGAAACAGGAGAATCCATGCATGATTCAATTCCCGATGAGCAGAGATTCATGATGGCATTATCGAGCCATTCTTTCCGATTGGTAAAATAGTTTCGTGCCTTGCTGATAAACTCCGACGAAAATGGCAACTTGTACATAGAACGAGCCCATCTGTTATTATTTAGCACTATTGAAGCATCAACAGCTTTTCTGATATCTGAAACCATATATTCATTGAGGAATGAGAACAACTCACTAAAGACTTTGTCCTTGTTCTGGTTCCATAATTCTACATAGAAGTTCGTGTAAGTTCTGTCACTGTTATTAAAAAGTCGAAGGAAATAATATCGTCCATGCAGGTCATCCCATTCTTCACTCTTCATGATTACTTCATAGTCCCATAGACAGCCCATCTTCAGCAGCGAAGCCTCCGTATCGTCATACTTCGTCAGGAATATATTCGAGCCTGCACCGTCAGTGTTTCCCAAAATGTCGTGCGCCAGCATCCATCGGGCAAACGACTCAACATCAATCTTTTTCTCATACATACCATTACTATCTTCCATCGCACTCTCTGCTTCAAGTAGTACCTGTCCGATATACGACATCTGTTCCTCCGTCACATCCTCATCATCAGGATACTTGAAGGTGTAATTCAGTGGCAGTTCTACTGAGGAGGGCAAATAAACCGACTCGTTCCACCAGTAAGGATCCAGTTCAACAATGAAGCCCGTGTTCTTATCCACATTAATCCGACAGTCAGCATTGCGCCCCACAGACTCTATTAGCAGATAAAGTCCTCGGAAATCACCATTGAACACCAAATTAACGAAACGAAATTGTGGAGTCCACTGCATCTCCATCAGTTCGTTCACCTTCAGTCCAATCATCTCGTTCAAATCGAAAAAGGGGAGCAACAGCCAGGTCTTGTCACCAAAGCGCTCTTCGCCTCGCCCCAACAGATCAGCCTTCTTTTGGAGTTTGATGCGATAAGGTTTCTTTGGGCGGCGTGCACTCCAGTTACCCCTCACTTTCACCGTCATGCCACTTTCGCCTTTGATGTAGTTGCCGCTGTCGTATATGACGCCTGCCGTATCCTTTATCACAACTCTTCCTGGCTCTTTTGTGGCATTCCGGATACTGCCTCCAAGACAACCTTCAGGTGCATCAACTTCTTCATAAGTCGGTTCCATGCCACTCTCCGTTTCAACCCAAACCACTGGTAAGCCAAGTTTTATCAGTTCGTTTAGAGACGATTCATTAAGCACTTCGGCATCTGCCTGTGTGAGAAAGACACATAAGAAAAAAAGTAACAAGCCTAATCTGAACATTTTCTTTATCACCTTTTTTGAATTACTTCTACTCTAATGACGGCTATGTATCCCAAACACGCAGAGGAGTCTTTTCCTTTTAAACTTAATTAACAGGTTGAACATCATCCTTCAAATCCTATCTTCCTTAGAAACTTGGAAACACATTCCAGAAATCTCTTGGGGGAACCCTGCAAAATCTTTGGCATTTTAGGAAATAATGATTATCTTTGCAAGCAATTAATAGATAGTAAGATGAAAAAGCTAGTAACCCTTTTTGTCCTTTTGCTCTTTGCCACGATGACCAAGGCACAGGACAAGCTCTATGCTGATGAGTTCCCCCTCTCATACGTAATCCTGTTGGACGGTCCGCTGAAGAAAGCGCGCGACCTGAACATCAAGACCTTGTTGCAATACGACTGCGACCGATTGCTGGCTCCCTACCGCAAGGAGGCAGGACTGGAGCCGAAAGCCAAGCCCTACCCTAACTGGGACGGACTGGACGGTCATGTGGGCGGTCATTACCTGACAGCCATGGCCATCAATTCAGCCCAGGGCAACTCCGAGTGCCGTAGACGTTTGGACTATATGATCAGTGAACTGCAGCTCTGTGCAGATGCCAACAACAAGAACCATCCCGACTGGGGCAAGGGTTATGTAGGCGGTATGCCTAACAGCGAACGCATCTGGAGTAACTTCAAGAAGGGTGATTTCGGTGTGTATTTCGGCTCATGGGCACCGTTCTATAATCTTCATAAGATGTATGCAGGACTGCGTGATGCGTGGGTCTACTGCGATAGCGAACAGGCCAAGCAACTGTTCCTGGGCTTCTGCGACTGGGCCATCGACCTGACCGCTGGTCTTAGCGACGCACAGATGGAGAATATGTTAGGTAATGAGCATGGCGGCATGAACGAGGTGCTGGCGGATGCCTACGCGATTACCAAAGAGAAAAAGTACCTTGACGTGGCCAAGCGTTTCTCTCATCGCAGGTTGCTCATTCCGATGTCACAACGACAGGACAACCTCGACAACATGCATGCCAACACGCAGGTGCCGAAGGTGGTGGGATTTGAGCGTATCAGTGAGCTGAGTGGTGACGAGAGCTATCATAACGCAGCTGACTTCTTCTGGGATATCGTAACCGGAGAGCGTTCATTAGCCTTCGGCGGAAACTCACGCCGTGAGCACTTCCCCAGTAAGGAAGCCTGCATGGATTTCATCAACGACATCGACGGTCCTGAGACCTGTAACACCAATAACATGCTGAAGCTGACTGAGGATATGCACCGCAGGAACCCTGAGGCACGCTATGCCGACTACTACGAGCTGGCTACGTTCAACCATATCCTCTCGTCACAGCATCCTGAGCACGGCGGTTATGTGTACTTCACCCCTGCCCGTCCGCGCCACTACCGTAACTACTCGGCTCCCAACGAGGCCATGTGGTGCTGTGTGGGAACAGGAATGGAGAACCACGGTAAGTACGGACAGTTTATCTATACCCATGTAGATACTGCTCTTTATGTGAACCTCTTCGTGGCTTCTGAACTGGTCTGGTGGGAGAAAGGTATCACCCTGCGCCAGGAAACGAACTTTCCCTATGCTGAGACGAGTCGGATCACCATCACCAGTGGCAAAGGCCGGTTCCCCTTACTGGTGCGTTATCCAGGTTGGGTGAAGCCGGGACAGTTCTCTGTGAAGGTGAATGGAAAGACGGTCAAGATCATCAGCGGTCCTTCATCTTATGTTGCCATCGACCGCAAGTGGAAGAAGGGTGATGTGGTGGATATTGAGTTCCCCATGCACAACAGCATCAAGTACCTGCCCAACGAACCACAATACATCGCCCTGATGCACGGTCCTATCCTGCTGGGTATGAAGACGGGCACGGAAGATCTGGCGCATCTCATTGCTGATGATAGTCGTTTCGGACAGTATGCCAGCGGTAAGAAACTGCCCATCAACGAGGCTCCGATTCTTATCAACGACAACATCGAGTCTATCGCTAACCAGTTAACTCCTGTTCCTGGCAAACCGCTCCACTTCACCCTCTCAACGAAGATGGAGAACGCTATCCGCAACGAGATCATGCCTTTCTTTGAGATTCACGATGCCCGCTATATGATCTACTGGCTGGCGCTGTCGGAGTCGAGCTACAAGAACTATCTTGACGGACTGGCCAAGGCTGAGCAGGAGCGTCAGGCATTGGAGGCCCGCACCGTTGATAAGGTGCAGCCTGGTGAGCAACAGCCCGAGACGGATCATAAGATGGAGACCGACCGTTCCATGACGGGTAATAATAATGATGTGTTCTTCCGTGATGCCAGTGATAATCATTTCTTCAGCTACCTGATGCAGACCGGTGGACAGACCGATCTCAGTCTGCGACTCAAATACTGGGGTGTGGGTGAATGGAAGACGCATGAGTTTGATATCTTCATCGATGACACCCTCCTGCTGTCAGTGAACAACACAGGCAAGTACCGTATCTCTGAATTCAAATACGAAACCTATCCCATCCCTGAAGAAATGCTTAAGGGAAAGAAACAGGTACGCGTAAAATTCGTAGCTAAACCTCGTAAGCAGATCGGAGAGATCTACGAGGTAAGACTGGTGAAGAATCAATAAGGCAGAGTGATAACGGCAGACTTAATCCAGTCTTTGAGTCTGCCCTTATACTGATTCTGGGAATCGGCAACGAGAATCAGGAGCTGACGACCGTCAGCCAATCGAGGTCCTGCACAGATTCCTTCGAAATTGGCAAAGTTGCGCTTGGTGAGATTGAACCTAGTGCGGAACGAGGTGAGCAGTTGCTTTTGAAGCTGTTCACCTTGTTGGTGTTTGGAGGGATCCACCAGATAGAGCTTGACCTGAACGAAGGAACCGATGTAGCTGGCAGTCCTTCGAATCTCACGCTCCAAGACAATCAACCGTCCATCATCCAAGGCCACCAATCCACTGACCCCATAGGTATCACTTCCTTTCACACTCTTGACAGAGGAAGAATCGGTGGTGTACACATATTGGGCAACAGGCTGCAGATCATCATCGAAACACTGAAAGCGCAGATGGTTAGCCACTTTCTGACGGATATCGGGTTCCTTACCATCACCCCTCAAGGTGTTCTCCGTAGTTGTCCAGAACCGATGAGTAACGGCATTGTAGGTAAGTGCCTCAAAGCCTCGGTTGCCACGGGCACCACGGAAGATGTCGGGAATAGACAACTTGCGTCCCGTCAATCTTCCGTCCATCGAATACTCCACAATCTGGCCATCCCTTTCCCCACTGACAAAGAGCGTGTTGGTATGGGGTACATAACAGATTCCTTCCTCATCTCGATTAGGCTGGTTATTGGTCATGAATGCCTCCGTACGCGCCTCAAGGATCTTTCCTGAGACACTATCGGTACGGATGGTCATCAGATAGAAGCCAGCCGTAGGCGACTTATCATTGGCCACCGCATAACGATAACCACCTAACCATGTGATACCGCTATAGTTACCCGCAGGAACGGTCTTCGGGAAATGACGCTGTCTGTTCAGCACGACCTGTTGGGCCAGGAGCTGAACAGACAGCAATAGGAAGAAGGGGATGAGCCTTATTCTCATGAAAAAACAATTATTTCAGTGCGCCAGCAACAATCTCTGCAATGCGACGAACGCCCTTCTCATCAGGATGGATGCCATCGTCGAGCATCTTGTCACCATCGTTGGCAAACTGTGTATGAAGGTCAATCACCTCCAGACCGTATTTCTGTGCTACCTCCTGCTGGATGGGGATAATCTCGTTCTTGATCACCTCATCGCTGATGTTCCATGTTGACTTGAACGCAGGGATTGGTGTGCAAAGAAGGATACGTGGCTTGGCAGGCTGTACGGTCTTAGCTTTCTTTCCCTTTTTCTTACCTGTGTTAGCCAGGTCAGGACGGAGCGAGGTAATCATCTGCTCCAAGTCGGCCTTGAACGTTGAGCCATACTGCCAGTTATAGGGCTTAGAGTCGTTGGTGCCCAGCTTGATGACTACAATATCGGGCTGGAAGGCCAAAGCATCCTTCCATGCGGTTTCGTTCATATAGGGAAGATCACCCTTGTTCATCATGGTTCTTCCGCTCACGCCGAAATTCTTCACCCAATAGTCCTTACCCAACATTCTCTGCAACTGAGCGGGATAACCACGCTGCGGAGCCAGGTCGATACCATGACCATCAGTGATGCTGTTACCGATACAAGCTACGCGGATAGCATCTGTTTGGGGAACCTGACGGGCTTTCAACCATTTGCCCAATGTGCCGAGCATCTCATCACGGAAAGCGAACCAGGGTCCGAAGCCATAGCCATGACCACCAGAAGGATAGATCATCAAGGCACAGTCGTTACCTGCGTTGCGCATGGCCTTATAATACTCAAGACCGTTGGTAACAGGCGGCACTAAGTTGTCATCCGTTGACATGATGATGATGGCGGGAGGTGTAAGATGACGCTGTACAGCATTCTGTGTAGAGTACTTACGTACCATCTCAGGATTCTTCTGATCTTCACCAAGGAAGTTACGGCACGACCACATGTGTGATACGTTCTCATCCATGGAAATCACAGGATAGAACAGGATGGTGAAATTAGGACGTACATCGTAATCAGAAAGAGTGGAGATGACCGAAGCCAAGTGTCCACCTGCCGAGAAGCCCATGATGCCCACATCATTAGGATTGATGCTCCAGATGGCTGCTGAGTCGCGAACGATGCGGATACCTTTCTGCACATCACCCATCGGTTTGGTACGGTCGCCCTCGGGCATGCGGTAGTTCACCACGAAGTAGGCGATGCCCTGCTCGTTCAACCAATCGGATGCCATGTAGCCTTCATGAGAGTTTGATAGAACGGAGTAGCCGCCACCCGGCACTCCCACGATGGCCTTACCTGATGATTTCTCCGGAAGGAAACAAACCATTTGCGCCTTACCGTCTTCGGTCAGGTCAATCGTGAACTTTCTCGCTGTCTGTGCCTGTACTGTCATTGAGAGCAGTAACAGACTGTAAACCAATAGTTTTTTCATGTAATAATAGTTGATTGATTCTTTTCTCGTGACAAAGGTACGATTAAGTGAGCGAAATACCAAACAAAAGCTTGTTTTTGTTTGTATTTCCGAACGGAAGTACCTTCGGCGAAGCCAAAGGTATAAAAAAATGAGAAAGAAAGAAAAATAAATGATTGTTTTTTTCGTTTATTATTAAACCATTCATTACTTTCTTCGTCTAAAGGATGACGTGCATCCTTCAACCTCTTTTAAAGGAGTTGTAGATCCACTGAGACATCTAACTTTTTATTATATCTTAATTATTTAACAACAATGAAAAAATCAATGAAAAAAGCAGTTATGATGCTTGCCATGCTCGCAGTTCCTTTCGCACTGCAGGCACAAACAAAGTTCCACGATGTTGAACTCAATGAGGCCACTGGTCCCGTGAAGTCTATTACCCAGGCAGGTATGATGGGCCGCGGCGAGCAGGTTGTTAACTTTACTCCGGACGGCAAGATGCAGGCCGAGGGTATGACAGGCTTAGTTTATGATGATAACGGTTACCTGCAGAAGGCAGAGAGAGCTATCGAGACTCCTCAGGGCGACATGAAGATCGTTACCACTTACAAGTGGGAGAACGGTAAGGTTGTTAGCCAGTCAATGGACTTCGGCCAGGGCGCTATGACTCAGGTTTACAAGTACAACGAGAAGGGTGTTCCCGCATCTATGTCAATGGACATGATGGGTCAGCAGATGGAAACTCCGTACACCGACTATAAGTTCGACGATCACGGCAACTGGATCAGCCGCAAGACTTCTATGATGGGTCAGGATATGGAGCAGACTCGTAAGATTGAGTACTACCAGTAAAATGAAACAAGAACCCTTACGGGTTACTTTCATACAAAGAGAACGAGGGCACGCTTATGCATGCCCTCGTTTTATTTTTTGTCATCAATTATAGCTTGATTGTAGTTGCAGTACCGTTGTAATCCACGGTCTGCGTGGTTCCGTCGGGTAACACGAGCGTGAACTTCCTCGCCTGCAACATACCTGGATAGGAACCCTGACGGGCACCGATGGTAAGTGTATGGTCTTTGTCCTTCCATACGAAAGGAATGGTGCTATACACACCCTTCTCGTAGTTGTAGCTGTCACCCTCATCCTCATAGAGCGTGAACTGTCCGTCGGCTCCAGGATAGACACGGATTTCCAGATGATCCCATGCTTTCTCTCCCACGTACTGCATCTCAGGACCGAGAGGCAGGATGCTTCCTGCACGTACGAACATCGGTACTATCTGCAACGAGGTGGAATAGTGGATGCTCTGACCACCCTTATAACGTTTACCCGTCCAGAAATCGTACCAGTCAGTTCCCTTCGGCAGGTACTTGACAACTGTCTTCGTAGCGTTCCAGTTCAAATCACTAACCTCTGAATTCTCACCTCTCGCCTCTTCTCGATCCCAACCCGTCATGGCATTGGTGCGCACAATCTTCTCTTCTGTGTATTGTGGATCAACGATGGGAGCTGCTAAGATGCTACGACCAAACATGAACTCATCCGTCATGTTCCATACATTCTTGTCAGCAGCGAAGTCAGCAAACAGCGGACGCATATAACTATCGTTGTTGCTCGTCACCTGCCAGGCGGTACTATATAAATAAGGTATCAGACGGTAGCGCAGACGAATGGTCTTCTCGATAGCATCATAGACGGGCTCGCCTTTCTTACCAAACTGCCAGATCTCACGGGGCGCGTCAGCACCATGACTACGGAATACAGGACAGAACAGTCCGTACTGCATCCAGCGCACGTAGAGTTCCTGGAACTGCGGATTCTTGGGGGCTGAGCCAGCACCTTTGGTGTTGTAGGAACTACAGAAGAAGCCACCGATATCGGTATTGAAGTTGGGATTACCCGTCAGCGTAAAACTGAGTCCTGCAGGAACCTGCTTCCTCAGCATATCCCATGAGGAGTTCACATCGCCACTCCACATGTTCGAGCCGTAGTGTTGTTGTCCGGCATAAGCAGAGCGCGTCATGATGAACACACGCTTCTCGGCGGATTGCTCGGTATTACCGGATTCCTTGCGCTGCTTCTCATACACGCCACGCACGGTTTCCAAAGGGAAGGCATTGCGCAGGGAACGCCAGGTGCCACCATAGACCGGATGCTCGTAATCGCTCTCACGTGGATTGAAGAAATCCGGATCCGTGGAGTCCATCCACCAGGCATCCGTACCATAGTCGTAGAGTTTCTTGAGATATTTCCAATAGATATCGCGGGCCTCAGGACTGAATGCGTCATATACCTTCACGCCAGAGGGATAGTCTCTCATGGGTGGCCAGACATGCGAGATACCGCTCTGCGGCCATGTCTCAAAGGGCATGAGCAGACCTTTCGCGTCGAGCTCGCGGAACTGCTGTGTCTGCGGACCGAAACTGGCCCAGATGGAGATCATGAAGTGCGCGTGCTTCCGATGAACGTTCTTGATAAGCTGCTGACCGTTCACGAAGTCCTCTGACAGAAAATCCATGGCATTCCACAGATAGTTACTTCCCCAGTACTGCCAGTCCTGAATGATACCATCGAGCGGCACCTGCAGTTCACGGTATTTGTCAACGATACCCTCCGTCTCTGCAGCTGTCTTGTAACGTTCTTTCGACTGCCAGAAACCGTAGGTCCACAAGGGGAACATCGGTACATCACCGCTGAGGTAACGCATCTGGGCGATCACACCATCAGCCGAACCACCGTACATGAAGTAGTAATCTATACCCTCGCCCACTTCCGAAGTGAACGACATGCCGTTGGCATCATCATCAAACTGCGTGGGTGAATAGTTCTCCCAATAGATACCCCAGCCCTTGATGCTCTGCAAGACGTTCTGGAAATCCTCCAGGTTCGACTGCTCCATGCGCTTATGCTCACCACGACGGTTCATCTTTCCGTTCTGAATGGTACCTAATCCGTAGATAGCCTCATCCTTATCCAGCACAAATGACTGACGTACCTTCGCGATATCATAACTCTTCTCACGCAACAACACCTGTCCTTTGGCCGTCAGGAATGTCAGACAACCCGTCTTAGGATCCTGACGTACCGTCAGTTCCCCACTCGACTGCTCATTACCTTTTCGGTTAAGAGTTACATTTTCGGGCTTCGCCGTCACCACAAGTGTCTTGGTAGGTTGTCCTTTGACCACATGAACAATCCTGGGTGTGATGAATGTTACCTGTACCTGTTGCGACCAACAGACAGCACTCGTCATGATCAGAGACATGACTAGAATAATCTTCTTCATAAATAACTTTTCTTATTGATTTGGTTAATTGACTTAGGTGTCATACACTATCCTTATTAAATACTAATGGCATAATCCTGTTTCACCTCGCTCATCACAAAGGTGCTCTCGATGGAACTCAGACTGTCCAGTTCACCAAGTTTGTTCAGCACGAAGTCCTGATACTGTTTCATGTCTCGCGCGCGTACCTTTAATAAATAGTCATAGGCGCCCGACGTGTTATAACACTCGGTCACTTCTGGTATACGTAGAATACGACGGGTGAAGGCATCGGCAATCTCATGGTTGATCTGTTTCAGTTTCACCTTACAGAAAACTTGTAGTCCCAACCCTAACTTATCTGCATCAAGCACAGCCACATACTTCTTGATGTAGCCGCGACGCTCCAATCGTTTCTGTCGTTCAAAAACGGGTGTTGGAGTAAGATGCACTTTATCGGCCAACTCTTTGGTTGTTAACTTCGCATTCTTCTGCAGCGTTCTCAATATCTGCAAGTCAGTTTCATCTAATACTTCCATAACTTTGCATAAACTAAGTGTAACTCCGGATGATTTGCTTGGTATGTAGAATAGAATTCTATATGATGTGCAAAAATAGACATTTTTTCTGAGAAAAGCAAGAATAAAGGCAGATCCTTACGAAAAAACATTTGGGATACAAAATCAACACCCATCAGAGGTGTAAAAATATGTGATAGTGTTCAGGTAAAAAATCACTTTTTTAAAACTTTTTAATGAATTGATTGTGTCGTATATTGGTTTTTTTTGTATCTTTGCAAGCGGTTAGAGTTTTCCAAAACGGGAAACTTTTTTCAATTCAAAAAACAAAAAGTTGTCCAAAACGGAAAACTTATACTCGGGGAAAGAAGAAGTCAATAACTAAAAACGAACCATACAATGGAGATCAAGAACTTTACCATTACGAAGCGCGACGGCTCTAAAGACCGCTTTTCGCTAGACAAGATCATGAATGCCATCGTGAAGGCATTTGACAGTGTTCAAGAACCTGCTGAATTAGGAACTATCTCAAAGATTCTCAGCCACTTAGACATGAAGGACGATATCAAGGTTGAGGACATTCAGAATCAGGTAGAAGAGGCTCTGATGCGCGAAGGATACTACAAAGTGGCCAAGTCATTCATGCTTTATCGACAGGCTCACAGTGAGGATCGTGAGACCTTGGCAAAGTTGCAGTTCCTTTCCGAATACTGTGATTCTGTGAACGCAGCGACTGGTTCAAAGTATGACGCAAATGCAAACGTCGAGCACAAAAATATTGCCACGCTGATCGGAGAGTTGCCCAAATCGAACTTCATCCGACTGAACCGTCGTCTGCTGACCGATCGCATCAAGAAGATGTATGGTAAACCCCTCGCCGATGAGTATATCGACAAGCTGACTCACCACTTTATATATAAGAACGACGAGACGAGTCTGGCTAACTATTGCGCTTCAATCACCATGTATCCCTGGTTGATCGGTGGTACAGCCTCCATTGGTGGTAACTCCACAGCCCCCACGAACCTGAAGAGTTTCTGCGGCGGCTTCGTCAACATGGTCTTCATGGTTTCTAGTATGCTCTCTGGTGCATGCGCCACTCCGGAGTTCCTGATGTACATGAACTACTTCATCGGCAAGGAATACGGACAGGATTATTATAAGCGCGTTAACGACCAGGCTGACCTGAGTCTGAAGAAGCGCACCATCGACAAGGTGATTACCGACTACTTTGAGCAGATTGTCTATTCACTTAACCAGCCGACAGGTGCCCGCAACTATCAGGCCGTGTTCTGGAATGTGGCATACTATGACAAGTACTACTTCGAGAGTATCTTCGGTGACTTCTACTTCCCCGATGGTACCAAGCCCGATTGGGAGAGCTTGTCATGGTTGCAGAAGCGCTTCATGAAGTGGTTCAACAATGAACGTACAAAGACGCTCCTCACCTTCCCCGTAGAGACAATGGCTCTGCTTACCACCAAAGAGGGTGAGCCCATGGATCCTGAATGGGGTGACTTTACCGCAGAGATGTATTCAGAAGGACATTCGTTCTTCACCTATATGAGCGACAATGCAGACTCACTCAGCTCCTGCTGTCGTCTGCGTAACGAGATTACCGACAATGGCTTCAGCTACACCTTGGGAGCTGGTGGTGTATCCACAGGTTCCAAGAGTGTGCTCACCATCAACCTGAACCGCTGCATCCAGTATGCCGTGAACAACAAGATTGATTATCTCGAGTACTTAGGCACGGTTATCGATCTTTGTCATAAGGTTCAGCTGGCCTACAACGAGAACCTGAAGGAACTGCAGGAACACGGTATGCTGCCACTCTTCGACGCTGGTTACATTAACATCGGACGTCAGTATCTCACCATCGGTATCAATGGATTGGTAGAGGCTGCTGAGTTCATGGGACTGAAGATTACGCCTAACGACGAATACCTGCACTTCGTACAGGGTATCTTAGGACTCATCGAGAAGTACAACAAGCAGTACCGCACCAAGGATGTGATGTTCAACTGCGAGATGATTCCGGCAGAGAACGTAGGTGTGAAGCATGCTAAGTGGGACCGTGAGGATGGCTATTTCGTACCTCGCGACTGCTACAACAGCTATTTCTATGTAGTGGAAGATGAATCACTCAGCGTGATCGACAAGTTCAAGCTCCATGGTGCACCATACATCGAGCACCTCACAGGTGGTTCTGCCCTGCATATGAACCTCGACGAGCACCTTTCCAAGGAGCAGTATGCCCACTTGCTGAAGGTGGCTGCCAAGGAGGGCTGTAACTACTTCACATTCAACATCCCGAACACGGTTTGTAACGAGTGCGGTCATATCGACAAGCGCTACCTGAAGGAGTGTCCTCACTGTCATTCAAAGGATGTGGATTACATGACTCGTATTATCGGCTACCTGAAACGTGTCAGCAACTTCTCGCAGGCTCGTCAGGAGGAAGCAGCACGCCGCTTCTATGCCCATGCTGATGAATAGGAATCGTGACAAAAGTCAACGTAGTTAATAGTGAATGCTGAAGTACGTCAATACGGGTATCGTCTTTCAGGAAATCCCTGACGAGGTGACGCTGGCCATCAATATCTCCAATTGTCCGTGCCACTGTCCGGGTTGCCATAGTCATTACCTGTGGGAAGATATCGGTCTGCCGTTAGACGCTGATGCCATCGATGCCTTCGTGGAGAAATACGGCAACGACATTACCTGCATCGCCTTTATGGGTGGTGACAATGATCCTAAGGGCGTTAACCAGCTGGCGTTGTATATCCACGAAGATCACCCACAGTTCAAGGTAGCATGGTATAGCGGACGGACGGTGTTCAGTCCGCTGATCAACAAGGCTGATTTCGACTACATCAAGATCGGACCGTACATCCGGCACCTCGGACCGCTCAGTAAGCCCACCACTAACCAACGGCTGTACAAGCACATCGGGAACGGGGAATTAGAGGATATCACCTCAAGGTTCTGGAAAAAATAAACACGTAATAATAAGTCTATCCATCGTATGCAACTCGGTTGCAAAAAGATCCCATTCTGGTCTTTTGCAACTGGGTTGCATCGTTTTTGTCGTACCTTTGCACCAGAACAAACAAAAAGATAGGATTATGTCACATCATCACCACGACAACGAATGCTGTCACGAACATCATCACGAGCATGAACATCACCATGAGCACCATCACGAGGGCTCGCTCAAGCATAAGATTATCCGCATCATCATTGCCACTATCCTGTTGATAGTGGCCGTACTCATTGAGAAGAACGGCAACCTATCCACCTGGCAGCTCCTGCTCGTGTATCTGATACCTTATTTATTTTTTGGTTTCGACACGCTGAAGGAAGCCGCCGAGGGAATTATTCATGGCGACCTGTTCAACGAGCATTTCCTGATGTCGATAGCCACTATCGGTGCCCTGCTCATCGGTTTCCTGCCAGGGGCAGAGACGCAGTTCCCCGAGGCTGTCTTCGTCATGCTCTTTTTCCAAGTAGGTGAACTCTTTGAAGGTTATGCTGAAGGGAAAAGTCGTGAGAGTATTACTCACTTGATGGATATCAGACCGGATGTGGCTCATTATATCGAGGAAGGAAATGCGCCGACTGGAGAGGAAACGATCAAAGATGTGCAACCCGAAGAGGTGGAGGTAGGCTCTGTCATCTTGGTCCGCCCTGGTGAGAAGATTCCGTTAGATGGTGTGGTTCTGGAGGGTAGTTCAGCCCTTAACACGGTAGCGCTGACCGGTGAAAGTATGCCGCGTGACATTACTGTTGGCGACGAGGTGATCTCTGGATGCATCAACTTATCTGGCGTGATCAGGGTTCGCACCACGAAGCCTTTCAGCGAGAGTACTGTTTCCAAGATTATCAGTCTGGTGGAGAATGCCAGCGAACATAAGTCGAAAAGCGAGACCTTCATCACCCGCTTTGCCCGCATCTACACCCCTATCGTAGTGTTCGCAGCCATCGCCCTGGCCATTATCCCTCCATTATTCACTGCAATCACTATCTCTCCTTTCCATTTCCAATTCTCAATATTCAATTCTCAATTCCCGACCTGGCTCTACCGCGCCCTGATGTTCCTTGTGGTATCATGCCCTTGTGCATTGGTTATCAGCGTCCCCCTCACCTTCTTTGGTGGTATCGGTGGAGCGTCACGGCATGGCATCCTCATCAAGGGAGCCAACTATATGGATATCCTGGTCAAGGTGAAAACCGTTGTCTTTGATAAGACCGGCACCCTCACCCACGGACAGTTCGCCGTGGAAGCCGTTCATGGAAATGATTCGTCCAAGAACTGTCACCTCTCACCTCTTACCTCTCACCTCTTACACGTGGCTGCACACGTAGAACATTACTCTTCACACCCCATCGCAGCCGCCTTGCGTGATGCCTTCCCTGAAGCGGCACATGACGATTGCGAGGTGAGCGACATCAAGGAGTTCGCCGGTCATGGTATCCAGGCCCGAGTAGGAAACGACATCGTTTGTGTGGGCAACACCAAGATGATGGATAGCATCGGTGTTGCTTGGCACGACTGTCATCATCCGGGAACGATTATCCATGTGGCCATCAACGGGGAATATGCTGGTCATATCGTCATCAACGACATGATCAAGGATGACAGTGCCGAAGCCATCCGACAACTGAAGGATTTGGGAGTGGAAAGAACTATTATGCTTACGGGTGACCGACAAGGCGTGGCCGACCATGTGGCAAAGGAGTTAGGTATCACTGAATACCATGCCGAACTGCTCCCTGCCGATAAAGTCACCTTCGTTGAGCAGGAACTATCTCACCTCGCAAAAGTGGCCTTTGTAGGTGACGGTATCAACGATGCTCCTGTGCTGGCCCGTGCCGATATCGGTATTGCCATGGGCGGGTTAGGAAGTGATGCGGCCATAGAAGCGGCCGACGTTGTACTCATGGACGACCAGCCCTCGAAGATTGCTCAGGCCATCCAAATCGCCCGTCGCACCATCGCCATCGCCCGACAGAACGTATGGTTCGCCATCGGTGTAAAGATCGCAGTACTCATCCTCGCCACCTTCGGTCTCAGCACCATGTGGATGGCCGTCTTTGCCGATGTGGGCGTCACCGTACTGGCCGTACTCAATGCCATGCGGGCTATGCGATAAAAAAACAGAGTGTTTCTGACATAGAAACACTCTGTTTTTTGTAGTTGTATAATTCCTTAGAATTAGTGGTTACGGAAGTTCCACTTAGAGTTGTCGCTGTTGAAGTCGTAAGCGGCCAGCGTAGGAGTACTGTCGGCAGCAGAATACAACACGAATGTGGTGTTGATACCCTCACGACCAGGGATCACCTTCGGCATGATACGGAAGGTACCGTCGATGAGCTGCTCGATGCGCCAGAGCTGCTCGGGATCACCTGTAAACTCAGGAACAGATGTTACCTCAGCATTGGCTGTAGCAGCAAGTGCACGGTGTGTGCCCTCGATCTCGATCTTATAATACGGACCACCTAAGTAACCACCTGCTTCAGGAACAGCAGTGATAGTCCAACGCTGGTGGGGACGGAACATATAATCACCAATACGGATGTCGATGTTGCCTGCGGGCCATGTACCGATCACCTCGCTCAGCGGCTGGCTGGCAATAGGTTCGATCTTCTCGTTGGGATCCTGACGGCCCCACCATCCACGACGAGCAGTCTGCATACGAACGAAGTCAACAGCCAGCTCGAGGGCATAACCACGGCGCTCAGACTCGATCTCATAAGTACCCTCCTTGAAACGATCGCCAGCAACAGGCCAGCCGTTCTTCCAAAGCAGCGGACGGATACCCAGAACACTACGACCACCCTGATCCAGGTCAGCCTCGTAGTGACAAGACATAATCTCCACACCCTCATCGATAACGGTACGTCCGAAGTGACCAGGACCTACCACACGGTCGCCAGCAGCGATAACCATCTTGCCACCGCCCTGCAGCATGTCACGACCCACATTATCAATAAACGGACCAGTTACCTGCTTAGAGCGACCTACCACGATATTATAGGTAGAGTTCACACCGTCGCAGCAAGTACCGTGAGTACCCAACAGATAGTACCAACCATCACGGTAAATGAGGTCAGTAGCCTCACAGTCGATAGCAATATCCTTCTCCTTGTTACCTTCCACACGCTTACCCGTCTTAGGATCAATCTCGATCATACGGATGAAGCCGAAATAGGTACCAAAGCAAGCCCACAGACGACCAGTTGTAGGATCGAGCAGCAGACCCGGGTCGATGGCGTCAGCATCCTCCAGACCGTCAGATGCAGCCACCTCAATAGGATCAGAATACTTGAAGTCGGGTGACTTCGGATCAAGGGTCTTGTTCCACATGGTAAGGATACGACCATTATGACCGCCTCCGAGACCACCACCTGTGGCACCATAGATCACCAAGTAACGGTCACCGATCTTGAGCACATCAGGAGCAGCACCGCCACCGGGACGCTCTGCACCAGAGTACCATGTCCAGCCGTCCTCTGAGATCAGACCGCCACCACCTGTACCAAAAGTATAGTATTTTCCGTCACACTCCGCAATTGTCGAGGGGTCGTGGATATAAGGACGACCGATCTGTGCCTGTGCAGACTGAGCCAGCATCACTGCTGCCGTCAGGGCAGCGCCAGCCAATGTATATCTGAAATTCTTTTTCATCACCTTATCTTATTTAAAACTGACAGTATAATTCTTGACAGGTTGTCCCTTCTCGTCAATGAAACGCACACAGAAGTCACTCATACCAGGTCCGTTGATCACCGCACCGCGCAGGATGTTCTTTCCCTTCTTCAGGGTAACACGCTGAGAAACGGCATCATCACGTACCATACGACGGTCGCCAGAAAGCAGAAGCGTCTTCTCGCCATTCAGCCACCACATGGAAGCGGAGTTAGAACCTACGGCCAAACGTACGTCCTTAATCTCCTCAGAACAGTTGATAACAGTTACAGCCCAGAAGAGCACACCATACATCTGCTTCTCCAGACCTGTGGCGAAACGGAACAGCTTCACGTTATACAACTTGCTGTCGAGTGCATGCCACTCCAAAGTCTCCTCACCTACCTTTACCTTCTGACCAGCCTTGGGCACATCGGTAAACTGTCCTTTGAAATACACCGTGTCGAACGCTGCGCGAAGATACGTATCCGTAAACACCGTATTACTGCGGTTGGGTTTGGATATCGGCTCCAGCAGAAGCCAACGGTGTACGAATCCCTCATCATCAGGCGACATGGTCTGTCCGGAGGGCTGTGCGAAATACACATCCAAGCCAGGTGCCTGTTTCTGTGCATTACCACAGAGACATGCCATACATCCGGCCATCATGACAAATAATTTAATCCTCATAATTATAAAATTGGTAATAAGTGTGCCAAAGGCACAATGAAACGTTAGATTATTTTACGGATGCAAAGATAATAAAAATCATCTATTCGGAGTTTTCGAGATGTATCATAAACATTAGCTAATGAAACATAAAGTAAAGGTTCTCCTTTTGTTACTTGTAACAATGTCCATAAGGAAATTTTACAAAATAACGACTTAACTACTGAGTATGAATTACTTCAAGAAAGGAAGAATGAAAAACTCAAAAAAACTTTTGGTTTTTTGCTCACTTATCCGTAACTTTGCAAGGTATGAAATGGAAGAATCTCATCATAGGACTGCTGCTCTGTCTTTCTGTTTCCGCATTCGCCAACGAACCACTCAAGGTGATGCAGGAATGGAAAGCAGGAACCGTTGTTTCCCTGAGCGATGTGGAAGCCTATGGTATCGACAACTGTTTCGTGGCTGAGGAGATCAGCGACGCGGTGTTTGCACGGATGCAGGGGAAGTCGTACAAGAAGAACTGTACCATTCCCCGTAACCAACTGCGCTACCTGCGCCTGCTTCACCGCAACGACAAGGGAGAGATCCTTCTGGGAGAGATCGTGTGCAACGTCAAAATCGCCAACGATCTGGTGGAGATCTTCCGACAACTCTATGAAGCCTCCTACCCCATTGAGCGGATGGTGTTGATTGATGAGTATAATGCTGACGACGAAACGTCCATGCGGCATAACAACACCAGCAGTTTCAACTTCCGTACCATCGCAGGTAGTAAGAAGCTCTCTCACCATGCCCGAGGGATGGCTGTAGATATCAACACCTTATATAATCCCTACTACAAGAAGCGTAAGAACGGAACGGTTGTGGTTCAGCCAACCACTGGCAAGCCGTACGTCAACCGCAAGCGCAACTTCCCCTACAAGATTGTGCGGGGCGATTTGTGCTACCGTTTATTCTTGGAGCATGGATTCACTTGGGGAGGAGCCTGGCGTGACAGGAAAGATTATCAGCATTTTGAAAAATCGTTCAACTAAAGATATGGATAAAACGGATATCAAATCACTGAATGCCTACATGAGCGAGATCAGTGAAGGAGAGTTGCTCACCGATGAGCAGGAAAAGATGTTAGCAGAGCAAATCCAGAAAGGTAACAAGTTTGCCCTGGATGAGCTGACGAGTGCTAACCTGCGCTATGTGGTAAAGGTTGCTAAGCAATATACCGGAAAGGGTGTGGCCCTGGAGGACCTGATCAGCGAAGGAAATATCGGCATGATGAAGGCTGCCGAGAAGTTCGATCCTGCAAGGGGGAAACGCTTTGTGACGTTTGCCGCTCCCTTCATCAGGAAAAGCATCGAAGAGGCCATCGACAAGCAGGAGGGAAGCAGTCAGCCCATTTCCGTGGATGAACCCATCCCCCTGGGCAGTCAGAATAACTACAGTCTGCTGAACGTTTTAGAGGACAAAGACGCTCCACGTGCTGATCAGCATACGGAGCAGGAGGCCCTCGTACTTGAACTGCAGAAGGTGATTGACGTGCTCGACGAGCGTGAGAAGACTGTGATCAAGCACCTTTTCGGTATCGGCTGCGACCATCTCACCATGGCCGAGATCGCCACAACGATGGACATCAAGCGCGAAAGGGTACGTCAGATCCGCGACAAAGCCGTCAGAAAACTGCGCAAAGCAAATAGTCATTTACCTGAACTGCTCTAAGAACGATGATCTATCCTGCCACTTTCGAACAGAAGATCGGCTTTGATGAAATCAGAACCTTGCTCAAAGGATACTGTCTGAGTACCTTGGGCAAGGATGAGGTAGATGCGCTCGACTTCTCCACAAAGGCAGGAGAGATCAATGAACGACTGGCACATACCAAAGAGTTCAGGAGGATTCTGGAGGAAGCGGATGACTTCCCCTTGCAGTATTTCTTTGATGTAAGAGAGGCTGTAAGTCGACTGCGCCTGGAAGGTACGCATCTGGAGGAGAACGAGTTGTTCGATTTGAAACGTTCGTTGGAAACCATCCACGCCATTGTCAACTACCTGAACAGAAGTACCGACGAGAAATACCTCTACCCTGCCCTGCAGCGGTTGACGGAAGAGGTGATGACGTTCCCGCAACTGATCCGCCGTATCGACCAGATTCTCGACAAGTTCGGCAAAATCAAAGACTCCGCCTCAACGGAGCTGGCAAGAATCCGACAAGAACTGAGCAAGACGGAAGGTAGCATTTCACGTACCTTATATAATATATTACGGGCCGCACAGAGTGAAGGTCTGGTGGAGAAGGATGTCACGCCAGCCATGCGTGATGGTCGGTTGGTCATTCCTGTCTTACCCGGCATGAAAAGGAAGATCAAAGGTATCGTCCATGATGAGTCGGCATCAGGCAAGACGGTCTTCATTGAACCCACGGAAGTAGTGGAAGCCAACAACAGAATCCGTGAGCTGGAGGCCGAAGAGCGCAGGGAGATTATCCGTATCTTGACGGAGTTTGCCCAGCAGGTACGACCGCATGTTCAGGACATCCTACAATCTTATCAGTTCCTGGCAAAGATTGATTTCATCCGTGCCAAGACCGCCATGGCCCAGCGTTTCAAGGCAATGGAACCAAAGATCGGTTCCAAACCGCATATCGACTGGATACAAGCCATTCATCCGCTGTTGCAGATATCCTTGGAGAAACAGGGGAAGAAGGTGGTTCCCTTGGATATCCTGCTCACTCCTGAGAAGCGAATACTCATTATCTCTGGACCGAATGCCGGAGGAAAGTCGGTGTGCCTGAAGACCACTGGACTATTACAATACATGCTGCAATGCGGTCTTTCGGTACCCATGCGCGAAAACAGTAAGACAGGCGTGTTCCACCATATCCTGATTGATATCGGTGATGAGCAGAGTATTGAAAACGACCTGAGTACCTACTCTAGTCATCTGCTCAACATGAAGAACATGATGAAGGCAGCTAATGATAAGTCGCTGATTCTCATTGACGAGTTCGGAACAGGTACAGAACCGCAGATCGGTGGAGCCATTGCCGAGAGTGTGCTGAACCAATTCTGTAAAAAGCAGGCATGGGGCGTGATTACCACCCACTATCAGAACTTGAAGCACTTCGCTGACAGTCATCCGGGGGTTGTCAACGGCGCCATGCTCTACGACCGTCATCAGATGCAGGCCCTGTTTCAGTTACAGATAGGTCAGCCCGGCAGTTCGTTTGCCATCGAGATTGCCAGGAAGATCGGACTCCCCGAAGAGGTGATCCAAGATGCTTCCGACATTGTGGGCAACGATTATATCCAAAGTGACAAATACTTGCAGGATATTGTTCGCGACAAGCGTTACTGGGAGAACAAACGTCAGAATATCCATCAGCATGAGAAGAACATGCAACAGACCATCGCCCGCTATGAGGCGGAGGTGAAAGAGGTGATGGAACAACGCAAGGAGATCCTGCAACGGGCCAAGGAACAGGCGGCAGAACTGTTGCGTGAGAGTAACCGCAGAATCGAGAACACCATCCGCGAGATCCGTGAGGCGCAGGCTGAGAAGGCAGAGGCTAAGCGAATCCGCGAGGAACTGAACACCTTCAAACAGGAGATTGAGGAGGTTGACAGCACGGCGAACGACGAGATGATCGCCCGCAAGATCAAACAGATACAGGAAAGGAAGGAAAGAAAGGAGAAAAGAAGAAAAGAAAAGGCGGCCGCAGCAGCACAAGCAGATGCGACTAAGTCATCTGCCCCCAAACAACCAACCGCAGCGCCAGTCCTTACCGTGGGCTCCACTGTCAGAATCAAAGGTCTTACCTCCGTTGGTAAGATCGAAGCTACTGATGGGAAGATGGCCACGGTGATCTTCGGTGATATGCGTACGAAGATGCGTCTGGAACGGTTGGAGCCCGCAACAGTGAACGAAAAGAAGCAGGAAAGTAGCGGTTCGGGTGTCAGTAACCTGCAGACCTTCTCCCCCTCCTACTCCGCTGCGACTCGTGAGACCATCGACAAGCGCAGGAATCAGTTCAAGCAAGACTTGGATGTGCGTGGCATGCGAGGTGACGAGGCCATCAATGCCGTAACCTATTTCATTGATGATGCCATCTTAGTGGGCGTCAGCAGGGTGCGTATTCTCCATGGTACGGGATCAGGTATTCTCCGACAGTTGATCCGTGAATACCTGGCAGCTATTCCTAATGTTACCCATTTTGCCGACGAACATGTTCAGTTCGGAGGAGCAGGTATTACCGTTGTTGACTTGGAATAGACACAAAAAAAGATTGCCTCACCACGAGTGTGAGACAATCCTTATCTTTCTTTTGGTTGTTGTAGTCTTACTTCACCTTGTCAACGATGGCCTTGAAAGCCTCAGGGTTGTTCATGGCGAGGTCGGCGAGCACCTTGCGGTTGATCTCGATACCGGCCTTGTGCAGAGCACACATCAGCTGTGAATAGTTCATACCTTCCATGCGGGCAGCAGCGTTGATACGCTGGATCCACAATGAACGGAAGTTACGTTTCTTGTTCTTACGATCACGATATGCGTAGGTAAGACCCTTCTCCCAAGTATTCTTGGCAACGGTCCACACATTCTTACGGGCTCCGAAGTAACCACGGGTAAGCTTAAGAATTCTCTTTCTTCTTGCTCTTGAAGCAACATGATTTACTGATCTTGGCATAATTCTTTTCCTTTCTTAATTTAATGATTAACGAAGGCACAGCAAATCGCGCACCTGCTTCATGTTACTGCTGTCTACAATTGCCTGATGAACCAGATTTCTCTTCTGCTTCTTGGTCTTCTTTGTCAGAATGTGGCTGTGATAAGCGTGATGACGCTTGATCTTGCCTGTACCGGTGAAACGGAATCTCTTCTTGGCACCGGAATTTGTCTTTACTTTTGGCATTTTTTCTTAATGTTTTAATTGTTATTAATTTGTGCCGTGGTAACGTATATACCAGACGTTACGCACAAGCTTTATTCTTCGTTTTCTTTCAGCTTCTTCAGGATGTCCTCGCCGCCCTTTACGTTAGCGAACAAACCTCCGTTGGTTGCCACTTCCTCCTGCTCGGCCTGCTTCTGCTGCAGTGCAGCTTCCTTGGCCTCAGCTTCACGCTTCTCGCGATCCATCTTCTGCTGACTCTTCTTAGCTACGCCAGCTTTCTTCGGTGACAGATAGAGGAACATCTTCTTGCCTTCGAGACTCGGCATCTGCTCTACCTTGCCGTACTCTTCCAAGTCATTGGCAAAACGCAGCAACAGTACCTCGCCTTGTTCCTTGAACAGGATGCTTCGTCCGCGGAAGAACACATAGGCTCTTACCTTGTTACCATCCTCCAGGAACTCTTTCGCATGCTTCAGTTTGAAGTTGTAGTCGTGATCGTCGGTCTGGGGTCCGAAACGGATCTCCTTCACCTCCTGCTTCACCTGCTTGGCCTTCATTTCCTTGGCACGCTTCTTCTGCTGATAGAGGAACTTACTATAGTCGATGAGACGACAAACAGGGGGATTAGCATTCGGTGAAATCTCAACAAGGTCAACGCCTTGTTGACGCGCCATGTCCAAGGCCTGTCGTGTTGGCAGAACCATTGAATCACCATCACCCACAATACGTACTTCGCGTACCCGAATCTGCTCGTTCACACGGTACTGCTGTCCTTTCTTGTCGTTCCTCATTAACTGTTTTTAGTTCAACTTATTTCGAAATCGGCTGCAAAGGTACTAATTTTCTTTGAACTATGACCTTTGAACTTTGAACTTTTTGATTACACTTATATTATTTTAACAATCCAGCTTCCCCAAATCGCTATTATAAAGTTCAAAAGTCAAAGGTCAAAGATCAAAGTCAATGTTAAAAGTCCTTTGTCATTTCAGCCACCTTGGCATTCACCTCATCGATGAACTCCTGGATGGTCTTCACACTCTGCTCACCGCCACCTTGCGGACGAACGGCTACGGTACCGTCCTGCTGTTCCTTCTCACCCACGATCACCATGTAGGGAACGCGCTTCATCTCATTGTCGCGAATCTTCCTACCCAGTTTCTCATTACGCAGGTCGAGTGTGGCGCGAACGCCCTGAGCATCAAACTTCTTCGCAACCTCCTTGGCATAGTCATTGTACTTCTCAGACAGCGGCAGGATAGCCACCTGATCAGGTGTGAGCCAGAGGGGGAAGTGACCGCTGGTATGCTCGATGAGCACGGCAGTGAAACGCTCCATGGATCCGAACGGTGCACGGTGGATCATCACAGGAGTCTTCTTGGTATTATCCTCATCCGTATATTCCAGTTCGAAACGCTTCGGCAGGTTGTAGTCAACCTGGATAGTACCCAACTGCCAACGACGACCAATGGCGTCCTTGATCATGAAATCGAGCTTCGGACCATAGAAGGCAGCCTCGCCATATTCCACCTTGGCCGGCAGCCCCTTCTCTTCGCAGGCTTCCACAATGGCTTTCTCGGCCAATGCCCAGTCCTCATCGGTACCCACATACTTATCATGGTCGTTAGGATCACGCAACGAAATCTGAGCCTCGAAGTTGAAACCGAAGGCAGTAAGCACAATATTGATGATATCCATCACGTTCAGGAACTCTTGCTTCACCTGGTCGGGACGGCAGAACAGGTGGGCATCATCCTGAGTAAACGAACGCACACGTGTCAGTCCGTGCAGCTCACCGCTCTGCTCATAGCGATATACTGTACCAAACTCAGCCAGTCGGAGTGGCAGGTCACGATATGAACGCGGCTTGGAAGCGAAGATCTCGCAGTGGTGCGGACAGTTCATCGGCTTCAGCATATACTCCTCACCCTCCTCTGGAGTGGTAATCGGACGGAATGAGTCCTTACCATAGTGAGCATAGTGTCCGGAAGTGATATAAAGGTTCTTGCTACCGATATGCGGCGTGATTACCTCCTGATAACCGAAACGCTTCTGTACCTTACGCAGATGATCCTGCAAGCGGAGGCGCAGCTCTGTACCCTTCGGTAGCCAGATGGGCAGACCTTTACCCACCTTCTCGGAGAACATGAACAATTCCATCTCCTTACCTATCTTACGGTGGTCGCGCTTCTTAGCCTCCTCGAGCATCACGAGATACTCATCCAGCATCTTCTTCTTGGGGAAGGAGATACCATACAGACGCTGCATCTGCTCACGAGTAGCATCACCACGCCAGAAGGCACCAGCCACGCTGGTCAGCTTCACGGCCTTGATCTCGCCTGTGTTCACGAGGTGCGGACCGCGACAGAGGTCGGTGAAGTTACCCTGTGTATAAGTAGTGATCGTACCATCTTCCAGGTCCTGATCGATATGTTCGCACTTGTAGGTCTGACCGTCAGCGGCAAACTCCTTCAGAGCGTCAGCCTTGGCCACCTCACGGCGAACCACAGGCTCTTTCTTGCCAGCCAGTTCCTTCATCTTGTTTTCAATCTTTGCGAAGTCACCTTCCCTGATCTGCTCGCCATTGGGCAGCAGCACATCATAGAAGAAACCGTTCTCGATGGCCGGACCGAATCCGAACTGGATGCCCGGATAGAGCTCCTTCAGGGCCTCAGCCAGCAAGTGAGCGCTGGTGTGCCAGAAGGTGTGCTTACCTTCCTCATCCTCCCATTTGTAGAGGGCAAAGGTAGCATCCTCCATGATAGGACGGTTCAACTCCACTGTCTCCCCATTCACACCGCAGCTAACCACGCTACGTGCCAAGGCAGGAGAGATGCTCTCGGCAATTTCGAGTCCTGTCACGCCCTGCTCATACGAGCGAACAGAGCCGTCTGGAAATGTAATGTTAATCATCTTTTTTATTGTAAATTAAAAATTTGCCTGCAAAGTTACGATTAAGTGAGCGAAAAACCAAATTTTGAAGCAGCAAAACAAAGAAATGCTTGCATTTCATTTGGTGGGTTGCTGCAAAATAAGACCGTAGGTCCAAATCTATTTGGTTTTTTCCCGAACCGATGGAGCAGCAAGAGCCATCGTGCTTGCACGTTTGGCCGAGTCGTAACAGAGGAAAACGTAGTTAACGGAAGTAAGTTCGGCGAAGCCAAAGTTACTTTGTTTTCATTCCTTCTCCCTATACTGCTTGATCACGCTATACGCATCATAGAGTCCTCGTTCGCCAGCCTTACTCAGGTCGTCGATACCCTCCTTCCTCTTTCCACAACGTATGCGAGCCAGTCCTCGATTATAATACGCCTCAGCCAGGTTCGGCTCCAAGGTAATGGCCTTGGTGTAGTCATCCAACGCACGCTGGTAATCCTGGCGTGAAGCATAGATGTTACCACGGTCGTAATAGAGGAATGCATTCTGCGGATTCCTTTGGATGGCCTCTTCGAAATCCGACAAGGTACGGGCGGTCTTCAAGTTCGCCTCCATGCCCTGCGACTGCGACACCTCATTCATCAGCGCCTGGCACACAGCCCGTTGCCAATAAGCAACAGACGAGGTACTATCGGTCTGGAGATAAGCGGTCAGGTCGTTGATCGCCTCATCGAAGTTCTGCACCACGGTATAGGCCACGGCACGCTGGATGAGCAGTGGACGTTCCTTTTCCCAGTTACTGATGCGATTGATGCGTTCAGACAATGTATCTATCAAAGCAAAGAACGACTGTGTCTCTTCCTGTGTGAGGGCCTTGTCATGGGTGCAGATATAGATCGGATGAATGGGTTTGGTGGTATTGTTGAATTGCTCCACATCATTATCGAAGGCCGTGAACGAGTTCACGCTACCCGAATAGCGTCGATACGAGAGCACATACATCGGCATAAAGTCATCATCCACCTTCCTGTTCTGCACCTTTCCGCGATAAGCACTGGCATATTCATGCTCCACCTCGTTTTCGTCGGCCTCCACCAGCTGGTTATATTTGTTCATGTCGATGTCGCTCTGCTTGCGCACCTCCTTCTGCTTACTCTTGCTCCAGCGTGGCTGAATACCCAAGTGCTTGTCCATCTGCGCCTTGAGAATGCGGAACTCATCCAGTTCCGCCTTGGCAGTCATACCCAAACGACGGTAACAGTTCGCGCGATATTGCAAACCCGTCCAGAAGTTCGGGAACTCATCGATCACGCGGGTATAGTCACGTATGGCCCCTTGCAGATCACCTGTCCTGTCGAGCAACAAGGCGCGGTTGAAGATAGCCATGATATTGTTCGGCTCCATCTTGATGATAAAGTCGAAATCATCGATGGCGCGGTTGTCATCACCCACCTGCACACGCAACTGACCACGGTTATAATGTGCCAAGAAGTTGTTGGGATCCAGCTCGAGCGCCTTGTCATAATCCGCCATGGCACCCCGTAGGTTATTGATATTGTATCGCGCCAAGGCACGGTTTACATAGTTCCCCACTGCCGACGGCTTCAGATGAATCGCCTTGCCCAGCTGCTCATCCGCATCCTTCCATTTCCTCCTGCTCAGACTGATCATGGCCCGCACCGTCCATGCCTCACCGTCGTAGGGATCCAGTTCCAACGACTTATCAAGGAAGGTGGAAGCCTTCACCGTGTCTTTCTGCTGCATGCACACTTCTGCCTTCAGCTGGTACACCTTCGCGTTGGTCTTCCAACGGTTCATCATCGAGTCGAGTTCAAAGTTCGCCTTGTCGTAGTCCTTATCCTGGATACGACAAAGAGCGCGGTTGAACCAAAGTCCCTGACTGGTTGGATCATGCAGGATAGCCATATCATAATCCGCAGCAGCCTCCCTATATTTCTTCATCCGGATACGGCAAACGCCACGTAAGTCGTAGATACCAGAAATATAAGGATTCAGGTTGATGGCCTCACTGCAATCCGCCTCCGCCCCCTGGAAATCATCCAGATGGTATTTGGCCACAGCACGGTAGAACCACGGCTCATAAAGATAAGGCTTGGCGGTGATTACCTGGTTGAAATACTGCATGGAGAGCACATAGTCTTCATAGTAGAGTGCTCCACGACCTGCATTCAACACACGATCGATATTGTATTGGGCATGAGTGGTAAGGGGGAACAGAAAAAAGACGAAGACAGCAACAGACGACAACAGATAGCGGAGTCCTCCACTACCCAGACACCTTTTCCTGTTCCTTGCTGTCTTCCTGAAACCTCTCACACCTTAACCATTAAAATTCAATTGTTTTAGGGCATCACCTTCTTACAGGCTTGGTGCGGTAAGAGCAATGATACTTACCCAGTGTGAGTGCCTTAAGCTTGTTCTTGATCAGCTGACGGCGTAAGGGTGATACCCTGTCGATGAACATATGAGCATCCAGATGGTCGAACTCGTGCTGCATCACACGTGCCAGATAGCCGTCAACCCACTCCTCGTGCTCGTTGCGTTCCGCATCCTCGTATTTCACACGGATGCGTGTGGGGCGAGTCACGCTCTCATGGATGCCAGGGAGCGACAGACAGCCTTCTTCCATCGTCTCCGTCTCACTATCGTCAAACTCAAGGATATGCGGATTGATGTACACCTTCTTGAAATCCTTATATTCGGGCAAGTCCTCAGAGAGTACATCCAGGTCGATGACAGTCACCCTGATGTTAAGACCGATCTGCGGAGCCGCCAATCCCACGCCCTCACTGGCTGTCAGCGTCTCGAACATATTGGTCACCAATTCATCAAGATTCGGATAATCCTTGGGAATATCCACCGACTCCTTGCGGAGTACAGGCTGTCCATATATATAAATAGGTAGAATCACTTCGTAAATTAAAAATTAACTGCGTATTCAATTATGAATTATTCATTAAGGCACGCGACGTCTAAGATAATCCTCCAGCATGATGGTGGCACTGATCTTATCAACCAACGCCTTATCCTGTCGCGCCTTCTTGCGGAGTCCGCCATCGATCATGGCCTGATGGGCCAGAACGGAGGTGAACCGCTCGTCCACATATTCCACGGGAACGTCAGGCATCTCTTTCCGCCATCTGTTCACAAACTGCTCCACCCTCTGCAGGTTCTCACTCGGCTGACCGTTGGTCTGCAGCGGTCGACCGATAATGATCCTCTCCACCTGCTCGTGTGAGAGATAATCTTTCAGGTAGTCGAACAGCTCAGAAGTAGAAACAGTCGCCAACCCATTGGCAATAATCTGCAATGGGTCGGTGACTGCTATACCTGTACGTTTCTTTCCGTAATCTATTGAGAGAATGCGTGCCACAGCTGATTACTGCTGGTTAAACAGCAGCCATGCATCAGCATACTCGCCTGCACGGAAATCATTGCGGCTGCGCACGGCACTTGCCTTATCGTCGAAAGTGGTAGCCACCACACGATACATATTGTTACTGCTGTTGAAAGCAACCTGTGCAGGATAGCCGGCATTACGCAGACGCTGAGCCAGACCTACGGCATTTGCCTTTACAGAGAAGGAGCCTACAACCACGCTGAAGCTCTTCAGACCGGCACCGTCAACCACCTGAAGCTTCTCGGGGCGGACAGACACATTGTCAACATTATCTACGACTACCGTCTCAGTTGAAGGACGGGTCTGTACCGGAGCTACGACAGGAGTTTCCTCGCTACCGTAATTGTTGTTGGCCAGATTGGCCTCTTCCTGAGCCTTAGCCTTGTCATAAGCCTTACGATAGGCACTCTCAGAAGATTTACAACTTGTAAAAGCCAATGCAACAGCTAAGCCTGCGCAAACAAACATGTACTTTTTCATAACTTTCTCTTTGTTGTTTAATATTGAACTTAGTTATTTACGAATTATAATTGATTGTGCGAAGTTACACAAATTCGCGCAAAATCAAGGAAAAAACCTGCATAAAGTTTGTTAAATGACATAAATACATAGATTTTAACAAAAAATGAGTGTATTTTTTGCGGTAGAATGCAAAAGAATGCTTATATTTGCGAATGATTTAGAATATAACAACAATTAAAAAATAAGCGTATGAAAACAATCAGTTTTATTGGTGCATTCCTCAGTGGTGCCATCGCAGGTGCTGCTCTTGGACTGTTGGCTGCCCCCGAGAAGGGTTCCGACACACGTGAAAGGATTACAGATGCCATTGATGACTTCTGCAAAAAGCATAATATCAACCTGAGCCGCAAGGAGATCGTTGACCTCGCTGATGACATCAAGGACGCGGCTGCTGACATCGCAGAATAAGCAGGCACATGTTTTCGAGCGACAAGAATATCGAGACCATCGGACAGCTGGTTGAGGTAATCAGGCATTATGTCGGACTGCAGAACGAGTATCTGCGGCTTGACGTTATTGAGAAGGTGGTGCGTCTGATCACGGCACTGGCCATTGCTGCCGTCACCTTCCTCATCATCCTGATCATCTTCATCTATCTGTCGTTTGCTGCCGCCTACGCCATGGCTCCCCACTTGGGGTATCCTGCCGCGTTCCTGATTGTGGCGGCATTCTACATCTTGGTATTCTTGTTGTTCCTGGCTTTCAGAAAGTCATGGGTAGAGAAGCCGTTGGTGCGCTTCCTGGCTAGTCTGTTAATGGAAAAATAACGGATGTATGATAGAGAACGAGAACACGCCCACCTACACCACCTTGCGGTCGATTGAGGAACGTAAGTTGCAGTTGCTGAAGGAAATCCGTAAGGATAACCATCAGATCAACAAGCTACGCAAACAGTTGTTTGCCAAGCCTACGGCATTGACCACGCGGAGGGGTAAGAAGATGAGCATGCAAGGTTTGATGACTACCAGTGCGGGAGTGTTCGACGGTCTGCTTCTAGTTTGGAAGCTCTATCGTAAGTTCAAGAAATAGTTCTATACCTCCACCACCTGTCCGTCGTATGCCAATTGGATATCGGACGGCAGTTGTCGGTTCACTTCCTCGTGTAATCCCACATCATGGCACATATGTGTCAAGAATGTTTTCTTTGCCCCTACCCTGCGAGCAAAGGCCACGGCATCGTCCACATCCTGATGCGAGTGATGACTGGGGAAGAATCGCAGGGCATTCACCACCAAGGTGTCTGCGTTCATCACGAACGGCAGCTCACTGTCATCTATGGTCTTCATATCCGTGATATATACCAGGTTCCCAATACGGAACCCCGTGATGGGCAGTTTCCCGTGATACACGCAGAAAGGTATCACTTCCAGTTCGTTCACCTGAATCGGTTGGTGGTATTGTAAGGTATGGAGATTGATCTTGGGCGCACCCGGATACCTGTTCTCGGCAAAGCAATAAGGAACCGTGCTCATGAGTCCGCGTGAAGTCCTCTCATCAGCATACACGTTCACTTCACCGAACTGACAGAACGGTCGTATATCATCCAATCCGCCCACATGGTCGTAATGGATATGGGTGGCAAGCACGGCGTCGATCTTCCTGAACGACTGTCCCAGCATCTGCTGACGGAAGTCGGGTCCCGGATCAATCAGGATGCGTGTCTGCTCAGTCTCCACCAGTGCCGAAGCACGCAAACGCTTATCGTGTGGATCCTGACTCTGACACACCTTGCACGTACAGCCAATGGCAGGTACGCCTACAGATGTTCCCGTTCCCAAAAATATCAATTTCATGCTTATATGATATTTACTTCAGGGTAAATATTGATTCCGAACTTCTCCTTCACATCATGTTGGATGGCCTCGCAGAGCTTCACTACCTCTTCACCTGTTGCACCGCCGCGGTTTACCAGTACCAAGGCCTGCTTAGCGTGTACACCAGCATTACCTAATGATTTTCCTTTCCATCCACATTGCTCAATCATCCATCCTGCAGGAATCTTCACATGGTCATCATCGATATCATAATGAGGCATTCCCTCGTAGATGGCAGCCAGTTCCTCGTATTTCTCACGCGGCACGATAGGATTCATGAAGAAGCTGCCCGCATTCCCTTCGATGGCAGGATCAGGCAGTTTGGCTTGTCGGATGGCGATAATCGTCTGGCGCAGATCATCAGCCGTAGGACGGGTAATCCCCTTCCGCTCCAGTTCCGTGCGGATATTACCATATTCCACATTCAGTTCCGTGGAAGGCAACAAGCGGTATTCCACGGCCGTAATCAGGTATTTGTTCTTCCAAACGGTCTTGAACTTACTCTTCCGATAACCATAGTCGCAATCATCAGGGGCAATTGTCACCACCTCCCCTGTGGCAATCTCCACAGCCTCTATTGATGCTACGAACTCGCTCACTTCAGAGCCATACGCCCCGATGTTCTGCACCACGGAGGCACCTACCTCACCAGGTATCAGTGATAAGTTCACCAGATGACCGAACCCCTCTCCTACGCACCAGGCTACCACATCATCCCACAACTCACCACTGCCGCAACGTATCAGCGTGGAACCATCCTCGCACGGCAACTTTTTGATCCCCTTGATGGTAGAATGCACCACGATACCCTCGAAATCATTCGTCAGCAGCAGGTTACTCCCGCTTCCGATTATAAGATAAGGAATCTGTTCTGTTCGCAACACAGCGGCAATCGCCTGCGCATCCGCTACGTTGGCATACTCCATGAAACGACTCGCCTTCGCTTCCATGCCGAAGGTGTTATGGGGTTTCAAGCTATAGTTGCGTAAGTCTTTCATGCAGTCCTGTTTATTCCACCAACTTGACCAGCTTCCAGCCGTTACCGATCTTCTTGAAGGTCATCTCCAGTTCCTGTCCGTTGGAGATACCACGTAACAGCAGGATCTTCTGACTACCCTTCGTCAGGTTCTCACCATATATTACATTATATAAGGTACCCGATGGCAACTCGCCTGGCGACACCTCTTCCCACTGATCGGGTGTAATCTCCTCGTGCATCTCTTTCGAGTCATCATCAGGATCAGGACCCTTGAAGTCCATGGTTTCGTTCAGGCTTGCCATCTGGAAAGCGCTGTCGGTGGCAAAATGCTGGTAGAAGTTCAGGAACGAGGCATTCCCGTTCACATCGATGTCATTCTGCTTAACCGATGTTAGCATCCACTGTCCGTTAATGCGGTCGAAATGATAGCTCATCACCGTCTTTTCGTCCAGGAAAATCTTTTCAACAGCCACATGGTTGATGCTTGTATCCTTCGACAGCTTCAAATCCTTCTTCGAATCCAGGATCTGCGTGTAGAAATTCTGCGGGAAATAGAAACGTTCCATCTTCCATTCCTTCTTGCTGCGGGCAATAGGCTTCTGTCCCTCGCCCATCAGCGGGAACTGGATACGACTCATCTGGAACTTTCTGTTACTAGCGAAATTGAAGAAGAAATCATCGAAGAGCTCATCGGCCGCCTTAGGGATAGGTTGTTCAGAAATCAGTTCCTCCAGTGTGTCCATGGCCAACGTGTCTGCCAGGGAATCCACCAAGATACTATCTACCATGGGCACAGGCTTTTTGTCGGTGCAGCCCGCTGTCCATAGCATCATGCCTACACATGAAATAACCACTATCCAAAGACCCTTTTTCATTCTTTTTTCCCCAATTTCTTGGTTATCCTCTCAAATTTGGGGCAAATTTACTAAAAATCGAGAGAAGGACAAAAGAAACTGTTTCTTTTTTTTCGTTATATCATCTATTTCTTCGTACCTTTGTAATCAGAATCAATAAAACTACAATTAACCATTATCAAGTTATGAAGCAACGACTTCTATGGATGCTGGCCGCCATCCTTACCTTCTGCGGCAACCTAACTATTTATGGACAAGATCAGGATGAGCAGTTCTCCATCGCTACACTCAACGTGGACGGACTGCCACAGAAACTGTTAGTTGTGAACCTGAATACCGACGGTCCTGGCAGCGCAGGCACGGCGCGTATTGGCAAATACCTGCAGGGGAAAAGCTACGACCTTGTGATGATGCAGGAAGACTTCAACTATCACGATGTGCTCATCGTGCTGCTCGAAGATGATTACCTCTTTGATGAGTGGAGCGGCGACATCGGCGTGGAAGACCGTTCTATCGACTTCCTGCACTTGCAGAACCACCGCTTCACTTGCGACGGTCTGATGGCTTGCTGGAAAAACGACCTCACCGTAACGCCAGTGGGACGCACGGCCTGGCAGAAGAACTTCGGCAAGTTCAGTCATGCCAACGACGAGATCGTCACCAAGGGCTTCCGCCGTTATGACGTGACACTGCGCAGTGGCGATGGCATCGTGGTTTACAACATGCACATGGATGCCACCCTCACAGAAGACGAGATCGAGGAGAAGGATGCCGAGGATACCGAGGCACGCATGGCGCAGTGGTTACAGCTGAAGGACGAGGTGTTGCAGAACCTCGACTCACGACCCATCATCATCACTGGCGACCTGAACAGTCTCTATGGTCGGGACGACGTAAAGACCCAGTTCATTGATGCCATCAACGAATCGGGTCGCGCCACCGTATCCGATGTATGGGTAGAGATGCGGCAAAAAGGCGTCTATCCTACCGAGAAGCGTACAGAGACGACAGCAGGCGACGAGACACTCGACAAGATTCTCTATATCAACCCCGCCTTAGGCACACAGATCCAGCCCGTTGCCTTCTCCATCGACAGGGAAGGCTATCAGTACGACGGTAAACCGCTGGGCGACCACTACCCCGTTGCAGCCACCTTTAAGGTGTTATCTGACAAGTCAACTGGCATCCACGCTTTGCAGGATGAAAAGAGAAGTTCTACAGCCGATCATTCCATCTACAACCTGAACGGTCAGCGTGTCAGCAAATCCTACAAAGGCATTATTATCACGAACGGAGAAAAAATCATCAAATAAGACCTAACGATATGAAAAAGGTAGTATTTATTTTCGTGGCACTCGTTGCCATCGTGCTCAGCAGTAGCGCACAAGCCACATACAATATCCTCTCCGAGCACGACACTACAGTGAAGGCAAAACTCGGCGGTGACTTTTCGTTTGGATCACGCGACGTAAGACATATCATCTACGAATATCCCTCTACCGATGCCGACGGCAAGGCAGTCACCATCAGCGGTGTCATCATGATCCCGTCAGACATCCTCGATGGCACCGTACCTTGTGACGGCATCATCCTCTACAACCACTATACCCTCGGCTCACCCAACGAAGCCCTCTCCGTAGGCGGCAAGGGTTTGGAGGCCGTCAGTGCCATGCTATCGAATCCGCTCAAGCCCAACTATATCGTTGTGGCCAGCGACTACATCGGCTATGGCTCATCCATCGACCATGATGTAAGCTATATCTGCGGCGACACCAATGGGCGCAACAGCCTCGACGGTTTGCTGGCCGCCCGTCAGCTGTTCAACGACAGGGATATCCCCCAAGGCAAGTACCTCTTCAACATCGGCTACTCGCAAGGTGGCACAGAAAGCATGTATGCCGCTAAGCTCACCGATACCGAGGCAAAGTACAAGGACATACGCTTCGACAAGACCTTCTCAGGTGGCGGTGCGCTCGACCTCGAGAAAATCTTCCGCATCTATGTGGAGCGCGACAGGTGTGAGGATGTGGCCGACGTGGTACTGATGATCATCTCCGTGAACGAGAACTATCATCTGGGCATCCCCTACGATGTCATCTTCAAAGAACCCATGGCATCGAAAGCCCTGGAATACTTCAAGGCCAAAGACAAGAGTGTGGTGTCTGCCATCGGTGTCACCTCCATGGACTCCATCAGTCATGTGCTACAGCCAGGATTCATGAATGCTAAGAGCGATGCCGCCAAAAAGTTCATGGATAAGTTGAAGGATATCAGCATTACCAATAACTGGGAACCTGATGTCACCAAGAACTACTACCTCGCCCATAGTCGCCATGACAACTACGTACCCATCCAGAGCGGTCGCGGCATCATCCCTTGGATGACCGATAAGGGATTCACACCCAGCATCGTGCCGGGCAAGACATCCCTGCAGACCTGCACTGCCATCTTCAAACTCAACCACCAGCAGGCTGGCATCGTTTGGGCCATACAAACCTTCGCTGCCATCCAGTACTGGCCGGTACTCTACTACGAGGGCGAACAGAACCGCTACTTCCACGACATCGTGAAGGATCTCAACCTGATGAAAGTCATCAAAACCCTCGAAAGCTTGGGCATCGACTTTCAAAAGATTATCAAAGGAGAACTGTCGCGCGGTCAACAAAAACTGCCCGAGAACTATACTATGTTCGACCTCATACCCAACATCTCCGACTATCTGGCCAAGGTTGACCTCACAACCGACGACCTTGAAGAGATGTGCAACGATGCGGGCATCACTGCACTCGACTTGTTACAGGCCTATTCCTACATCACCACGGGCATAGACCTTTCCGCCAAACCCACATCCCAGACAACCCTCGAAAGTCGTGTCCAAGCACCCCTCTACCTCCTGCGCAGCTACGAGCAACAGCTAACCAACTGGTTCCTCCTTGCCGGCTACGATGTTGACTATAATCTCTGGGGAATGTAGAGGATATTGGAAAAGATCAATGGAGGTATCAAAAAAACCGTTATCAACTGTTAAAATAGGGAGGATTATGAATAAGTTGGGGTATTCGATAAGAAAGTCGAATGGCTTTAACAAGTATCATGTATGTGAACTGCAATATGTTGATATACAAGAAAATAGAAAGAGAGAAGTGGCAGAATTAGATAGCCGACCATTCTGATTCTTGGGGGGAAGGAGGGAAGCAAGGGAAGCAATATTATAAACATTATATATTTTCGCACACGAGACTTATAAATATATATTCTATAAAGTTATAAAAAGTGCCTCCCTTCCTTCCCTCCTCCCCCCCTCCTTATCTCTCACTTTATTCCCCTCCCATCGCAGGGGAGGGGCCAGGGGTGGGGTCTATAATTCACTCTCCCTACAAGCCTACTTTCGTGCTCCAACTAGCCTTCTAACACCTCGTTATCAGCCTAGTTTCACCCCGTAACCAGCCTTATAACTATCAATTAACTATCTGCACTGGCTCGTAATGAGTCGGTGCGGTTTTAGTAAAAAACAGAGAGAAAACACGGGAATTGCGACAGATTGGAAGGGTGTGACTCCAGTCTGTCGCAATTCTAATTCACAGTCGTAACAACTGAGAACGAAAAACACGAAATTTCATGGCAACTATTCAGAATCGTCATAACTTTGCGCTGTGTTTACAACACATCGCGAGAACGGGCATCGCCTCGGCAATTCGAATGAATTCGATTGCACTCGGCTCGCACCGTCCTTGCACCCAGAAAACAAATTAAACAATAAAAAAATAAGAACAATGAAAAAGATTATGATGATGGTGGCCGCATTCCTTCTAAGCGGTGCTTTGAATATCCAGGCACAGAACAACTGGATGGAGAGATTAGATGACAACAGATTAGTAGCCGACCTGTCGCTGCCTGGCACTCACGATGCTGCCACGGCAGAAGGATGGAGCGGATTAGCAGCGATAGACATGGGTGGATATACCGTTGGCGATATGTGTGCCCGTGGTCAGGACCTCACCATAGAGGAGCAGTGGAACGTAGGCGTACGCGTGTTCGATATCCGTCCGCAGAAAGATGGCGATGTGTTGCGCTGCATGCACGGCATCACAGGAATGGATCTGCTGGTAGCTGATTTCTTTGCCAAGTTGCGCGACCTGCTGGCAGCATCACCAAGCGAGTTCGCTATCGTGGCCACAAAGATCGACACGACTACAGGTGAGCCGGAAGTAGCTGAATGGGCACCGATGTTCGAGCCACTGATTCATAGTGAAGAACTGCGCGACTGCTTTGTGGAGTTCAAACCGACACTGACAGTTGGCGAGATGCGCGGTAAGATCCTGCTGCTCTCACGCAATAAGTATGCCGACGTGCCCCTGGGAGGCTTCGTTACTGGTTGGTCATCAGACAAGAGCTTCTTCAACCAGCAGGGCGGCACCATCACTGGTAGCAATGGAGAGAGTTGTCCGCTGTGGATGCAGGACTACTACAATCCAGGTTCCGATCGCATGGGGAAGGAGAAAGTGATCCGCCTGATGCTCGATGCAGCTATGGCACGCGACATGAGCGGAGAACAGCCGGCATGGGTAATGAACTACACGGCAGGCAACACAATGACAGCCCTCTCCGACGGCTACCGCGAGAATGCAGTATATGCCCACCAGCTGGTGCTCGACTACTTGTCAGAACCCACGCACACTGCTTCAACAGGTATCGTGTTCATGGACTTTGCCGGAGTAGATCAGTCAAAGAGTTGCACCGGTGCTGAAACCTACGATGTGAAAGGACTCCAGTTGGTGGAGGCACTGATCGCCCAGAACTTCCGCAATGTGGAGACAGGTATCAAGACCGCCAATTGCACGGATTCTACGGATAAGGCTGACGGCTGGTACTCACTCAACGGTGTTCGCCAGAACGGTAAACCCACAATGCCCGGCATCTATGTCTATAGAGGTAAAAAGGTCGTGATTAAGTGAGAGAAGGATTGAGTTTGCTCAAATCCTTCCGAACG
>JBGUJY010000083.1:0-3552 GCA_045114185.1 Prevotella sp. | reverse complement strand
GCTCCCAACCTCCCTTGGGCTCATAATGGCGTTGTGCCCCTCGCAAAATTATTCAGCGAGCGTCTTAACAACATCCCTGTAGCCCTTACCAACGATGCTAACGCCGCTGCTATCGGAGAGATGGTGTATGGTGTTGCACGTGGCATGAAGAACTTCATCGTCATCACTCTCGGAACAGGTGTCGGATCAGGTATCGTGGTAAACGGTCAGCTTCTCTATGGACATGACGGATTTGCCGGAGAGCTCGGACACGTAACGATGGTTCGTGGTGCTGAAGGCCGTAGCTGCGGATGTGGCCGTACAGGTTGTCTTGAGGCATATTGCTCTGCTACTGGTGTTGCTCGTACAGCTCGTGAGTTGCTTACAAAGACCGACCGTCCAAGTATCCTCCGTGATATGGACCCAGAGAAGATTACCTCTCTCGATGTATCCATCGCTGCCGGCAAGGGTGACGAGCTTGCAAAGGAGATCTACGAGTTCACTGGCAAGATGCTTGGTGAGGCTTGTGCCGACTTCGCAGCATTCAGCAGTCCTGAGGCATTCATCTTCTTCGGAGGAATGGTTAAGGCAGGCGAGTTGATCATGAAACCTATCCGTGAGGCTTACGATGCTCACGTGCTGAAGATCTTCAAGGGTAAGGCTCAGTTCCTGGTTAGCGGCCTCGACGGTGCTTCTGCAGCTGTACTCGGCGCTTCTGCTATCGGATGGGAAATCTGATAAACGATAAAAATCATTTTACTATAAGAGGTTGGCAGCAATTGTTGCCAACCTTTTTTGATAACGTTTACGTTATTATTTAATTAATAATATGGTGTAGAATCACGATTTCTTCGTAAATTTGCATCCGGATTTGTAAACTACAAGCTAACAAAATTTACTTAAAACATAACATGAAGAGATTAATTCAACTACTGATGCTGTCACTGCTCGTTCCCACACTTGCAGCAGCGAAAGTTTGGGATGAGGCTCAGTACAAGCAGATTGAGCAGAGCATCCGAGTTCCTAAGTTTGCAGACAAGGAGTATGTAATCACCAAGTATGGTGCTAAAGTAGATGCTCCTGCTGCCAAGAATCAAAAAGCTATCCAGAAAGCTATCGACCTTTGTTCTAAGAAAGGCGGCGGAAAGGTTATCGTTCCTGCAGGACAGAAATTCCTCACTGGTGCCATCACCCTGAAGAGCGGTGTAAACCTCGAAGTTCAGGAGGGTGCTGTGCTGGAGTTTGCCTTCCAGCCAGAACTCTACCCCATTGTAGAGACCTCATGGGAGGGGCTTGAGTGTTTCAATCTCTCACCATGTGTATATGCCTTCGGTGCAAAGGATATTGCCATCACAGGTAAGGGAACCATCGACGGCGGTGGAAGCAATGAAGCCTGGTGGCCCTGGAACGGTAATCCCCGCTTCGGTTGGAAGGAGGGAATGATAAGCCAGAGGATTGAATCTCGTCCCCGTCTGCTGAAGAACGGCGAAGACGGCATCCCAATGTATAATGAGAAAGGTGAGCGCTCACCAGAACGTGTGTTCGGACCAAAAGACGGTCTTCGTCCTCAGCTCGTTAGCTTCAACAAGTGCGAGGGTATCCTCCTTGAAGACATCACCCTGCTGCGTTCTCCCTTCTGGGTTATCCACCCACTCCACTCTACCGACATCACAGTTCGTCGCGTGAAGATGATCAACGATGGTCCTAACGGTGACGGCTGCGACCCAGAGTGCTGCGACAGAGTGCTTATTGAGGACTGTTATTTCGATACCGGTGATGACTGTATCGCCATAAAGAGTGGACGTAACCGTGATGGACGCGAAAGAAATATGCCTTCGAAGAACATCATCATCCGCAACTGTGTGATGAAGAACGGACATGGTGGTGTGGTAGTTGGTTCTGAGATCTCCGGCGGTTGCCAGAACGTATATGCTCACGATTGTGTGATGGACTCTCCTGAGCTGGAGCGTGTGCTTCGCATAAAGACCAACTCTTGCCGTGGTGGTATCATCGAGAACATCAACATGCGTAACGTTACCGTAGGTCAGTGTGATGAGGCAGTGCTGAAGATCAACACCGACTACGAGCCAAAGGAGGTTTGCTGTCGCGGATACTATCCTATCGTACGCGACGTGCTGATGGCGAATGTCACCTGTAAGAAGTCTAAGTATGGCGTTATGATCGTTGGCTACGAGGCCGACTCTCTCTCTTACACCGTAAACAACATAACTGTCCGCAACTGTAAGTTCGACGGTGTAACCAAGAAGCCTGTGCATCAGATAGGCAAGGCAGAGAACATCACTTACGAGAATCTTTTCATCAATGGTCAGCTCGTACTCCGAGAGGCTCCTTACAAGCACTACAGCGAGTGGCTCACCTACTCTGAGATGCAGCGTGTGCCAAAGAGCTATCTGCTGGATTTCTCGACTAAGCCAAAATGGAGCTATGTCATGGGTATCGAACTCGAGGGTATGCTTGACACGTATATTAAATATGGTGGCGAGGAAATCCGTAAGTATTGTCAGGAATATACCGACACCATGATCAATGCCAAAGGCGACATCCGAGGCTACGACATCCTGGATTATAACCTTGACAATATCCGTACCGGACATTTTGTAACACGAATGTATAACCTCTACCCCGAGACCAAGAACCTCAAGGCCATCCAGACTATGATGAAGCAGTTGCAGAAACAGCCTCGCACGATTGCCGACAAGGTATTCTGGCACAAAGCCATCTATGCTTACCAGGTATGGCTTGATGGTATATTCATGGGACTGCCCTTCCGATGTCTGACTGCAGCCAATCTTTATAAGTCAAAGGATGCTAATAAGATCTATGACGATGCTGTAAACCAGCTGAAAATCACCTACGAGCGTACATTAGACCCTAAGACTGGCCTGAACCGTCATGCATACGATGAGACCCGCAAGGCCTTCTGGAGCGACAATGAGACAGGTCTGTCACAGCACTGCTGGGGACGTGCTCAGGGGTGGTTTACTATGGCACTCATTGAGGTTCTCGATGCTATGCCAGAGGACTATGCCCGTCGGAACGAAGTCATTGAGTTGCTGCAGAAGGATCTCGATGCAGTCATCAAGTGGCAGGATAAGAAAACCGGTGTATGGTATCAGGTTATGGATTCTCCAAACCGCGAAGGCAACTATCTTGAGTCAACGGCTTCCGCCATGTTTGCCTATGGTCTGTTGAAAGCAGCCAACAAGGGTTACCTTGGAAAGAAATACCTCGATGCTGGTATAAAGGCATATAAAGGAATCATTCAGAACTTTATCCGCGTGAATGCCGACAAGACTATTTCTCTGACCAACTGCTGTTCTGTTGCTGGTCTCGGTCCGGCAGCTACACCGGAAGTTATTGCAGCCATGAAGAAAGTTAATCCAAAGGGCTCTGTAAAAGAGAACACTCGTAGAGATGGTTCATTCGCCTACTATCTCGATGAACCAATCCGCGACAACGATGCCAAAGGTGTTGGCCCGTTCATCTGGGCTTCACTCGAAATGGAAAAACTTGGATATACGACAGACTCATTCAAATAAGTCATGAAGAAAT
>JBGUJY010000082.1:0-4719 GCA_045114185.1 Prevotella sp. | reverse complement strand
CGGTGTCATCGCCATCATCCTCACGCCACCGAAGGACACAACAGAGGTGGACAAGGGAACGACAGTCGCAGTAAAAGTGGAACAGCCGAAAGAGTCTCTGGATAGCGAACCTCAGAAGAGCGAGGTCCAGATGAGTGAACCTCAGACAGCATCGCCCCATCAGGTGATCAAGCAGAAAGAGAATCTTGTTCCTGTCAAGTCAGCTAAGCAGCCGTACAAACCGGTTACAGCAGACAACCTGCTGGCCCAGGAAATCACTCCTGCCGAGCAACCCACCACAGAGAAGACTACCACCGAGGAACCGACGGTAACCCTCACTGAGAGTGACATTCCCATCACCCGTCCAGAGAACTATAAGCACACCCCTGAGGAACTGGCCCTCTTAAGGAAACAAGCCGATGAAGCCTACCTCAAATGGGTGGAACTCGAACTCGAGATCTCAAAGAACAATCTACAACAAACAGCTCAACAATAAAAAACAACTACGTTATGAAAAGGATATTCATCATGTTGCTCATCACATGCAGCGCTATAGTAACATATGCCCAACAGGACAACAAGTCATTGGCACAACCAACCCATGTCATCGAACTGCTCAATGGCATTATCATTGACTTCGGACAAACTTCCGACCAGATCTATTCGGTACAGAAGAACCCGAATACCAACCAACTGGAATCAAGTATCAGGATCGTCAAGTTTCTGGCTGATACCAAGATACTGTTTGTTGAGGACATTGGCGATTGCTTTATCAAGGATGAACCCGTATCCTATCAGATGCAACACTTCTCACCAGGCAACAAAGAGATGTTCGGCATCAATGTGAAGAACACCAACGGAGGACCGCACAATCACTATATGGTGCGTACATCCACACAACAGGAGATGTGGCTCATGTGTGTCAAGAATACCGAGAACCCGCAACTACGTGACGCATACGCCATCGTATGGGAAGATGCAGGAGAAAACAAGGTAAAGGGTACTGTATTTATGATCACTTCCATACGCCCCGACGTCTACACCCAAAACTTTGAGGGCAACACCAAAATGTCAACGGTGACAGATGTGATTGATCCGAATGCCATGATGTATCAAAATAGCGATAAGACCATGGAGTGGTTTAGGAATTTATCACCCGATATGTTGTTCCATATCACAGAAATGAACACTAACATGAGGGCTAACATTTTGAAGATTGCACCGATCTATCAAACGCTGGAGAAGCTCATTAAAGACGGCCCCGCCTTCAGAGCACGTCTGGGTACCTACGCTGACAAGTACTCTGCGCAGATTATCGAACTGAACAAGGAGATGGATAACTTCTATCAGGACTTTTTCAAGAAGTTCAAAGACCTCCAGCCTCCCACAGAAGTGATGGATCAAGTCTACAGTAAGAACTATAAGGACATGTTGCAATACCTCACGGAACAGAACAAACTGTTCAATGAGATCTACAGAGTACGTGGCTCTCTGCCCAAGAAAGCACAAAAAGCACAGAAGCACGTCAACGAACTCACCGAGAAATACATGAAGGAAATGAACAAGTACATGAGGGGAAAGAATTAGGGAATCGTTATCTCTCTCGTTATATATATAATCAGTGCGTGCCGGATGAAGATCGTCCGGCACGCATTTTCTTTAGAACTCTACCCTATATGCGATATTGGGGAAAGTGAGTGATGTGAACTGATCGACAATATCGTGGGTACGCAGATCGAAGGTCTGACCCTGGAATGTGCGCATCTGCAAGTATTCAAGAATAAAGTGGTGCGAGGTGTGCTTCTTGTTGATGGTATATTTCACTGAGAAGGCATATCCCACATTCATGCCTTTCTGAGCATTATAGGGGTTCGGACCGTCGTCATCAGGAACCGACTTATCTGGCAATTGCATGATATCCTCGTAGGTGGTGCCTTCTGCCATCGGCGTATAGCGGTCGCCACCCATCAACGTGAGTCGTCCGTTGAAGCCGAACACGTTCTTCTTTGTCTTCCCTACCATCCATTCCTTGCCACCTACAACGTTGGCAATGAAGGCGCGATCGTGGCGCGAGTGATGCCACTGTCCTTGTGCGTCGCGGTATTCAGACTTGAACAACGTACCTGTCAGCATACCATAATAGCCGTCTTTCAGATAGCGCTCCAAGGTAAGATCAATTCCATAGTTACGTCCTGCCCCCTCGTTCACCAGAGCACGATCCTGGAAGAACGAGCGGTGATTGATAATGGAATAGGCCGTTCCTAGCTCTACGGGCACATCAAAGAGCCACTGCCAATAAGGTTCAATCTTCAGCATGGCATTCTCTCCTAAACGTTGGGCAAAGGATGCGGAAATATGGTGTGAGCGGGTCAACCCTAGATCTTTATTGGGATTCTCATCTAAGGATGTATTGGTAGCTTTTACGAAGTAGGTATCTGTCGACTCCTTGCGACTGTTCATGGCATAGGCAATAGAGAGGGTGCTCGACGGGGTTGTCTTGTACTGCACACTGATGCGAGGCTCCACAAGCCACTGGTTATTGAGGTTGAACCACATCACATTGACACCAGCCACCGTGGAGAGTCGACTGCTCAGTGCTAACTTATGACTACTATAAAGGCGTGTGAGACCAGTATTGCCATCCGACTCATAGACGCGATACAACGGACTTCCGATTTCCGTGATATTGTCGAGCCATGTGTGGAAGTCGAGATGCTGGTGTTCGATGCCGTTCTGCATCGTATAGCGTGAAGAAATCTTTTGTTGGTGTTGCATACTGGCGATCACATTCCACTGGGCGTTACGTCCTGCCATGTGGGGCATCGCAGTGAGCTGTTCATCATAGTCGCTTATGCCCAGTTTTCTATATGTACCTGTGCAGGCAACACTGGTGCGTAACGTTCCACCTGCGCCAAGACGATAGGTATGGGTGATGCCCAAAGCACCGTTGCGCTGGCGCGACCAGGAGTCGTTCATATCCCAAAGCGTCTTCCATTCAGATCGATCAGGTGAGTCAGCCTCGTAGTTATCGATGAGTCCTGTGAACCAAACAGCAAAAGTACCGGCCTTTCTGGTGGGCATATTCAGCTTTAAACTCAGGTCCTGATAATCGAGTGTCTCGTTCTCCATATTGATGGCATGCAGTTTCTTGGCAATCTCGAGGAAGCTGTAGCGATAGTTCACCAGATATGAAGCCTTGGTGTTCTTGCCCAACGGACCCTCTGACGCGAAATCCACACCCAGCGTACCCACCTGAACGGCATGCTCGTGTTTCGTGTTGTTACCAACGCGCATCTTCATATCGAAGGCTCCAGAGAGCGCATTACCGAACTCAGCCGGCATGGCTCCCGTAAGGAAGTCGCTGTTCGCCAAAACCGTACCATTCAGAGAAGTGAAGATACCGCCACCTGCTCCTGTGATATCAGCGAAGTGATTGGGGTTGTTGACCTCGATACCTTCCACACGCCACTGCAACATCTCGGGGGAATTGCCGTGGATACTGATACCATTGGTGACACCACCAGAGGCTACACCGGCAAACATCGAGGCTGTACGGGCAGGATCGGCCATACCGCCAGCATAACGGGTTGCCTCTTCAACACTGAACATACGGGCACCCACCTGTGCCATCTCGTTAAGGGGAAGCTGTTTGTTCACGCGAGGTTTGATGACCACCTCACCTAATTCTGATACGCGCTCGCGCATGCGCAGGTTCAATACTAACTCCTTACCTGCAGAGAGCAACTGCTCTTTCAGCAACAATGACTCATAGCCGACGTAGGTAGCCATGACGGAATGACGCCCCACGGGGACGTTCTCAATCACAAAATTACCATCGACATCCGAAACGGTACCCAATGTAATACCGTTCTCCACTTGAATCGTTACACCAATCATCGGCTCTCCGGAAGCCACGTCACACACTTGTCCGCGAATAGTCTGGGTGGTTTGCGCTCCAGCACTCACTGGGAAGAGCAGCACGGCAATGGCTGCTACCAAAAACAATCTTTTCATCTTAAAAACTAACATAACTACATCCCTTAGACGAAGCAAAATGTGTTTTTGTTGCAAACAAACGCTATTTTTTCCTATTTTCTTTTCTTTTACATCTTTTTTTCTTATCTTTGCGAATAAAATAGCGAAGAATATGCAAAGAAGAGTATTGCTCATCTATACAGGAGGCACCATCGGAATGGGAAGAAATGCCAAGACAGGTGCCCTTGAACCACTCGATTTCCAACAGTTGTCATCACAAATGCCGGAGTTCGAGTGGATGCAGACCGATATTGATGTTTACCAGTTCGCGTCACCTATCGACTCATCTGACATGACTCCTCGTCTTTGGGGACAACTGGTGAAGATCATTTCCGACCGCTATGAGCGATATGATGGATTCGTCATCCTGCATGGTACCGATACGATGGCATTCACTGCCTCGGCCCTATCGTTCATGCTGGAGAACCTGACAAAGCCTGTCATCCTTACGGGATCACAGCTTCCTATCGGTCAGCTACGTACGGATGGCAAGGAGAATCTGATTACCAGTATTGAGATTGCAGCTGCCCATCATAGTGACGGAACACCCATTGTTCCTGAAGTATGTATCTATTTCAGTGGTAAGCTGTTAAGGGGTAATCGTTCAACAAAAATAAATGCCGATGGTTTCAACGCATTCGACTCCTTCAACTATCCACATCTGGGAGATGCAGGGGTGAATATTGTGTATCATGAGGAGTATAT
>JBGUJY010000081.1:0-27290 GCA_045114185.1 Prevotella sp. | reverse complement strand
AGCGAACTGAGCGATAGCACCGAGAGGAGTAGCCTTAGAAGCCTGACCACCAGTGTTAGAGTAAACCTCAGTATCGAGCACGAGGATGTTCACGTCCTCACCAGAAGCAATCACGTGGTCGAGACCGCCGTAACCAATGTCGTAAGAAGCACCGTCACCACCGATGATCCACTGTGAACGCTTCACGAGGTAGTGGTCGAGTGTCTGGAGTTCCTTGCATACAGGACAGCCCTTGGCAGCGCTCTCAGCAATGCAAGCACGCAGCTTCGGAGCAATCTCCTTGGTCTTGTCTGCATCCTCCTTGTTGTCAATCCACTCCTGAGCAAGAGCCTTGTACTCATCGCTGGCATTGCCATCGATCATCTCCTGCAGCAGCTTAGCTACGCGCTCCTTCATCTTCTTGTTACCGAGAGCCATACCGAGACCGAACTCGCAGAAGTCCTCGAACAGTGAGTTGTTGAAGCAAGGACCCTGACCTTTCTCGTTCTTTGTATATGGAGTAGAAGGAATAGAAGCAGAGTAGATAGAAGAACAACCTGTAGCGTTGGCAATCATCTGACGATCACCGAAGAGCTGAGAGAGCAGCTTCACATACGGAGTCTCACCACAACCTGCACAAGCACCAGAGAACTCGAAGAGCGGCTGTGCGAACTGAGAGTTCTTCACGTTGCTCTTGATGTCAACGAGATCCTGCTTGCTCTTCACGTCGTTCACGCAGTACTCCCACTTCTTAGCCTCGAGCTTCATGTTCTCAGCATCGGGGTTGAACGGAGCCATGGTGAGTGCCTTACCGAGTTTCGGATTACCCGGACAGATGTCAGCACAGTTACCGCATCCCAGACAGTCGAGTACGCTGACCTGGATAGCGAAGTGCATACCTACCATAGCTTTAGGAGCCTTCATGTCGATGGTCTTACCCTCATAGCCCTTCACCTCCTCGTCATCCATTACGAACGGACGGATAGCAGCGTGAGGACAGATATAAGCACACTGGTTACACTGGATACAGTTGTCGATATTCCATACAGGAACGAAGGCCTCCACACCACGCTTCTCGTAGGCGGCGGTACCAACCTCCCAAGAACCGTCGGTTGTGCCGAACTTGGCAAATGCGCTAACGGGCAGCAGATCACCAGCCTGAGCATTGATAGGACGAACCACTTCCTTCACGAATGCGGGAGCATTGTCCTGCTTCTCTGCATCATCGGGCAGGTTAGCCCATGCGGGATCAACAGCAAACTGCTTGTACTCACCACCACGGTCAACAGCTGCGTAGTTCTTGTCAACCACGTCCTGACCCTTAGAGCCATAAGACTTCACGATGGCAGCCTTCATCTTCTCTACAGCGAGATCTACGGGAATCACACCTGTGATACGGAAGAAAGCACTCTGCAGGATGGTGTTGGTACGGTTACCCAGACCAATCTCCTGTGCAATCTTCGTAGCGTTGATGGTGTAAACAGTGATGTTGTTCTGTGCGAAGTAACGCTTTACCTTGTTAGGCATGAAGTTAGCCAACTCCTCACCCTCGAAGATGGTGTTCAGCAAGAACGTACCGTTCTTCTGCAGACCACGGGTTACATCATACATGTGGAGGTAAGCCTGAACATGGCAAGCCACGAAGTTAGGTGTGGTTACCAGATAGGTAGAGCGGATAGGTGTGTCACCGAAACGCAGGTGAGAGCAGGTGAAACCTCCCGACTTCTTAGAGTCGTAAGAGAAGTAAGCCTGGCAATACTTGTCGGTGTTGTCACCAATAATCTTCACAGAGTTCTTGTTAGCACCTACGGTACCATCAGCACCCAGACCGAAGAACTTAGCCTGGAACATGCCTGCGCCACCCAGAGCAATCTCCTCAACGGCAGGCAGAGAAGTGAAGGTCACGTCATCTACGATACCGATGGTGAAGTGATTCTTTGGCTCGGGCATAGCGAGGTTGTTGAATACGCTGATGATCTGTGCCGGAGTGGTGTCGTGAGAACCAAGACCGTAACGACCACCAACGATCAACGGACGATCCTCTACATCATAGTAAGCATCCTTAACGTCGAGGTACAGTGGCTCACCGTTAGCACCGGGCTCCTTCGTACGATCCAGAACAGCAATGCGCTTCACGCTCTTGGGAACAGAAGCGAGCAGGTGCTTCACTGAGAACGGACGATAGAGGTGAACAGAGATCATACCCACCTTCTGACCATTAGCGTTCAGGTAGTCGATAGCCTCGCGGGCAGCATCAGTAGCAGAACCCATGAGGATGATCATGCGGTCAGCATCCTCAGCTCCATAGTAAGAGAAGAGGTGATACTCACGACCAGTGATCTTGCTGATCTCACCCAGGTACTTCTCTACTACTTCAGGTACTGAATCGTAGTAGGGGTTACAAGCCTCACGGTGTGTGAAGAAGGTCTCGGGGTTCTCGGCAGTACCACGAGTGATAGGACGCTCAGGTGACATAGCACGGTCACGGAAGCGCTTGATGTACTCTTCCTTTACCAAAGGACGGATATCCTCCTGGTCCATCAACTCAATCTTGTGATACTCGTGAGAGGTGCGGAAACCGTCGAAGAAGTTCACGAACGGTACGCAAGTCTCGAGGGTTGCCAGGTGAGCAACAGCGGTGAGGTCCATCACCTCCTGTACACCACCTTCGCAAAGCATAGCGAAACCAGTCTGACGGCAAGCCATCACATCCTGGTGGTCACCGAAGATACACAGAGAATGAGAAGCCAGGGTACGGGCAGATACATCGAATACGGTGGGGATCAACTCACCGGCAATCTTGTACATGTTGGGGATCATCAGGAGCAGACCCTGAGAAGCCGTGAATGTAGTCGTCAGGGCACCAGCCTGCAGTGATCCGTGAACGGCACCAGCGGCACCGGCCTCTGACTGCATCTCCTGAACCGTGACGTTCTGGCCCCACAGGTTCTTGCGACCCTTAGCAGCCCACTCATCAACGTGCTCCGCCATGGGTGATGACGGGGTGATAGGGTAGATAGCAGCTACTTCTGAGAACATATAGCTCACATGAGCAGCAGCCTCGTTACCATCACAAGTAATAAATTTCTTTTCTTTAGCCATAATAAATAAAAATGTTAATGATATGTTTTATTCTGCAATTTTCAATTTTCAATTCTCAATTTTCAATTAATATAAGAATCCCAACAGCCACAGCGGGATCTGGTTCTTCATGCCCACCTCAGTATTGTACCGGGCATAGATCGTATCGGGGTTGATGCGGATCTTGTTACTGCCCTCGGCGTTACAGATCCTGAACCGTTTGTTCCCGTCAACAATGTAGTAGCCGTCCTTTCCTCCTAAGTTCACCGTGTGGTCTTTCCACATGGAGTTTACGAAGAAGGTCTCCATGATATCCTGACGTTTGATCTCGATGGGGTAGATGGCATGCATCAGGTTTGTGTTGTGCAGCATCACCTTCACCGGCTTCTTGGGGAAATCCTGTCCTGGAGGATAGATGATGTTGATGAGACGGGCGTCGGCCAGGTATTTGATGTAGTTCATCACGGTGGCACGACTGGTCTCGATGTCAATGGCCAGCTGAGAGATGTTAGGTGCCTTAGGACCTTCCACTGCCAACTGGTAGAACAGTTTCTTAATCTTTGTCAGATACTTCAACTCAATCTGTTTGATGAGCAAGATGTCCACCTCGGTCATCATGTTCATTGTCTTGAGCAGATTCTCCGAATAGTTCCTGTGCTCCAGGAAGAAAGGATAGAATCCGTGGTGCAGATAATCCTGGAAGAACTTGAGCGGTGACACATGGGGAAGGATCTGACGGGTGAGATGCTCATGGTCGTTGAGAATCTCGTCCAGCGTGTAGGGCTGGAACTGATTTCCTGTCTGTAAGTTCAGGAACTCCCTGAACGAGAAACCTCTGAGGTTGTAGCTCTGCACGATGCCGTTCAGCTCCGGGTTCTCCTCTTTCAGACGCATCACACTGGATCCTGTGAAAACAATCTTCAGACCTGGGTACAGGTCATGGCACTTACGCAGTTCATGACTCCAGTTCGGCTCTTTGAACACCTGGTCAATCAGCAGTACCTTACCGCCATTCTCATAAAATGAACCTGCGAAGTCTGCAATGCCTCTTCCTTGGAAATAGAAGTTGTTCATGTTGATATAGAGGCATTTGCGGTCGTGTGTGTCGAAATGTTCCTTGGCATATTGAAGCAGGAAGGTGGTCTTGCCCACACCGCGAGTACCCTTGATGCCAATCATGCGGTCGTTCCAGTCTATCTCGTCCATGAGCAGACGACGAACTGGCGCATTGACATGCTCCACAAGGTATGAGTGTGTACGAAAAAAAGCCTCCATTTCCAATAATCCTTGAATGTTATCTCAAAATCACGTGCAAAGGTAACACTATTTTCGCATATTGCAAAGTCAAGATAGCAAATTCTCGATTTTTTTTGTTAATTTTATGATGGATGGAATGATATAGAAGAAATATACTTATTTTTGCATCAGATAAGCGACAAGATGGATTTACATGTTTTCAACCCCGAGCACGACATAGCCTTAGCTTTCAACCGTCGTCATCTCACCATGCCCCATGCGGCTCAGGAACTGAGGATGAACCTCGGTTGGATTCCTGCCTTATGGGCTTCTGATGGAGATGTCGTCCTTGTAGATGACATACCCTATGCCGTCAAGGCTGCTTTGCGGTGTCAACGTAAGGCAGATGTGTTGTTCGTATCGTGGGATGATTTGTCGGAACTTCCCATTGATCACGTCTATCCTTGGGGATGGGATCTTACATTGCGCACGTCGTTGGCAGAGCATGGGGTTGCAGAACACTTGCTTCTTACCGAAGAAAAACTGTTGGAAATACGCAAACGTTCCAGTCGTTTATCCACTATTCCCACCTTATCCTTCCTTCGCGACGGGTTACAAGAGCAGACTTGCGGTCAGGCACGTTATCACGAATCCTTGGATGCATTGCTTGACACCCTTGCTGAGTGGCAGCGCGTGGTCCTCAAAGCCCCTTGGAGCAGTAGTGGGAGAGGGGTTCGCTATGTAGATGGCGAGATGAATCCATCTGTCAAGGGATGGGCTCAGCGAGTGATCCAGCAGCAGGGTGGTGTGATGGCAGAGCCATACTATAATAAGGTAAGGGATTTCGGTATGGAGTTCTTCATGCATGAGAACGGAGAGGTGGAATATGCAGGTTTGTCATTGTTCCATACCGTGAACAATGTCTATACGGGTAATCTCCTTGCATCAGAAGAAGAGAAGAGGAATTTATTGGACAAATGGATTCCCGCTTCGCTGACCGATACGGTGATTGAACGCATCCGTACTTTTGTCCCTACGTTGTTACATCCCCATTATGCGGGACCCTTTGGCATTGACATGATGGTAGTAGCCCGTCACGACCAGCAAGGATACCTGTTGCATCCTTGTGTGGAGATCAATCTCAGGCGAACGATGGGACACGTTGCCTTAGCGCTGACACCCCTGGAGGGTCAGGCGCAACAATTAATGAGTATTGAGCACAACGTAAACTATTTCCTGAAAATCACTACTGCGGATTGAAGAAATACACATAGAGACATGTCAGCACCACGATCAGGGCAACCAGACATGTGAAACGGAACAGGTATTTCTCAATCAACTTACGTCGTTTAGCAGTCATGAGTGTGCGGTTCTTGAATCTTTCTGAACTGTCTATATGATGGCGATGATGATGGTGGTGATGATGATGGGTATGCGTAGCAGTTGTCCCACTTTGCTGTTGGGATTCCTTTTCCTCATGATTTATCTGCTCCGCGATTTCTTGTTCTTGAGCATCATGATTAGTCATTTGATATTGATCATGTTCTGTAGCCATGTGTTGTTATATCTTGAGTTTCGTGGTGCAAATATAATCAATAGAAAGTAATTACACAAATATTGACAACAAAAAATGCAGAAATCAAGACTTTTTCGCTGAAAAACATAGAAAAGAGGTCGTGTAAAACGACTTATATTGCGTTTTTACACGACCTCAGAATAGGGTTCTTCCTTGTGAAGAATTAGATGAAAGCAACCGTCAGACCAGCCATCACGATGCTCACCATTGACATGAGCTTGATGAGGATGTTCAGTGACGGACCGGAGGTATCCTTGAAGGGATCACCAACGGTGTCGCCAACGATACAAGCCTTGTGGGCAAAGCTACCCTTACCGCCGAAGGCACCTTCCTCAATATTCTTCTTGGCATTGTCCCAAGCACCGCCGGCATTGGCCATGAATACGGCGAGTGTAAATCCACCAGCCAGACCACCTACCAAGAGGCCCAGAACACCAGCTACACCAAGTACACAACCCACGATGATGGGGATGATGATAGCCAGGATAGACGGGAGAATCATCTCATGCTGAGCAGCACGGGTAGAGATCTCCACGCAACGACCATAGTCGGGAGTTCCTGTACCTTCCAGGATACCAGCAATCTCCTTGAACTGACGGCGTACTTCTTGTACCATCTTCTCGGCAGCACGACCTACAGCCTCCATGGTCATACCACAGAACAGGAAGGCAGCCATGGCACCAATGAATGCGCCAACGATCACCCTTGGATTCATGAGGTTGATCTGGAAGTAGTTCATGAAGTCGGGAATGGTAGCGTTGGAAGCTGCAATAGCCTCGCCTGCCACATTCGTCAGCTCCTGACCAGCACGTACCATCGCAATCTTGATCTCCTCGATATAAGAGGCGAGCAGTGCGAGGGCGGTGAGGGCAGCAGAACCAATGGCAAAGCCCTTACCAGTAGCAGCTGTGGTGTTGCCCAGTGCGTCGAGCGCATCTGTACGATGACGAACCTCTTCTCCCAGTGAACACATCTCAGCGTTACCTCCGGCATTGTCGGCAATCGGACCATAAGCGTCGGTAGCAAGGGTGATACCCAGTGTTGAGAGCATACCTACGGCAGCAATACCGATACCATAAAGACCATGAGCCAATGACTGTGATGACATGGAGAGGTCGAAGCCGTTAGCACACATATAGCTGAGCATGATGGCCACACCAATGGTGATAACGGGGATACAAGTAGAAATCATACCTGTACCGATACCCTTGATAATCACAGTGGCAGCACCTGTCTGTCCTGCCTCAGAGATCTTCTTCGTCGGTTTGTAGCTGTGAGAGGTATAGTACTCTGTAGCCTGACCGATGATGACACCAGCTGCCAGACCAGAGATCACAGAGAAGGAGAGTCCCAGCCAGTTCTCGATACCCAGGAGGTAGAGAATGGCGAAGGTAGCAATAGCGATGAGAACGGCGCTCACGTTCGTTCCAAGAGCGAGTGAACGGAGCAGATCTTTCATCGTAGCACCTTCCTTTGTACGTACAAGGAAGATTCCTAACAGAGAAAGGAACACACCTACAGCGGCGATCAGCATCGGGGCGATGACAGCCTTGAGCTGTACTTCAAGACCTGCGATACCAAAGGCGGCAGCACCAAGGGCAGCTGTTGAGAGGATTGAACCACAATAGCTCTCGTAGAGGTCGGCACCCATACCGGCTACGTCACCCACATTATCACCCACATTATCAGCAATGGTGGCAGGATTACGGGGATCATCTTCAGGAATGTCAGCTTCTACCTTACCTACGATGTCGGCACCTACGTCGGCAGCCTTCGTGTAGATACCTCCACCAACACGGGCAAACAGTGCCTGTGTAGAAGCACCCATACCGAAGGTCAGCATGGTAGTGGTGATGGTGATGAGGGCCATTTCGTCACCTGAATAGAAGTGATTGAGTACAAGGAACCAGATGGCAATGTCGAGCAGACCGAGTCCTACCACGGTAAGACCCATCACAGCGCCGCTACGGAAAGCAATCTTCAGACCAGCGTCCATGCTTTGGCGGGCAGCGTTTGCCGTACGAGCAGAAGCATAAGTGGCGGTCTTCATTCCGAAGAATCCAGCCAAACCCGAGAAGAAACCTCCCGTCAGGAAGGCGAATGGAACCCAGGGGTTCTGCACGTTCAGCCCATAAGCCATGAAGGCAAAGAGGGCACACAGTACCACGAAAACGATACATACTACTTTGTACTGCTGCTTCAAATAAGCCATAGCACCTTTACGCACATAAAGTGCAATCTCTCTCATACGAGGTGTTCCCTCGTCGGCCTTCATCATACTCTTGAAGAAGAACCACGCCATGCCGAGGGCTACAAGTGATGCGATCGGCACGAGCCAAAATACTGTAGGTATATTCATAGATTTTTGTAAAAAGAATTAGAATCGGAAATCGAGTTCTACATCCACCAAATTGTAGTTGTGATTGTCGGGTGCAAGATTGCGGTCGTTGACATGTGAATATTCAAGATGCATCTCCAGGTTCTTGGTAAAGAAGTAGTTGAGACCGCATTCAACCTGGTTTACTGAACTGCTCCATTCCTTCGATACACGATAGGTCTGGTAACGAGCCTTGGCGTGGAGTTTTGACTTGATTATCGGTACGATACCGAATGCGTACCAACCGTCGGCCTTGTCGCCCAAGTCATAGTTGATGACATTGCTACCAACAACACCTGTTCCCCAACCCTGAGAATGCAAGTACTCGGCACGGAAGGTGTATTCATCCTTGTCGTACTCGGCAGAGATGGCGTAACGGTTCAGGCGCACATTCTCATTATTACCATCTACGGTAACCATACCACCATGACTACCATGCCATCCGAAGGCACCGATGCGAACACCCTTGATAGGCATCACCCACATACCGCCGATAATGTCCTTCTGGTTGTTCTTGTCGCTGCGGTTGACACCTTCGCCATTATAGACACCCACCTGATAGTGGAGCAGCTTTCGTCCGCTGGGGTTGGGAAGGATGTCACCAGAGAGCTGGACACCGATATCACGTCCACCACTGGATTTCTCACCGGCACGGTCACCGAAACCTGAAAGACGGTTGATTACATCAGCATAGCCTCTCCATCCTTGCGTAACAGGGTGGGTGGGGTTCTCAAAGGTGAAGGCACGTTTGAACTGTCCTGCACGGATCTTGAACTCCGGATATTTACGCCATTCTGTGTAGAGGTCAACGAGTTGAACGGTAGGTTCGGCAGGACCTTTTGCGTTGGTGCCCTGAATCTGGGCGCGCCAATCGAAATCGCCGATCTTACCATCGAGAATAAAACGGGCCAGACGAAGGTTGAACGAGTTGGTTTTCGCACCTTCCTTGTCAACACCTTGATACTGCAGCATGCCGTAGCCGCTGAACTTCACGTTGTCGTACCACTTGGTTGTTTTTTCCTGAGCACTAGCAGTCATGACAAAAGCGGTCATGAGTAACAATAATGTGATCTTTTTAGTCATGATGTATTCTGTTAAAGTTAATAGATGATTCGTAATTGTTTGCAAATATAAACAATTTTTCCGATACTTCCAAATTATCTTTACTTTTTCTCTAACAGTACTACATTCTCTACATGCGGCGTATGCGGGAACATATCCACAGGCTGCACAGCCACCACCCGATAGTCGCAGTCGAGCATTTGCAGATCACGGGCCTGCGTAGCAGGGTTACAGCTGACGTACACGATGCGCTTAGGAGAGGTACGCAGGATGGTCTGCACCACATCAGGATGCATGCCGGCACGGGGAGGGTCTGTGATGATGATGTCGGGTCTGCCATGTTCGCTGATGAATTCATCGTTGAGTACATCCTTCATATCACCGGCATAGAACAAGGTGTTGTCGATATGATTGATTTGTGAGTTTACCTTTGCATCCTCGATGGCCTCAGGTACATATTCAATGCCAATCACTTTGCGTGCCTTGCGAGCCACGAAGTTGGCAATGGTGCCCGTGCCCGTGTAAAGATCATAGACAAGGGGTAGCTTGCTAGTATCGCTAGTACTACTAGTGTCACTAGTAAAACTAGAAATACTATCAAACGCAAACTTTCTTGCAACGCTATAAAGATGGTAGGCCTGATCGGTATTTGTCTGGTAGAACGATTTCGGTCCCACCTTGAATTTGAGGTCCTCCATGGTCTCGAAGATATGGTCTTCGCCTTTGAATACGAGGATGTCCTGATCGCCAATCGTATCATTACACTTTTGATTATCAAGATAGAGTAACGAACTGATTTGCGGGAATTTATCAGCAACAAATTGAAGTAACGCTAAAGCCTTCTTCCCATCTTCGTTGTCCCAACGGTTCTCCCCTCCTTTGGAGGGGTTGGGGGAGGCTCCCAGATGGAACTGAATAATCACCATCCATTCGCCCGTGTTCGAGTTGCGGATAATCACATCACGGAGTAAGCCCACCTGTGCTCTCAAGTCGAAGAAACTGATGTCGTTCTTCATCGCGAAATCATAGATCTCGTTACGTATCTGGTTATGGAGATCATCCATCAACCAGCATTTTTCTATGGGTAGAATCTTGTCGAAGGCACCTGTGATATGGAAGCCTATCGCGGGTTGATTTTTAGCCCCATCCATCATCCCCCTTGATTGGGTGGCTTCTGATTCATCATTGCTCCCCCTCATTATGGAGGGGGCAGGGGGGAGGCTTCTTATTTCTTCTTTCGTCAGGTACCTTTTGTTGGCGCATCCGAAATCGAGTTTGTTGCGGTACTCCCATTGCTTCACCGAGCCGAGGATGGGAAGGAACTCTGGGAGTTCGATCTTGCCAATGCGTGTCAGCTGATCCTTTACCTGCTGTTCTTTCATCTTCAACTGATCAGAATAGGGCAGGTTCTGCCATTTACAGCCGCCACAAATTCCGAAGTGCTTACAGCGCGGTTCTTCGCGTACCTTACTATATTGTATAAACCTCACCACTTCGCCCTCGGCAAAGCTGTGCTTCTTCCTGCGGATTTGTACGTCAACGATGTCGCCAGGCACGCAAAAGGGTACAAATACCACCAGGTCGTCCCAGTGGAACAGCGATTTTCCCTCGGCCGCACAAGCCTCAATCTCAACCTGTTCCAGTATCGGTAATGGTTTCTTTTTCCTGCTCATGTATGATAGTTCATGTTTTCTTATGCAAAGGTACGATTAAGCGAGAGAAAAACAAAGAATCTTGTTCTTTTTTTTCCGAGCGGAAGTAATCTCGGCGAAGCCAAAGATAGTACAAAGTTATGAGAATTATCATTATTTTTGGCAGTTTTTGAAGGAACTACCCAAATAATGTTAAATCGACTGATTTACAAATCGATTTTGTGGAAAAAGTGTTGTATATTCCAAACTTTCTACTATCTTTGCAAAATAGAAAAAACTATTACAAAGAGACCACATTTGAATAATAAACTAAAAATCCTATTGAATATGAAAAGAATTCTATTAACAATGTTCGCCCTTGGCTGCTTAGTGGTGGCTAAGGCAGATAATGAAGTGCAAATAGCTGTGTTGCAAAGTGGCGAAAACGTGAAAGTATTTAAAGGACCTAACGCTCTTACAAATGCCCATGGGGAAGCTGTAGATGGGGATGTCATCACACTCAGTGAAGGATCGTTCAGTGCCTGCGACATCACAAAGTCTATTTCCATTTATGGAGCTGGATTTGAAAAGGACGACACTAACGGAACGTTGCTGACACAGATATCTAATGATATGACTGTGGGCAGAACAGATGGTGGGCTGCTTTCAAACGTCCACATTGAAGGTGTCTATTTGGATGGTCAGTTGAAAGTCGGTGGTGTAGAAAATACTGGTCCCTTGAAGAATTTTCGTGTAGTAAAGGCCTTTATTAAGTCAATGATCGTTCAAAGTACTAATGAAAATACAAGTTTCGATCAGTGTGTTATAAATGGAACAATGAATTGCGCGGAGAATAATAACATATACAAAACAGTTATATCTGATCTGTTTTTCAGTAATTGCGTAATGAATCGTGGTTGTTTCAGGAGGTATTATCACGCAGATAATTCAATCGTGTTGGATCATTGTATCTTCAATGTCTATTGTATTTCTACTAATTCTTATGGTATTTATTACCCATTTGAAAATGCACCAAATACAATACTGACGCTTAGGAATTCTATGTACATTCTTGCATCTGATTCACCTCGTACAGAATCCATGTACACAATATGGCCTTCCGGAAGCAAGATATCAAATTGCATCTCTGATGATAGTAATATAACCAAATTCGATGGATGCCATTATGTACCGAGAGCCGATATTTTCAAAGACGCTGAAGATGGAATGTACACCTCTGACCGTTCTTTTGAGTTAAACGAGCAACCCGCTGCTTGGCTTGACACCGATGGTTCTGAAATCGGTATCCGTGGCGGCAGCGGCTGGAGCAAGGTGCCTGCAACACCTGTTGTAAAGAACCTGAGCGTTACGCCTAATGGTGCTAATCTGAACGTGACATACGATGCTGAGGTGAGGTAATTTTATGCATAATTCACAATGCTTAATTCATAGTTACTATGAGTAGGATTAGAATCATCATGACGACTGTGGCTGCCTTGATCTGCTTGGCGGTGATGGCAGAGGACAACAAGAGCATCGCGCAGCGTGAGTACTGGTTCGACAACGATATCAGTACGCTTCAGACGCTCGGCGAGAATACGACAGCCGTTAGCATTTCAGGACTTGCCCAAGGCCTGCATTCCTTTACCATGCGGGTGCAGGACTCCAATGGCGTGTGGAGCAGTCCTATGACCAAATATTTCGTGGTGAAACCCACACTAACCACCACGACGGTGGCAGCCTGCGAGTATTGGTTCGACAACGATGTGGCGAACCGCAATACGTTAGGTGAGTCGGTGGCAACGGTGGAAATGAACGGTCTGACCCAAGGACTGCATTCTTTCACGATGCGTGTGAAAAATGATGCCGGTGTGTGGAGTAGTCCTATGACCAAATACTTTGTGGTGAAGCCCATACCAAGCACCACCACGGTGGCTGCCTGCGAGTATTGGTTCGACAACGATGTGGCGAACCGCGAGACGTTAGGCGAGTCGGTGGCAACGGTGGAAATGAACGGTCTGACCCAAGGTCTGCATTCCTTCACGATGCGTGTGAAAAATGATGCCGGTGTGTGGAGCAGTCCGATGACAAAGTACTTCATCGTGCCTGCTGGCGCCTTCATGGAGAACGGACTCACCGTTTCGCGCTATTTGTACTGGATCGATGAGAACGAGGTGGTTACTGGCACGCTGTCGTCTGCCAATGATATCATAACTGTTTTCCTGAGTTCATTGGAAGCAGGTGAACATGTGCTGACATGGATGGTAGGCGACTCGAAAGGTACATGGAGTCCGGTTTATACCGAGTCGTTTGTCTATGATCCTTCGATGATTACGACGAACATTGACGATGCTGGGGCGGATTCCCGCAAGGATGTGTATTACGACTTGCAGGGACGGCGAATCAGCAAACCTGTTAAGGGACCGTATATCGTCAATGGAAAGATTGTGATCAAGTAATTTCTTCAAGATCCAATATAAAACGCGTAAAGCCCTTTGTTTATCGGTGCTTTACGCGTTTTTGTATTGATCTTTGGGCAGAGAGGTTTTCCAGATGTAGATGAATACCAATCACTGCATTATTGATTTGTGAAAATGTGAAATGTGAAAATGGGAAAAATAGTACTTTGGGAAGGTAGTAATTATATGTAATATTAGTTTATATATTATATTAATATAATATATAATTCTCTTCCGAATACCTTTTTCTCATTCTGTGAGATACGGTATTTTTCACATTTCACATTTCACATTTCACAAAATCCAGGGATTGTGGCGGTGAACAGATTGAAGTAATCTTATGGGGCACGAGAATACGGCAAAGGCAGAGATTGGATAGTTCAATCTCCCCCGGCATAGCCCAACAAGTTTGTTCTCTGCTCTCGGCTGCAAGAAATGTTCCAAAAAAAAGTTTAAATATTTGGAAGAATCAGAATTCTTTCGTATATTTGCAAAATAGAATAACAAGAACACATTTACTATATTATAAAACATAAAGTATGAGCGAAAAAAGAGTTTATCTCTTCGGTAATGGGAAAGCCGAAGGTAATGCACAAATGCGCGAGGCACTGGGTGGCAAGGGTGCAAACCTTGCTGAAATGAACCTCATTGGTGTACCGGTTCCTCCAGGTTTCACAATTACAACCGATTGCTGTAATGAGTACTATCAGGTGGGTCAGTCTAAGATCATGGAGATCTTGAACGATGACGTGATGAACGCTGTAAAGCACATCGAGGTACTGATGAATAGCAAGTTCGGTGACAAGGAGAATCCGCTGCTGGTATCTGTTCGTTCTGGAGCACGTGCTTCTATGCCGGGTATGATGGACACCATCCTGAACCTGGGTCTGAACGACGAAGTGGCTGAGGGTATGGTGAAGAAGACCAACAATCCTCACTTCGTGTATGACAGCTACCGCCGTTTCGTACAGATGTACGGTGACGTTGTGCTCGAGATGAAACCCGTGAACAAGACCGACATCGATCCGTTCGAGGAAATCATCGAGGGTGTGAAGAAGGAGAGCGGAGTGGTGCTTGACAAGGACCTCTCTGTAGATGACCTGAAGAAACTGGTGAAGCTGTTCAAGGCAGCCATCAAGGAGCGTACAGGCAAGGAATTCCCAGATGATCCTATCGAGCAGCTCTGGGGCGCTATCTGCGCTGTATTCCGTTCTTGGATGAACGAGCGCGCTATCCTCTATCGTAAGATGGAAGGTATTCCTGATGAGTGGGGTACTGCCGTATCGGTAATGGCTATGGTATTCGGTAACATGGGTGATACCTCTGCTACTGGTGTATGCTTCAGCCGTGACGCCGCCAATGGTGAGAACCTGTTCAACGGTGAGTATCTGGTGAACGCTCAGGGTGAGGACGTGGTTGCAGGTATTCGTACCCCGCAGCAGATCACAAAGATCGGTTCTCAGCGCTGGGCAGAGCGTGCCGGTATCTCTGAAGAGGAGCGTGTAGCCAAGTATCCTTCTATGGAAGAGGCTATGCCTGAGATTTACAATGAACTGAACGGCATCCAGGACAAGCTGGAGCACCACTATCATGACATGCAGGATATGGAGTTCACCGTTCAGGAAGGTAAGTTGTGGTTCCTCCAGACACGTAACGGTAAGCGTACAGGTGCTGCTATGGTGAAGATCGCCATCGACTTGCTCCACGAGGGCATGATTGATGAGAAGACCGCCATCAACCGCTGCGAGCCTCAGAAGCTCGACGAGCTGTTGCACCCTGTCTTCGACAAGAAGGCGCTCTCTGCTGCAAAGGTGATTGCTCAAGGTCTTCCCGCTTCTCCCGGTGCAGCCTGCGGACAGATCGTGTTCCATGCTGACGATGCCAAGGAATGGCACGAGAATGGTCATAAGGTAGTACTCGTACGTATTGAGACCTCTCCTGAGGATCTCGCAGGTATGGCTGCTGCTGAGGGTATCCTCACCGCTCGCGGTGGTATGACCTCTCACGCTGCTGTGGTTGCACGTGGTATGGGTAAGTGCTGCGTATCTGGTGTAGGTGCACTGAACGTAAGCTACAAGGACAAGACCGTAGAGATCGACGGTATCGTTTATAAGGAGGGTGATTACATCTCTCTGAACGGTACAACCGGTCAGGTTTATGCTGGCGAGGTTCCCACAAAGGCTGCTGAGCTGAGTGGTGACTTCAAGGAACTGATGGACCTCTGTGACAAGTACACGAAGCTGCAGGTTCGTACAAACGCTGATACTCCGCATGATGCACAGGTGGCTCGCTCCTTCGGTGCTAAGGGTATCGGTTTGACACGTACCGAGCACATGTTCTTCGAGGATCAGAAGATCGTTGCTATGCGTGAGATGATTCTTGCTGATAGCGTTGCCGGACGTGAGAAGGCATTGGCTAAGCTGCTGCCTTATCAGAAGGCCGACTTCAAGGGTATCCTCGAGGCTATGGATGGTCTGCCCGTGAACATCCGTCTGCTCGATCCTCCTCTCCACGAGTTCGTACCACACGATCAGGCTGGTCAGGAGACGATGGCTAAGGAGATGGGCGTAAGTCTGGATGAGATTAAGCGTCGTGTTGACTCACTGGCTGAGAACAACCCCATGCTGGGTCACCGTGGTTGTCGTCTGGGTATCACATTCCCGGAGATTACCGCTATGCAGACCAAGGCTATCCTTTCTGCAGCTTGCGAGCTGAAGCAGGAGGGTAAGAACCCAATGCCGGAAATCATGGTTCCGCTGATTGGTACTGTACACGAGTTGAAGCAGCAGAAGGAGATTATCCAGTATGCCGCTAAGGAAGTATTCATGGAGTATGGCACCGAGGTTGAGTTCGAGATCGGTACAATGATCGAGATCCCGCGTGCTGCTCTGACAGCAGATCTGATTGCTTCAGAGGCTCAGTACTTCTCATTCGGTACGAATGACCTTACTCAGATGACCTTCGGTTACAGCCGTGATGACATCGCTTCATTCCTGCCTGTTTACCTCGACAAGAAGATCCTGAAGGTGGATCCGTTCCAGGTACTCGACCAGGTAGGTGTTGGTAAGCTGATCAAGTATGCCGTGAAGCAGGGTCGCGAGGTTCGTCCTGAGCTCCGCTGCGGTATCTGTGGTGAGCATGGTGGTGAGCCTAGCTCTGTGAAGTTCTGCGCTAAGATTGGCATGAACTACGCAAGCTGCTCTCCGTTCCGCGTGCCTATCGCAGGTCTTGCTGCCGCCCAGGCAGCTGTAGAGGAATAACCTGAAAGATGCTGATAATTAGTGAGATACGGGGCAAGGACTTGGAAAACAGGTTCTTGCCTCGGTTCTTTTTGCTCATATTCTGCACGTTATGCGTGCAGAACGTGTTGGGTAAGTACCCCAATTTGTTGACCAGATTTTCTGGCCATGTTGACCAAGCAAAAAAGTGGTTTCGCCACAAACGACGGAAAATACCCCCTTTGTTTGCGATATGTTGACCGGATTTTCAGGCAATGTTGACCAGATTTAATTCTGATTCTGCATAAATAAATGAATTGAAAAAAAACTCTTAAAGTCTTAAACATTTCACTAATTATTAAAATTATGGCAACGCTTAAACCCACAGTTAAGTCAAAACTAAAGACTGGGATGTACATCGTTTACATCCGAGTAGTTCATAACAGGCAGAGTTCCTTTATCAGAACCTCATGGATGGTAAACGATAAGGGAATCAAAGGTAAGGATGTAATAGACCCTTACGTTATCCAGCAAACTTCTAATCTGATTAGTCGATATTACAGCGCACTGAATCAGATTAACACCTCAAACTGGACAGCTTCAGAGGTTGTAGCTTATCTTACGACCTCAGCAGAAGATATGTCGTTTTCAGATTATGCAAGAAAGCATATCGAGAAACTAATCAAAAGAGGCCAAGAACGTACCTCTCGCAACTACAAGTGGGCACTCAATCACATGGAACGATTTGCCCATACCGATAACATAATGTTCTCTCGCCTTACATCTTCTTTTCTTAACCGATGGATTGAGTCCCTATCTGAAACCAATCGGTGTAAGGAGCAGTACCCTGTTTGTATAAGAGAAATATACAAAGCTGCAATGAAAGAGTATAATGACGAAGAACAAGGTATCGCCAAGCTAAAAAATCCTTGGTGCAATGTTGTCATCCCAAGAAGTGACATTCCAGAAAAACGTGCTATTCCGGCAAGTATGTTGCGTAAGTTCTTTAATGTCGTCCCAGACAGAAGCAGATTTACCCATCCTCTTATGGAACTCGGTCAGGACGTTGCTCTTATATCTTTCTGCATGTGTGGTTTGAATGCAGTCGATATATTCAATGCAGAGAAAGACCAGTATGTCAATGGCATTTTCCATTATGAACGTAGGAAGACTAGAAATACACGTGCTGACAAAGGTTACTTTGAGGTTCGTGTTCCAGAGTTCTTAAAGCCTACCTTTGAGAAATATTTCTCAAGGAATGTAGATACTCCCTGGTTGTTTGATTTCCATGATCGCTTGTCAACCTCCGACTCTTTCTGTGCTAATGTGAACACCGGCATCAAACAGATTTGGGAAAAGGTTGACCCGAATTACAAGGCATCGCTGTATGCGTTCCGTCATAGCTGGGCAACAATCGCACAGAATGAATGTGGTGCGACTCTGAATGAAGTTGACTTTGGACTCAACCACTCCGTCAATAAGATGGCTAAGGTTTATGTGAAGGTTGATTATAGTCCCGCATGGATTCTTAACGAGAAGGTTATTGATTTTGTTTTCTTCACTGATAATGAATCCAAGTATGTTGAAAAGGAGGATAAAACATTCGAGAGAATATCTAAATACAATAATGTGCGAGCCGAAGCTTATATCATGGGGAAAAAGGTCTGTGCTATAGAAGACACAGGTTTCTCTAATGTTGACCAGATAATGGATAAGCTTGTTACCATGCTGCCTAAGAAAACAAGAAATGCTCGTGTTCAATTCAAGATAACTAACGTTGATAAGAACCTCACTCAAATGTATCAACGTCTGGTTCGATAGTATTGTTCTTTGGTTGACAAAGTTCACAAAAAAACTCAGATATAGCTCTGTGCTGTATCTGAGTTTTTTGTTGTGGATGTACGTTACAAAAGGTAATTCTGCTGAACGCTCGCTAACTTTTGTAGATCGACAAGGCTAAAGCGTTTCTTGCCTGGTGAAATCCTTACTGGTTGTAACTTGCCGTTCCTAATCCATCTTTCAACGTCAGCTCTACCAAATAGCTTGTAAGCTTGCGCCTGACTAACTTCAAGTTCACCTTTCTCAATTTGATGAATTCTTATCGCCACTTTGGTTGCGAGAAAGTCAACAAACTGATCAAATGTAACGCTCTTGTCTGTAAATTCGAGTATAGATTTGTCGTCCATATGTCTTTTGATTTAAATACAATGATAAGGAGGGCCTACCTCCGTGCATGAATAAATTCTGCTGCAAAGGTAGCCCCAACTAATCATCTGCCGACATACAACGACTATATAGGATTGCTTATATAGTTGTTATATCGCTCTCTAATTTGCAGTTTGTGATACTGCTTTCATCTTACAGACTTTCTTTCAGTCTTAATACGAAGCTTCTGCAAGTGGATTCAAACCCAACCTCTTCGTCCTTCAGGTTGGATTTCTTCTTCTTTCCAAGCTTCGGATTCTTGGCTTGTGAAAGACTGCACCGCAACTGACTTGCTCGAAGTGGTTCATTGTTTGCTGAAGAAGATAGAAGTTTGTACCTCTCCATGATCATTTGCCATTGGAAAGGCAAAAGACCATGTTCACGGAGTGCTCCAAAAAACAAGGCAACGTTTCTGTTGCTGTTTGCCTGTAGTGGCTTCTGGAGCCTACACTCGAACAAATCCCTCATGATTTCTTCAGTAACCTCAGTCCTGAACAAGCTGGCGGCTGTTACAAACTCGGTAATACGAGCAATCTGCTCATCAGAGAAGTGAGCAAGAAACTCTGCCTTTGGCTCTAAGCTCTTTCCTGTGTTGAACAGATGCAGCATCTGCCTGTAGTCCTCCTCCTCAAACTTGTCTTTTGAGAAGAAGGCATCTACAAGGTCACGACGCTCTTCAAGTAGTTCCACGACTTCGCAGACATGCATGAAATGTGTTCTCATGTCTGCTTCACTCATGCCTGTGACAGGAAGGTGGTAATACATGAAATCATAAATAAAGCGAGAATATGCTTTCTCGCCATTACTGATTTCAGACTTGTACTGCTCGAAGGCAATACGACAAAGTTGCCAGAGTTCATCCCCTGGCAACTCTTTCTCAATTTTTTTGTTACAGCTTACACAGCATGGACACAAAAAGAGAGAGAACGGAGTTGTTCATTAACCGTATCATTTTCTTTCTGTGTTAATTAAAAATGTTACTTAAATAGACTATATATTGTACTTTATCTTTTACTGATTTCATACTCTATCTTTTATTTATCGTCAAAAACGGTTGCAAAGGTACACATGTTTTGTGAAGTCTATCTTCACAGTGCGCACAAATTTGATTTTCATGTAAGAAATGGGTTTAAATAATACTGATTCTGCTCCTTGGATTGCTATAAATGCTCGAAAATGAAACAAATCCAAACAAAAGAAACAAACGGAACGATATAACTACGAAACATCTGCTCGTATATAGTAGCCTTCTAACAGCAAGTTCTATACTCTCTATACCTTTGCAACAGATTTTAATCCGAAACAAGGGCTTCGCCCTTCCAGGACAAACTCAAAATGTTTACATTCTATGTCTAAAAAAGAAATTGAACAGTTAGAGAAACGTATTGACCGAATAGAGAAATGTCTCGAACTATTAGAGATGGAGACCAAGGAACTGAAATCGGTCGATCCGGGCATCATTGAGGAGCGTTTCAAATCCATAGAAGAAACGCTATACTCCACAAAAGAAATCCTGAGCATGAAAGATGTGTGTCATTATCTTGACATTTCCCAGAGTATGCTCTACAAACTCACCTGCAACGGAGAGATTCCACATTTCAAGCCTCGGGGTAAGACCATCTTTTTTGAAAAGAAGGAACTTATCAAGTGGATTAAGAAAAAAGGCAGGAAAGACTCAGGTAAGAATCGTAAAAATTCCAAGTCAAGTACCTAACGATATGCAGCAATGAAAAAGAAGACTCCCAAGAAGAACAGCATTGATGGCTCAAATCTGCCTGACTCTCGTCTGGTAGAACTACTTGACAGGTGTGCAATCTCCGTCAAGGACATCAAGGTTAGAACCAAGAAAAAAGATCAAAATGGAAAAAAGAACTAAGAAGAAAGAACAGGACGGCCAACAAGAATCGTTGGAACATCAATCGCTGGAGGTGTCTATGCTCAACAAAGATAGCTTCAGCGACGAAGAACTTGAATCCTATCTTTCAAAGGGTGCAATCAGGGCAAGTGACGAGATAACCGTTCCTCCAAAGATACTGTTTGTCGGTGATTGTACCATTGCGACCTTTGGCAATTTCAGCGCATCAACTGGCAAGGCCAAGAGTAAGAAAACCTTCAATATCTCAGCAATGGTAGCTGCTGCCGTCACCAACTCTACCGTTCTCAACTATCGTGCTTGCCTACCTGAAGGCAAACGTACAATCTTGTACTTTGATACCGAACAGAGCAAATATCACTGCCATAATGTCTTGGAGCGTATTTACAGGCTCTCTGGTCTGTCTCTCAAAAAGGACGACCCACGCCTCATGTTCTGGGGCTTGCGAGAGTACACCCCAAAACTACGTATTGCAGTCATAGACTACGCCTTGCGCAAGTACGAAGGAGTTGGTCTTGTCATCATCGATGGACTTAGAGACCTCATGTATGACATCAACAACGGCAAAGAGGCTACGGATGTGATGACCGTCCTTATGGCATGGACAAGTGTGTATGACCTCCACATTCATACTGTCCTGCATTTAAACAAGAATGATAACAACCCACGTGGACATATAGGAACCGAACTGGAGAATAAGGCAGAGACAGTTCTGATTATTAGCAAGAACCTCCAGAACAACAGTATCAGTGAGGTAAGGCCAATGCACATGCGAGACAAAGAGTTTACCACGTTTGCCTTTCATATCGATGACAACAGACTGCCCGTACTTGACTCCAGCATGTCCGTCACGGTTGTCAAATCCAGAGAGAAATCACTTGTCAGCCTTGACCATGATGTTCACAAGGATATTTTAGGTAAGTTCTTTGAGGAACATACCCCATCAAAATATAGCGAGTTGGTGGAGCAAATCTCTCAGGCATATGAAGCAGCCGGCTATAAGCGAGGAACAAATGGTATCAAGAACTTGCTTAAACTTCTTTCAGGCAAAGGTATCATCGTGAAAGAAGAAAACGGATATATCTATAAATCAGAGTGTTTTGACAACCCAAACCCAACCTCTGACAATCAGGTTTAAGGTTTAGGTTTAAAGGGTATATATATCACATACGCGCGCACACGCGCACATAAAACATATTGAATATGACTATAGACGAAATCAAATCAGTCAGCATCCTGCAATGGATGCGCCTTAACAACTATGGCGAGGGAATCCGTAAAGGCAGGAACTACTTCTTCTGTTCTCCTCTACGTTCAGAAAGGACACCCTCATTCTCCGTCAATACAGCCAAGAACCTCTGGTGTGACTTCGGCAGCTACAATAAGAATGGCGGCAATATCATCAACCTCGTCGAGCAGCTTAATCCGTCATGGTCTGAGCATCAGGTGCTGGCTTTTCTTGAACGGCAGATAAAGGATTTAAAGCTAACCTATAGCGAAGACTACAACGCCAGGCTTGAAGAGGAAGAACAGAAACGGCAATGGATAGAAGGAAAACGAGCCGAACGGGAGGAACAACTCAATCAGGAAACGGTTGTAGAAATGGTTATTCCCCTTTCTCATCCATATCTCCGTGATTATGTCATCCAACGACGTATTGACTACAGTATAGCGCAGCGGTTCTGCCAGGAAGTCCACTATTCCCTTCGCGGAAAGAAGTACTATGCTATAGCCTTCATGAATATAGCCAATGGAATGGAAGCCCGTAACAAGCTCAACAAACGATGTATCGGGAAAAAGAGCATATCGGCCATCTACCCGTTGGGAACACCTCAGAAGCACTGTTGCGTCTTTGAGGGGTTCTTTGACATGCTCACCTACGCGACCATCGAGACATGGATGCCCGGAACAGGAATCTGCACGGGAGTTCCTTGCGACTATTTCGTTCTCAATGGTGTCGGCGAGGTGAAGCAGCTGCTGCCCTACCTCAAAGAATATGACTCCATCCATTGCTATCTTGACAATGACGATGCAGGCAGGGCGACCACCAAGACCATTATGAAGGCTTATCCCGACATGGCTATTGACGAGTCAGGCCGATACAAGGGATATAACGACCTTAATGATTTCCTTGCTGGAACGAGATAAGAGTTTTTTCATACGATCATTAGACTATATTTCTTCAGAGGAAGTTTCTCAGAGATTGAGCGACTTCCTATTTTTGTGCCCTAAATAACTTTAATAGTATGATAATTGCGGAATTTCCATACTATAAAACTAAACAACTTTAATATTGGCCTCTCCAAAGCACGTTTTTTTCTCCATTCACTAAAAACTCAGTTACTTTGCAGTCGCAATCTGACTTGCAAGGCTTAGTTCGTCGTGGCTTGTCAGTATGAAAATTGAAGTTAAAAACAAAAATCATACATATAATATGACACCATTCGCAATATTCGCTTTCGTACTCACCTTCGGGTACTTCATCTATTTCGCCGTGATGATTACCCTTGACCTTCATGCCAAGCCAGCTGACGGTCAAAAAAATGAAGAGGAAGACATTGACGTGGAAGGAATGAAGGACGAAGGAGTTGAAGATCCCAAAGTCATCAGCGAGGCTTCCGACCTTGAAGGTGGCAGAGTAACCTATACGGACACCACCACTGATGATGGACTTCGGGTAATCAGTCCTACTGGCACAATCGTCCAGTCACCAGAAGAGGAAGAACCCGTCGTTGATCCCGACCCAGCTCCAGAGGAAAAGGAGAAGATGACGAGTGAAGAACTCAATGAGGAGAACGAATGCGGCATGGAAGACATCGAGCCGGAGGCACAGCACTCTATGTATGCCGACGAATTCTATGCCATGCTCAACGAGAATCACAAGAATACAAGAAACATCAAAAAGGAGAATGTCCGTGACCATCTGTAAAAACAATCATTTGCTTGGTGTCGTGTTGACAGGCATCTTGCTTTCCTTGCCAATGTCATCTTCAGCCAAATGTGGCGGAGTCGATTACAACTGGGGAGCAGATGCGCTGTCGAACGCCCACGACTATACCGTCACCATGATGCTCTATGTAGTCTATCTGTCCTACGCGATTGCAGGATTGGTAGCCGTCATCGGAGCCTTGCAAATCTACATCAAGATGCAGACTGGTGAAGGTGACATCACAAAGTCAATCATGATGCTCCTTGGAGCGTGTCTGTTCATGATTGGAGCTTATGTGTTGTTCCCGGCATTCTTCGGTTACAGTATCATATAGAAACAAGATAGTAAAAAACTCTCGACTGGCCAGAAGAGAAATATATCGTGTGTAAAATGGTGAAAAGTTTATCAGTAAAACAATCAAACTTCAGGAAACGAAATGAAGAAAATCAAAATGTTCGCAAAGAACGTCTTCAAGCCCAACCGCATGAAGATGGCAGCCCTGATGCTCCTTTGCGGCACAGTAGCAACTTTTGCCCAGAACTCAGCGGGTGACTACACTGCTGGAACTAACGCTCTCTCCACCGTTACGGAGGAGATTGCCAAGTACATCCCCTACGTAGTCAAGCTGTGTTACGCAATCGCTGGTGTTGTTGCCGTTGTCGGTGCCATCTCGGTGTATATTGCTATGAACAACGAGGAGCAGGATGTCAAGAAGAAGATCATGATGGTCGTCGGTGCTTGCATCTTCCTGGTTGCAGCTGCACAGGCCCTTCCTCTGTTCTTCGGACTCTAACGATAAGGCAAAACAGATTAAATTCAGGTGAACGACATGACAGAAGAGACAAAAAACAGCCAATACGTCAGCTACCCCATGTTCAAGGGACTCCAGAAGCCGCTTGAATTCATGGGCATACAGGGACGCTATATCACATGGGCAGCTATCGCCGTCGGAGCAGCCATCCTTGGCTTCATCATCGTGTATTGCTTCTTGGGCTTTGTGGCTGGCTTGATTGTCCTCGCTGTTTCCCTCTTGGCAGGTGCAGTTCTCATCTTCTTCAAGCAGAAGAAGGGACTGCACACCAAGAAGGAAGACCATGGAGTGTTCATCTATGCCTATTCAACGAAGATGTGAACCCTAAAATTCAAGTTAGTACAAATGAGCAAGTGTGTCACAATTTGAATCATCTGTAATCGGTAGGCTCACCCTCTCGACGGGATGGGCCTACCTTTATTTGAACCTAACTATCTCGACAATGAAACAAATAACAATAATAAAACGATTACCTCGCGGTGTAAGATTCGTGCAGTTGCCCAGCGACTTCAAGGTGGACATAAGTATAGCGAATGATGTGGTGTTCGTGGAGTTCCTTGATTGGAAAACCAGCGAGTCACTGTTCTTCTCTTTCTTCTTCATTGATGATGACTGGCACAAAAGCTTCGATGATTTCAGCGAAAAGGGTCAGGAACTTCTGCTTGAAAGACTCAAAGATGCGATTGTCAATGACATCAGCATATTTGTAAGTGGCAAGTACGAAGGTGTAAGTGAGCCGGAGGAACCTTATTATTCAATAAATGGGTGTCTCGACATAGATACTTACATGGAGAACTGGGAAGCCTATTATGACCTTATCTCTGATGATGAGGACATCCTTGACGAATACACAGACCCTGAGGAAGAAATAGACGAATAGCAATGATTTGGTACGTACTCATAGCATTTACAGCAATCCTCTTGGGTATGTTCACCTCCGTCAAGGCTTTTGGAACAGGTGGTAAGCGCAAGAAGATATTTCAGGACATCTACTTCTCCGTGGAGGATGTGGATGGCATCGGTGTGCTCTATACTAAGACTGGCGAATACTCTGCCATCCTGAAGATAGAGAACCCCGTCCAGAAATACTCTGCCAACATTGACAACTATTATGAGTTTACCAATCTGCTGACTGCTCTTGCCCAGACGCTTGGCGAAGGCTATGCCATCCACAAGCAGGATGTCTTCATCAAGAAACAATTCCATGATGAGACAAATGACAACCATGAGTTTCTGAGTGAAAGCTACTTCCGCTACTTCACAGGCCGCACCTATACTGATGTCCAGACCTATCTCATCATCACGCAGGAAAACAAAAAGAGCCACCTCTTTTCTTTTGACAACAAGAAATGGCGCGACTTCCTCGTGAAGATTCGTAAGGTCAAAGACCAGCTGAAAGACAGCGGCGTGGATTCCGCTTATCTGGATGGAGCCACTGCCAGGAACTACGTTGACCGTTACTTCTCCATGAACTTTACCGACAAGATTGTCTCGATGACCAACTTCAAGGTGGACGATGAATGTATCAGCATGGGCAATAAACGCTGCAAGGTTTACAGCCTTGTCGATGTGGACTGCATCAATCTCCCAAGTGTCATCCGTCCTTATACCAACATTGAGGTCAACAACACCTCGATGCCGGTTGACCTTGTGTCTATCGTGGACAACATACCATTGGCAGAGACGGTCATCTACAATCAGATGATTTTCATGCCAAACCAAAAGCGTGAACTCTCTTTGCTCGACAAAAAGAAAAACCGTCATGCCAGTATGCCCAACCCCAGCAATCTCATTGCTGTCGAGGACATCAAGAAGGTACAGGATGTGATAGCCAGAGAGAATAAGCAGCTGGTCTATGCCCACTTCAATATCGTGGTGTCTTTGCCCATCGACGAAGACATCCAGAAGTGTACCAACCATCTGGAGAACTCCTTTGGTCGTATGGGCATCCATATCAGCAAGAGAGCCTACAATCAGCTGGAACTGTTCGTGAACTCATTCCCGGGCAACTGCTACGGCATGAACCCTGACTACGACCGCTTCCTGACGCTGAGCGATGCAGCCACCTGTCTCATGTACAAGGAGCATATCCAGCACAGCGAGGACACTCCTCTCAAAGTCTATTACACAGACCGCCAAGGAGTGCCAGTCGCCATCGACATCAGTGGCAAGGAAGGTAAGAATAAGATTACTGATAACAGTAACTTCTTTATTCTGGGGCCTTCAGGAAGTGGCAAGTCCTTCTTCACCAACAGCATGGTTCGCCAGTTGTGGGAGCAGAACACCGACATTGTGTTGGTAGATACGGGTAACTCCTATGAAGGACTTTGCGATTACGTCAACGGCAAGTATATCAGTTACACCGAGGAGCATCCTATCACGATGAACCCCTTCGCCATCAACCGCGAGGAATTGAATATCGAGAAGATAGGCTTCCTGAAGAACCTTATCATGCTTATCTGGAAAGGAACCAATGGCAAGATAACCAAGACGGAAGACCATCTGATTGAGGATGTCATTACGGAGTATTATGATGCCCACTTCCGTTTAGGGAAGGTTAAGGAACTCTCGTTCAACACCTTCTATGAATACAGCACTAAGCGTATTCCAGAAATTGTGAGAGACAACAACCTCGAAGGCATTGACCTGGCAACCTACAACTACCTTCTGAAGGACTTCTACAAGGGCGGCAACCATGAACTCACCCTCAATGAGAACTTGGACACAGCCCTTTTTGATGAGACCTTCATCGTGTTTGAGATTGACTCCATCAAGGATGACCCGCTTCTTTTCCCTCTGGTTACGCTCATTATCATGGATGTGTTCATCCAGAAGATGCGTATCAAGAAGAAC
>JBGUJY010000080.1:0-29348 GCA_045114185.1 Prevotella sp. | reverse complement strand
CCCTCCCTATATGGAGGGGCTCAACCGCTCCTACTCGTCGCTCGTTCATTAAGGTACGCTCAGGGCATCAAAGCCCTGGCGTGATTTTTATAATTCCCTCCCTATTGGGGAGGGCTAGGGAGGGGCTCCTTCCTCGACCTCTCGTTTTGCCCCTTCGGGGTGAGCCATCCTTTTTTATTCCCTCCCTATTGGGGAGGGCTAGGGAGGGGCTCATTTTTTCCCTCCCTATGGGGAGGGTTAGGGAGAGGCTCATTTTAATTTGGCATCGCCAATGTTGCGGAATCCATTGAGGAAGTCACGGGTGGTCATGCGTTTCTTGCCCGTGAGCTGGATCTCCAGCAGTTCCAACAGTTCACCTTGCACGGCTACGTACAAATGTTTGTTTTCTTCCTTCAGTGCGCCTGTTTCCAGACTGGTGGTGAGAGAGGTCTTGGCGGTCTTGAACACCTTCAGGACGGTACGTTTGCCATCGGGCGTTTCGAGCGTGGTCCATGCACCAGGGTATGGACTCAGACCGCGGATGAAATCATATACCTGCTTGGCCGACTGCTCCCAGTTGATCTCGCAGGTTTCCTTGAAGATCTTCGGGGCGGCATGGAGGGTGGCAGGTTGCGGAATCTGCTCCTGCGGGATGCTCTCAGGCTGTCCGTCGGTAGAGAGAATCTGTTCCACGGTATCGAGACAGATCTCGGCACCGAGATTCATCAGGGCATCATAGACATACTCCACATCGGCCTCATCGGGAATCGGTAACGGTTTCTGGAGAATGATCCTGCCCGTATCAATCTCGTGGTCGAGGAAGAACGTGGTGACACCTGTCTGCGTCTCTCCGTTGATGATAGCCCAGTTGATGGGCGCTGCACCACGGTACTGTGGCAACAGGGACGCATGGACATTGAAGGTGCCGAAACGGGGCATAGCCCACACTACCTCGGGTAGCATGCGGAAGGCTACAACGATTTGTAGATCAGCCTTATAGCTACGCAGTTCCTCAACAAAATCGGGGTCTTTCATCTTCACTGGCTGGAGCACGGGGATGTCGTGTGCCAGGGCGTATTTCTTCACCTCCGAGGGTTGGAGGGTGTCTTGATGACGGCCTACGGGCTTGTCGGGCTGGGTGACTACAGCAACAACCTGATAGTTGTTTTCCACCAGTGCTTTCAGGGTGCCTACCGCGAACTCGGGGGTCCCCATGAATATGATTCTAAGATCTTCTTTCTTCATCTGTGTGCAAAGGTACGAATAAGTGAGCGAAAAAACAAAAAATGTTTTGTTTTTTCCGAGCGAGAGTACTTTAGGCGAAGCCAAAGTTACTACTTTTTTGGATTATCTCACACAGAAATCAGAGAAATTTAGTTACTCACAGATATTGTATACATTTTAGTCCCGCAGAAATGACAGAAATAGCCGAAATATTTTTCAGATTGTAACCACGAAGTGGTTGTCTATATTCATAGAATATAAAAATAGAGGTTTCGTGAAGTCTTATGAAAACTTGTTTTCAATAAACTTCAAGGAACATCTATAAATCTGAAAAATGCTTTATACCGCATGGTTGGGCATAGCCCTTTCTGCTCTTTCTGCTCTTTCTGCGGGAAATAAAAAAATCTGTGGAAAATTGTTTCACAGGGGTTGAATGAAAGAAAACTGGAAGGAAGATGGGGTGAGGGAAACTTGGAGGTTTTCCTTGTTACTAGGCCACAACTTACTGCCCAGCCAATAAGAGAATTCCGTAGAAAGGATGCCGATGGCAGCACCCGCCACGACATCATCCCAATGATGACGGTTCCGACGAACCCTATCGCACGAGACCGCCGTAGCTACAGCATATCCCCCTATACCAATCCACGGACTCACATCCTTGTACTCCTTAAAAAGGACATGGGCTCCTGAGAAGGCGATAGATGCATGACCGGAAGGAAACGCATGGCGGTCGGTACCGTCAGGACGAGTATCATGGATGGTGTTCTTCAGGGTATAGGTAGTGGCAGCTGTGATCAGCGTGGAAACACCAGCATTTAAAAGGAGATGCTGCCAATCATCCCTGCTCTGCACACCACAAGCCTTCAGTGCGACTGTCGCTCCCAGCGGGATCAGTCGCAGGTAGTCATCTGGTCCATCGCCCTTATATTCCTTCTGGGCGAATGTGGAACCTGCAATGAATAGGCAAATAAAAAATAAAAGTACTTTTTTCACTTTTTACTTTGATAACGAAACCTTTCTTCCCTCTTTTTCTTTGGCGCAAAGAAAAGAGGCAAAAGAAACATCCACCTACCCCCATCCCCTCCCTATATGGAGGGGCTCAATTGATTCCGGGCAGAAACCGCCCTTCATCAAGGTTTTTGTATGGCTCACCAGCCTTTGCCCCTTCGGGGTGAGCCATCCTTTTTTATTCCCTCCCTCTTGGGGAGGGTTAGGGAGAGGCTCATTCCCTCCCTACGGGGGAGGGCCAGGGAGAGGCTTTTATTCAGCAGACAAGTCAGCCACCATCTGACGGTAGGTGGCGTACATATGTGTTCGTGAGATATATCCGATGAAATGATTCTCGGTATCCAGCACCGGCAACATCTGCGCGTGGGTGCGGTCGAACTGCGCCATCACCTCCTCCATCGAATCGTTCACACCCAGGATGGCGGATGGCTGAGACATCAGCTGTGCCACCGTAAAATGCTGATAGAGCTCAGAACGGAACACGACATGACGGATCTTGGTGATATCCACCTCACCAAGGAGGTTTCCGGCATCATCGAGCACCGGCAACTGGTTCGACTTACTCCTACTCAGGGCATGCACCAAAGCACCCAGTTTCATGTCGGTATTCACCGCTGTATAGGTATGGTCGATGATGCTCTTCAACGACATCAGCGTGAGCACCGCCCTATCGGTATGATGCGTGATGAGCTTACCCTGCCGCGCCAGTCGCATACCATAGATGCTATGGGGTTCGAAGATGATGATGGTGAGGTAGGCAAAGATACTTACCACCATCAGGGGGATGAACAGCTGATAGCCACCTGTGAGTTCCGCAATAAGGAAGATACCTGTGAGCGGGGCATGCATCACACCGGCCATTACCGCCGCCATGCCCAGCATCGCAAAGTTCCCCTCGGGGATATACACACCAATCTGCTCGAGGTTCCACACACGGGCAAAGAGGAAGCCTCCGAAGGCTCCGATGAACAACGACGGAGCGAAGGTACCACCACAACCGCCACCACCATTGGTGGCAGAGGTAGCAAACACCTTGGTGAGCAGTACCAGGGCGATATACAACACCAACAGCTTACCATTCCCGTAGAACAGCGAGTTGTTCAACACCATGTTCCAATCCGCCTCGGTCTTACCGTTCAGCAGGATATTGATGCTACCATAGCCCTCACCGTAGAGTGACGGGAAGAGGAAGATCAAGGTACTCAACACCACCCCACCTAACGCCAGCTTGGCATAGTGGTTATCACCCAGTTTGGCGAATATGTTCTCGCAGGCCGTCATGGTACGGATAAAGTACAGACTGATGAGTCCACCGAACACACCCAACAGGATATAGGCCGGTACGCGATCCAACTGCCAGGAGGTTACATTGGTGAAGACAAACAGAGAGTCGCTACCGTTGAACACATAGCTGAACAGCACGGCTGTGACACTCGCCACCAGGATTGGCAACAGCGAAGCCATGGTCAAGTCGATCATCAGTACCTCGAGCGTAAATACCAGTCCTGCAATCGGTGCCTTGAAGATACCCGCAATGGCCGCAGCTGCACCACATCCCACAAGGAGCATCAGCGTACGGTTGTCCATCTTGAATATCTGACCGAGGTTACTTCCTATGGCCGAACCGGTCAGCACAATCGGGGCCTCAGCACCCACCGATCCACCGAAACCGATGGTGATGGCAGAGGCGATCACCGAGCTCCAACAATGGTGACCGCGAAGGCGACTTTGCTTGCGGGAAATGGCATAAAGAATACGGGTAATACCATGTGAGATATTATCCTTAACGATATGTCGTACAAACAAGGAAGTCAGATAGATACCGATAACAGGATACAACAGATAAAGCCAGTTGATGGAAGAGATTTCGAAGTCGGCCATGAGCAGTTTCCCGATCTCGTCAATGATCCAGTGAAGCACATAGGCAGCCACTGCCGCAAAGAAGCCCACGAAGAAGCTGAGCAGGAGGGTGAACTGCTTATCGGTAATATGCTTCTCACGCCATTGCAGGAAGCGCTGCAAGGGCGTGTTCTGACTGATATCGGTATGTTGGTCTGTCATTTCCTGATAATCGTAACCACTCCCTCACGGGTGAGTTTGATGATGCTCGACGGGGTGTGGGGCTTATGCTCCTGACGGCGTGACGTACAGACATAATCCACCGCATCGAGGAGCTGCTGACTGATGTCGCAGAAGTTCTGGGCAGGTGGCTCGCCACTGATGTTTGCACTGGTGCTGACCAGTGGTTTCTGGAAGCGGTAGCAGAGTTGCTGCGAGAACGGTTCCTTTGTAATCCGCATGGCGATACTGCCATCCTCAGCGATCAGGTTCGGTGCCAGGTTCACGGCGCCGTCGAGGATCACCGTAGTAGGCTTGGTGGCTAACTCCATGATGTCCCATGCCACCTCGGGCACGTTGCGCACATAGCGCTGCAAACGGACATCGCTGTCAACCAAACAAATCATCGCCTTGGAATCATCACGTTGCTTGATCTCATACACCCGTGATACGGCAGCGGCATTGGTCGCGTCACAACCAATGCCCCATACGGTATCGGTGGGGTAAAGAATCACCCCACCCTCTCGCAGCACTTTCACCGCTGCCTCAATATCTTTAGAATAGTCCAATTGTTCTTATAACTATAAACTATTATCTATTATCTATAAACTTTTTTACAGTTCCCAACCAATAGCCGATGCACCCAGTACAGCGGCAGACGCGCCATCAAGACCGCTTACCAGGAACTTAGCCTTACCCTTGAAAATCTTCAGCACATGCTCTTCGTAGCTGCGCTTGATGGGATCCATGATCAGATCACCAGCCTTGGTCATACCACCGAAGAAGATGAATGCCTCGGGAGAAGAGAAAGCAGCGAAGTCGGCACAGGCCTCACCTAACATATGACCTGTAAACTCGTAGATCTCCTTAGCCAGTCTGTCACCCTTTCCAGCAGCGATAGACACATCCAGCGAGGTGATCTTCTCGGGATCCAGTTCACGGAGCAGAGAGGGCTCCTGGGTGGTAGCCAGCAACTCACGGGCTGTACGAGCCACACCGGTAGCTGAGCAGTAAGCCTCCAGACAGCCAGTACGTCCGCAACCGCAAGTACGACCGCCTTCGCGTACCATTGTGACATGTCCTAACTCACCGGCAAAGCCATCGCTACCATACAACAGCTGTCCGTTTACCACGATACCTGATCCCACACCTGTTCCCAGTGTGATCACAATGAAGTTCTTCATACCACGTGCCACGCCATAGATCATCTCACCGATGGCAGCCGCATTGGCATCATTGGTCAGTCCTACAGGAATATCATTCAGTCGCTCACTGAACAGCTTAGCCAGAGGCACCACACCATGGTGTGCCCATGCCAGGTTCGGGGCGAACTCAATGGTTCCGTTATAGAAGTTTCCATTAGGGGCACCGATACCCATGGCCTTGATCTTCTCGATACCGCCCACCTGGTCGATAATTACATGAAGTGCCTCCACACAAGCATCAACATAGTCCTCTACCTTGTCGTACCCCTGTGTCTTGATGGCAGTAGTTGCCTTGATCTCACCACGTGAGTCAACTATGCCGAACACGGAGTTCGTACCTCCTAAATCCAAGCCGATTACATACGGCTTCATCTCTGTCTGATTATTCATTTTCTATGTATGTTTTGAATGTTTATGGGGCAAAGTTAATGCTTTTTTTTGAAATGTCATTATGTAAAAGTATAAAATAACAAAAAAAAGTAGTACCTTTGGCTTCGCCGAAGTTACTCCGTCTCGGCAAAAAAAGAAACACGTTTCTTTGTTTTGCGCTCAACTTTTCGTATCTTTGCACCCGAAATGCTACCATTCGAATTTCACATAGACATTGTCAATCTGGTATTCAAGGGAATACTGATTGGAATCATAGCCAGTGCCCCGATGGGACCGGTGGGTATTCTGTGTATCCAGCGCACCCTGAACAAAGGACGGTGGTATGGCTTCGTGACAGGCGTTGGTGCTGCCATCAGCGATATCTTATATGCCCTGATTACCGGTTTCGGTATGTCGTTCGTGATGAACATGGTGAACAACTCGCGCTACCAGTTCCTGCTACAGATTCTCGGTAGTATCATGCTGCTGGCCTTCGGTATCTTCTGCTATCGCAGTAACCCAGTGAAGAACATGCATGTGAGCGGAAAGCAGAAGGGAACGCTGATACACAACGGCGTAACCGCCTTCTTCGTGACCTTCTCCAACCCCCTGATCATCTTCCTTTTCATCGCTATGTTCGCCCAGTTCTCCTTTGTGGTGCCTAACCATCCCGTGGAGATGTGCCTGGGTTATCTGAGCATTCCGTTCGGGGCCCTGATCTGGTGGTATGGTCTGACTTGGCTGGTTGACAAGATCCGTGGCATCTTCGATACCAGCGGTATTCTTATAATTAATAAGGTAATCGGATCGCTCGTGATCCTGTTCTCCCTGATCGTGCTCTTCGGAACGGTGTTCAACTTGTATAAGTTGCCGAACTATTATTAATTATATGTTTGTATCAAGAGAATTAAGAAAGAAGAATATTGCGGAATACCTGCTGTATATGTGGCAGGTGGAAGATCTGCTGCGGGCATACGACTGCTCCTTGAGTAGGATACGGAGGGAGTATATCGACCAGTTCGACTATACCGATGAGCAGAAGGAGGAGATGGCTGACTGGTATGGCGACCTGATCCGAATGATGAACCAGGAGGGACACCGCCAAAGCGGTCATCTGCAGATCAATCAAATCGTGCTGCAACAGTTGTCGGAACTGCATGCCGAATTACTGGCCAGTACGGAGCACCCGTTCTATACAAGCGAGTACTACAAGGTGCTGCCGTATATCGTGGAACTGAGAAGGAAGCGTGGTGACGGAAGTGAGGAACCGGAGATAGAGACTTGCTTCAACGCCCTCTATGGCATGATGATGCTACGACTGCAGAAGAAGGAAGTGAGTCCTGATACTCAGCATGCCATCAAGGAAATCACGTTGCTGCTCGGAATGCTGAACGACTACTACATGAAAGATAAAAGTGAAAATTGAAAATTGATAATTTTTCATGAATATACTGATTACAGGATGCAATGGACAGCTCGGTAATGAGATGCAGTTGCTGGAGGAAACGTACGGACAACATACCTGGTTTAACACCGACGTAGAAGAACTTGATATCACCAACCAGTTGGCGGTGGAACAGTTCGTGGCAGAAAACAACATCGACGGTATCGTGAACTGTGCCGCCTATACCGCTGTTGACAAGGCGGAGAGTAACAAGGAACTGTGTACTACCCTGAATACCGTGGCACCTGCCTATCTGGCTGCCGCTATAGGCAAACGGAAGGGATGGATCATTCAGATCTCTACCGACTATGTGTTCAACGGCACGAAGTACACCCCGTATGTGGAAACCGACACACCTTGTCCTGACAGTGTGTATGGCTCTACCAAGCTGGCCGGGGAACTGGGCGTGCAGAAGTTCTGCAAGAACAGTGTCATCATTCGTACGGCATGGCTGTACTCCACCTTCGGCAACAACTTCGTGAAGACCATGATACGACTGGGTAAAGAGAAGGAGCAGTTAGGTGTGATCTTCGACCAGATCGGTACGCCTACCTATGCCCGTGACCTGGCTCAGGCTATCATGGAAATCATCGACAAGGGCATCATCCCCGGCGTGTATCACTTCTCGAACGAGGGTGTTACCAGCTGGTACGACTTCACCAAAGCTATTCACCGCATCGCAGGCATCACCACCTGTCAGGTAAATCCCCTGCATACCGAGGAATACCCCACCCCTGCTAACCGTCCGCACTATTCGGTGCTCGACAAGACGAAGATCAAGCAGACCTACCATATCTCCATTCCCTATTGGGAGGAGAGTCTTGAAGTTTGTGTGAATAAACTTCTGAATGAATAAATAAAGGATAACAAAACTGATGAATCAAGAAATAGAACGCAGGCGAACATTCGCCATTATCTCGCACCCTGACGCCGGTAAGACCACCCTGACAGAGAAGTTCCTGCTGTTTGGTGGACAGATCCAGGTGGCCGGTGCTGTGAAGAGTAATAAAATCAAGAAGACAGCTACCTCCGACTGGATGGACATCGAGAAACAACGTGGTATCTCGGTGAGCACCTCTGTGATGGAGTTCGACTACTCTCCTACTGAGGAGCAGGACGAGGTATATAAGATCAATATCTTGGACACCCCGGGTCACCAGGACTTTGCCGAGGATACCTACCGCACGCTGACAGCCGTGGATTCTGCCATCATCGTGGTGGATGGAGCAAAAGGTGTGGAGGCACAGACACGTAAGCTGATGAACGTATGCCGCATGCGCAATACGCCAGTCATCATCTTCATCAACAAGATGGACCGCGAAGGTCGTGATCCGTTCGACCTGCTCGATGAGCTGGAACAGGAACTGGAGATCAAGGTTCGTCCGCTGTCATGGCCTATCAACCAAGGAGCGAAATTCAAAGGAGTGTATAACATCTACGAGAACAAGCTCGACCTGTTCACACCTGACAAGCAGCGCGTTACTGACAAAGTAGAGGTAGATATCAATAGCACTGCGCTCGATGACTATGTAGGCGAGGCTGATGCCAACAAGTTGCGCGAGGATCTGGAACTGGTGGATGGTGTGTATCCCGAATTTGATGTGGAGACCTACCGTTCGGCTGAGGTGGCACCTGTATTCTTCGGCTCTGCCCTGAACAATTTCGGTGTGCAGGAACTGCTGAACTGCTTCGTGGAGATTGCTCCATCCCCCCGTCCTACCAAGGCCGAGGAGCGTATGGTGGATCCCGAGGAGCAGAAGTTCACGGGCTTCATCTTCAAGATTACCGCCAATATCGACCCGAACCACCGCTCATGTATCGCTTTCTGTAAGGTATGTAGCGGAAAGTTCGTACGTAACCAGCCCTACCTGCTGGTACGTCAGGGAAAGACCGTTCGCTTCTCCTCTCCCACCCAATTCATGGCACAGCGAAAGAGCACCATCGAGGAGGCCTATCCCGGAGATATCGTGGGTCTGCCCGATAACGGCATCTTCAAGATCGGTGATACTTTGACCGAAGGAGAAGAACTGCATTTCCGCGGACTGCCCTCCTTCTCACCAGAGATGTTCAAATATATCGAGAACGACGATCCGATGAAGTCGAAACAGCTTGCTAAGGGTATCGACCAGTTGATGGACGAGGGTGTGGCACAGATGTTCGTCAACCAGTTCAACAACCGTAAGATCATCGGTACGGTGGGACAGCTTCAGTTTGAGGTGATCCAGTACCGACTGGAGAACGAGTATAATGCCAAGTGTCGTTGGGAGCCTGTTCATCTGTACAAGGCCTGTTGGATCGAGTCGGATGACGAGAAAGAACTGGAGGCGTTCAAGAAACGTAAGTACCAGTATATGGCAAAGGACAAAGACGGACGTGATGTGTTCCTGGCTGACAGCGGATATGTGCTGCAGATGGCTCAGCAGGACTTTGAGCATATCAGGTTCCACTTCACGAGTGAATTCTAGTGGAATGAGAGAGATTGACGAGAAGCCGATATACGATGAGGGGGCGCTGAACGATCAGGACACCACTCCCTGGTATGGCGTGCAGCTGTTTGGCATGCGCCAGAAGGAGATGTCGGAATATCTCACGGAGAAGGGTGTGGAAAGCTTCGTTCCCATGCAGAATGTGGACTTCGTCGATCGCGAAGGGAAGCGTCGTCATGAGCTGCGCCCTGTCGTCTCCAACCTGATGTTCATCAAGAAGCAGATGGATGATAAGGAGATCCAATCCCTTCTTGACGACCGGTTCAAAGGTCATTTCCACATCGTTCGCAAGACCCGCGGCAGTATCGTATTCTACCAGATTCCCGCCCGACAGATGCAGGAGTTCATGATCATGTGTAATCCTGACCTCCTCATGAAGAAATACCTCAGTGAGAGTGAGGCCAAACTAAAGAAAGGCGACCGTGTGAGAGTAACACACGGTCCGCTGAAAGGCTTGACCGGTCGTTTGGTACGATCAAGCGGTAAGTACTACCTTCTGAAAGAGATTCCCGGCATGGCCGTGATGATGAAAGTCACCCGTTGGTGCTGCCAGAAGGAAGAACAGTAGTCTCAGAGAAATAGAATGTGCGCAAAGGTTGCGTAACATTCTTTCCCTTTAACGTGATTTCCTGTTGCAATTTAATGTCAGTTGACGAGGCTCCTACCTTGATCATATATGTTCCAGGAAGGATATTCCATTGACGTTGGTTGTAGAAGCCGAACTGCTCGGTATTGAGTCTCACCTGTACCGTCTTGGTCTGCCCTGGCTCAAGCGTCACACGGGCAAAGCCCTGCAACTGGATAGGACGTATCTGCTGGTCGTTACTCGTTGGTGAGAGGTATATCTGTGCAACCTCATCAGCCGTCATCTTTCCCGTATTCGTCACCTCGAACGAGAGCTTCACGAACTTATCGGATGTCTTTGCCTCTTTGTCAACCTTCAAGTTACCATACTTAAACGAGGTATAGCTCAGACCATAACCGAAGGGCCACTGGATACGTGGATCTTTCTCTGCGGAATAGTTGTAACAGATGGGCTCGTTGATCTCGGTGTTGGGATAGCTGACAGAGAGCTTGGCCGACGGTGACACCTTACCATAGAGGATATCAGCCACAGCATTACCACCCTCCTCACCGGGGTACCATGCCTGGATAACGGCGGCGCACTTTTCCGCAAGACCAGAGATGACTTGTGCCCTACCACCGAACAACACCAGTACCACGGGCTTACCCGTCTTGATCAGTTCCTCCACGAACTGTTCCTGCTTACCCGGCAGACGCAATCCATGACGGTCGCGGTTCTCGCCACAAAGCATCACATTCTCACCCATAGCGGCAATAATCACATCACTCTGACTAGCCATGCGCAGGGCCTCAGCCTTGTCAGCCTTCTCGCCAGAGTCCACCTTACGGTGCAGGATGTCATAATCCCAAGCGCGCTCATCACCACCTTTGTTGAAGATCGTCTCAATCTCTTCGGTCCAATCGCAACCGCGGGAATACATGATATTGACATTCTCCGGCTTACGAGCATTCATACCCTCCAATAATCTGACAACATGCGGCAGGTCATGGTTGGCCACATCCTCCCCCATCTTCCAGAAATAGGTCATGGCAGGGAATGAGTAGTCGCCACACATAGCCCATACGGAATTGGCATTGGGACCTGTAAGCAAGACATTCTTAACATCCTTCAAAGGCAGTACACCATTGTTCTCCAGAAGAACGATAGATTGCGAGGCGATATCATAGGAAGTCTGACGCTCCTCGGGCGAATCAAATTGGATTTTCTCTGTGCTATAGAGGTAGGCATCCTTGTCAAACAGACCAGCACGCCACTTATATTTGAGCACATTCTTCACAGCCCGCTCCAGCGCTTCCGGTTTTACAAGTCCTTTATCAATAGCTTCCTGCAGATATTTGTAATTAGCACCGTGGGGGAAATCCACGTCACACCCACCATTGATGGCTGCAGCCGCCTTCTCCACAGGAGTCTGCAAATCAGGAATCTGGTCGATAGCGGTATAGTCGCTCACCACCATCCCATCGAAGCCGAGATAGTCGCGAAGGATATCCTGCAGAATCTCACTGTTGGCCACACAGTTCGTGCCATGCACCGCATGATAGCCAGGCATGAGGGCTTTACTGCCAGCCAAACGGATCATTGCCTCGTGGGGCATCAGGATCTCTTCCATCAGTTCCTTCTCATCGGCATCACCGCCTCCGCCATAGCCCAGATAGTGCTTGGAACAAGCGCCCACGCCTTTACGGAGATCATCCTGTTGCAATCCCTTGACAAAAGCCACACCCATGGCAGCAGAGAGGTAGCCATCCTCGCCATACGACTCCTCCAGACGGTTGAACGAAGGTGTTCTGCATACATCAACCATCGGCGAGAGCGACAGCACACCACCCATCTTACGCATGGCTACACCCGTCTGAAGGGTCTTCAGTTCCGCCAGTTCGGTATTGAACGAACAAGCCTGTCCGACCTGCTGGGGATAGATGGTGGCACCGAGGGTGTTCACACCCGACAGCACCTCTTCGTGGTACAAAGCGGGAATACCATTGGGCGTGTTGTTGATCAGCCATTCCTGTACGGCAGCGACACGATCGCGCAGCACATTGGGATCCATCGGTTTCTGACTGGCGTACTGGGAGAAATGACCGATACCGTTGGGAATCAGTTGCCGGCATTTCGCGGTATCCAACTGGCCCTGCTCATCGAAGAGCTCATCCATATACATACTTCTCAACTGGGCAATTCGCTCCTCCTGCGACATCCTGTCGTAGAGTTTGTCGATTTGCTTTTCCATACTCGGGCTGCATGCTACCAACAGTGTAGTCATGCAAAACATGATGAATCCCCTCATTGCTTTAGTTATTAAATGAATATACTGAAGTGGTTATTACGCTGCAAAGATACGATTAAGCGAGCGAAATACCAAACAAAAGATTGTTTTTGTTTGTATTTCCGAGCGTGAGTATCTTCGGCGAAGCCAAAGATACGATTAAGCAAGCGAAAAAACAAATTTTGTAGCAAATAAGAAAGGGAAATACAAAATAATCTTTTTGCCGATGAACGATTTTGTCAAAAAAATGATACGTTTTCCAAAACATTATGTATCTTTGCAGTCGAGAGTTATCAATAATACCAAAACAATGAGAGGTTTATTATTTTCAACGGCCATGTTTTTCCTCTGCTGTTTGCCGGGCAGTAAAATCTTCGCACAAACGCAACGGATGGATACCACCGTATATCAGTTGAATGATGTGGTAGTAACAGGAACACGTAATGCTGTGGATGTGCGTCATCTGCCCATGACCGTTTCGGTTGTCGGACGACAAACGCTTACGGAACAACATCAGATGAATGTGTTGCCAACGGTGATGCAACAGGTGCCCGGATTCTTTGTGACCTCTCGTTCCATGATGGGTTATGGCGTTTCTACAGGTGCTGCAGGTGGCATCAATCTTCGTGGTATCACAGGCGGTTCAGGACAGCTGCTCGTCTTGATCGACGGACATCCGCAATACCAAGGCATCTACGGTCATCCCATCGCTGACAGTTATCAAACCCTGATGGCAGAGCGGGTAGAAGTACTGCGCGGTCCTGCCTCGGTGCTCTATGGTAGCAATGCGATGGGTGGTGTGTTGAACATCGTTACCCGTCAGCCAATTGGTCGTAACAGCGTAGCCACCCAGGTGAACATTGGCGCAGGTAGCTATGGTACCGTTCAGACCGAGGCCTCGAACCAGGTTCGGAGTGGTAAGTTCAGCAGTACGGTGGCAGCCCAATACGGACGCACCGACAACCACCGTCCTCGAATGGGCTTCGAGCAGTATGGCGGTTATATGAAATTAGGTTATGACCTGACAGAACACTGGAACACCTACGTGGATGCGAACATCACCCGCTTCAACGCCTCTTATCCGGGAGCCGTATCATCCCCCCTTTATGATGCCGACCAGTGGATTACCCGCGGTGTGGTATCAGCAGCCCTTGAGAACCACTACAACCGCACCAGCGGTGCCTTGAGCGTATATTCGAATTTCGGACGACATAAGATTGATGACGGTACCGCCAATCCCAACCAGCCCACCCAGCGTTACTTCCGTTCGAAGGATGCGTTGACAGGTGTGTCTTGGTATCAGAGTGCCCAACTGTTCGAGGGCAACCGTCTGACCGTCGGTGTTGACTACCAGCATATCTACGGTAATGCCTACTACACCTCAAAGAAAACAGGTGAAGTGCTGGACACCCCTAACAAGCAGAGCGGGAAGTCATACCGTAACGAGATTGCCGGTTATGTGGATATCCGTCAGGACCTGCTCTCATGGCTCACCGTGGATGCCGGTGTACGTTTCGATCATCACAGCATCACCGGTTCCGAGTGGATTCCGCAGGCAGGTGTGGTTGTCCGTCCCATCCAGACAGGCGAGATCAAGCTGATGGCCAGCAAGGGTTTCCGCAACCCGACCATGCGCGAGATGTATCTCTATCCCCCATCGAACACCGACCTGGAGCCCGAACGTCTGTGGAACTACGAACTGTCGTGGCACCACCGTTGGAACAATATCACCTACGGCATCAACGGCTATTATATTAAAGGTGACAACATGATCCAGACCGTGAACCGCATGAATGTGAACACGGGTGAGATCGAGAACTACGGTGTGGAACTGGAAATGAGATATCCCATCGATGCCCATTTCAATGTGGTGTTCAACTCTTCTTTCCTGCACATGAAGAACAAGATCGTGGCTGCCCCGGAACAGATGAGCTTCGTTGGCATCGAATACCGTCATAACAAGTGGTTCGCCACATTAGGACAGCAATATGTCAGGAACCTCTTCACCGCTGTGGGCGATGCTGAGAAGAAAGAAACCTTCCAACTGATCAACGCTATGGTGAGCTACCAGTTGTCGAAATGCATCAACTTCTGGCTACGTGGCGAAAACCTGCTGGCACAGAAATACGAGATCAACCTCGGCTATCCCATGCCCCGCGCCACATTCATGGGCGGCGTGAGTCTGAATTTCTAATAATCACTATAAATCCTATAACAAGATGGAAGCAAATGTAAAACTCTATGCATTGAACTATGATGAGGCAAAGACCTATCTGTGGGCAACGATATTCGTGGTCTGCAACATGGTACTGCCCCAGTTGTTCCACCTGATTCCGCAAGGCGGTATCATCTTCGCTCCGCTGTCGTTCGTCATCCTTGTCGGCGCCTATAAATTCGGCTGGAAGACCGGTCTGCTGGCCGCTGTGATCTCACCCATCGTGAACCACCTCGTGTTCGGTCAGCCCGAGATGAGCGTGATGCCCGTGATGATGCTGAAGCTCGTTGTGCTGGCATTGGTTGCCGGACTGGTTGCGCAGCGTTTCAAGACCGTTACCCTACCGCTCATCATCGGTGTGGTACTCATCAGCTTGGCCATCGGCTGTCTGGGCGAGTTTTTCATCACTGACGGGATCCAAGCTACCATTGCCGATTTCACCATCGGCTGGCCTGGATTGCTCCTGCAGGTCTTTGGTTCTTGGCTTATTTTGAAATACGTATAATAAATAGGGGTAGGTTTCCGTTAATACTATAAATAAATAGAAGTATTGAACAGCATCATGAAACGTATTTTATTTGTAGTATTATCGGTCCTGCCCTATTTCGCAGGATCCGTCAGCGCGCAGAGTATCGCCAAGAATTACAAGGCTGACAACAACAACAATCCCATCAGTGCCAGTGTGTTCTGTGCCGACCCCACGTCGATGGAATACAATGGCAGGTTGTATGTCTATGGTTCGAACGACCATCAGCAGTTCATCAAGAACAACAAGAAAAACGGAAATGGCTATGGAGACATCAAGTCGTTGGTGGTTTTGTCAACCGACGACATGGTGAACTGGACCTTCCATGGCACCATCGACGTAGCTAAGATCTGTTCCAATTGGACAGGAAATCCATGGTACAAAGGCTTTATGAACTCATGGGCACCCTCTGTTACCTGGCGTACAACAGAGGATGGCACCGAAGAGTTCTTCCTTTACTTTGCCAATACCAGTCATGGTGTCGGCGTTTTGAAAGCCAGCTCTCCTCTTGGTCCTTGGACATCACCGCTCAAGGAGTCGATGATCAACAGAGACACTCCGGGTGTGCTTCCATGTAATTGGATTTTCGACCCCGGTGTGGTGATCGATGAGAACGGTGTAGGCTGGATCTCCTTCGGTGGTGGTGATCCTAACGAGCAAGGAACCGACATTCAGCCCAACAACGCCCGCTTTGCCAAGCTGAAACCATCCATGACAGCCCTCGACGGTCAACCCGCCAAGATTCCTGCTCCCTATCATTTCGAGGCCAGTGAGCTGAATATCATGGACGGCAAGTTCGTCTATACCTATTGTTCCAACTGGGCAGAACGCAAGGATGCCGACTGGAACGCCTACAAGAATGAAAAGGGATTGAAGTTTGGAAAGCCCAGTACATGTACCATGTGCTATATGGTTTCCGATGATCCGATGAATCCCGACTCATGGGAATATAAAGGCGTTTGCGGTCCTCATCCCGGCTTCCCATCACCCAACAACCATTCGCGTCTGCAGAAATTCCAAGGCGAATACTATTATTTCTATCATTGGGCTCCCCTTATGAAGAGTATGCTGGATGGAAAAGCCATCGACAGCAGTTGCGACGGTTATCGTTCCATCTGTGTGAACAAGGCTACAGTGGACGAGGGAACGCAGAAGATCAACTCGGTAGCACAGAACCTTACGGGTGTCACTGCCATCAAGGACCTGAACCCCTACGATCTTCAGCAGGCCGAGACAACGGCTAACAGCGGTGGTGTGATGTACGATGACTACAAGAACATCGAGAAGAACACCAAGATCAATGCGCTCGGTAATGAAGCTTCGCTGAATATGTACGTGCAGATGAAAGAAGGTGCTTGGACCATGGTACGCAATGCCGACTTTGGCGAAGAGGGGGCACAGTCGTTTAAGTTTACTGCCCAGGGTACTGGTAAGCTGGAAATTCGTCTCGACAAGAAGACCGCTGAGCCAGCTGCTACCATAGAATTCTCTTCTACCTCTATGGAAGAGCATGAGACCAACATTGATCCCGCGCCCTTCAAAGGCGTACATAACGTTTATTTCGTGTTCACTGCTGCCGACAAGGTTCAGTTTGATTCCTGGCAGTTCAGTACAGAGCAGACGACTGGCATCCATCAGGTTGTTCCCACACAGGCCTCTGACAGTAAGTTGTACGACCTCTCCGGTCGCCGTATCAACAACGCATCAAAGGGCATTGTTATTGAGCAAAGTACAGATGTGAACGGTAAGAAACAGAGCAGAAAGGTTATCCGTTAAGAAAGTTTTTAGTAGAGAAACACTCTGTTTTTGGCTTAGATACACACTGTTTTGGGCCTAGAAACACACTGTTTCTGACTTAGAAACACGCATGAAACATAATAGAGACGTCACATGGTGACGTCTCTACTTGTATAATATGTGGTATCTTTAACGATGTCGTCTGGAAATCACGAAACTGCCGATGGCAAGGAGGATGACGAGGAAGGTTACGATGTAGGCCCAGATATGGGTGACATGCGAGGTGGCAGTGATGAGGTAGTCTTGCGGAATGAGTCGCTCACCCGTGAAGGGATAGAAGACGGTACCGTCGGGTTGTAGCGTTCCATTACCTGTGTCGGTGACCTTTCCTGGCATCGTCAGGGTGTAGGGCACGTTGAACCACAAGATGTTCAGACTGTTGGTAAGTTCCTTGTTCAGTTCCTTTCCGCAAGGTGTCTCATCATCGAAGAAGAAAGCATAGGCATCTGATTGGAAGAACGACTGCATGACTTCTTTGGGATTGACATCAAGGATGTCTTTTTGACCTTTCAATACGTGATTAGCCAATGAGTCATGGAGTTCCACGAATCGCTCACGACTGACGGGCGGATTGGCAATGGAGTCGTAGTGATTGACGATAAAGTCGAAACTGGTCTGGAAGAGATTGTCGTTGAGCCACTTGTTCACGAAAGGTTCCATTTCCTCGATCTTCTGTAAAGCCTCAGCACCGCTCATTCCTTCAACAAGATTCGGCTGACCCGTGAACCAATAGCTGACGATGTCCTTGTCGGCATAGTTCGTAGGGGCAATCTTGAAGGTGTCGCCCACGCAGTAGAATACCTCGGAGAAGGTGTATTCGGTATAGAACCAACGGAAATGTTTCTCCACTTTGGCCGTTGAGCGCAGACGGGTGCCGTTGAGTAGCAAGGGGGTCTCTTTGCACATGTCTTCCGGGGTATGGAACGGACGTGAGAAGGTGGTGGTAACCGTGTCGCCTTCCATCTCGGTATGTGTTCCCATGAAAGCATCTGTGTTCAGGCATGAGGGAATGGGCTGAGCTATTATTGCTCCTTCTCCTTGCATCATGGAATCGCGCATTTCCTTCGACATGATGGTACTGTAACTGATCTCACGTTCACAACTGCCATCCTTGTTGACGATGGTATGCATCTTCACATTGGCATTCTCCTGACAGGATGCAAAAAGCAGAACTGCTCCTGTTAGTATTCCGAAATAACTACTTGTTTTCATAACGCATTTGTCTTAATTGGGTGTAACTGATGAGTTGATCTCGTTGCTGACGGCTTGTGTACACATCCTTAAGGGTGCTGCCAGATGAGAGTTGAGAGATATAATGAGGTACTTCATTCGTAGGGATATCCGGTGCAGATACGGAACTCTGCTGATAGAAGAATAATCCGACGAGCCAGATAGCGGCCATCGACGAGATAACACGCAGGGTTACCAAGATGGCAGAAGGCTTTGTGGAGTGCTCCTTCTGTGGTGCATCTTGCTCAGGCAGTTGATCGATGATCATATCTGTCAGTTCATCGGGATTGTCGATGACTGGCTGTTGCTGTCTGCTGAGTCTCTCCAATATATCGTCTGTCTTATTCATATCCTAAATCTTTTAATCGTTTACGAATGGTTTGTCTGGCAACATACAGATTGCTTTTCACTTGTTTGGCATCCAGTCCTGTGATCTGCTCCACCTCTGCCGAAGGGATTCCTTCCAGTTGACAGAGCGTAAACACCAGACGTTGCTTGTCACTTAGTCCTTCGGCTATCATCCTGACGATGGATACCCATTCCCTGTTCTCCAGCGACTGTTGACTATCTGTGTCGGATGCGAAGCGTCGAAGGGCGATCTCGTCTTCAGGCAGGACGACCATTCGACTGCTCTTTTTCAATCTGTCGATACAAAGTCGTGAGGCTATCGTATAAACCCATGTCGAGAAGGTCTTCTGCGGATCATAGTTCCTGATGCTTTGCCACACGCGGATAAATGTCTCCTGCACGATGTCCTTTGCCTCTTCTTCATCGCATAACATTTTCAGTGCCAGCGAGAAGATCATCCGTTGATGGGTTTTCACCACCCATCGGAATGCTTCCTTGTCGCCTTGTTGGCATTGTAAAATGATATCGCGTTCTATCTGTACCATAATCTGTTGTTCTACTTATAATACGATGAAGAAGGGCAAAGGTCAAATGGAGATTAGAAAAATTATTTCATTTGTTCCAACAACCGTGCGAGACCATCGAGATGACGCGGGTCGGAATTGACATCGAGGATGGTGCCGTCGCGGTCAATGAGCTTGTAGGTGGGGAAGCCTGTCACGTTGAGGAAATGTTCGATAGCCTGCTGTTGATTGTTGGGCAGGTTAAAGTGTACAACATTATCGCCCAGCACTTCATACTCTTTGATCACACTCTTCCACGACTCATCGCTGGATCTGTTGGCGAGGTAGAGATAGATGAGGTCATAATCCTTCAGTCGTTCATACTCCTCCTGACTATGCGAGAGGGCCTCCTTGCAAGGACTGCACCATGTTCCCCAAACATCAAGAAGGATGATCTTACCTTTATACGGTTCGATGAGTTTGCGGAAGATCTTCTCGCCATCGCTCATATTGGCCACGTCATCAGCGGTCTTCAAACTCGGCGACTTCGAGATGTCACGCTGTTGGATGGCGAGATATTTGTCGTTGAGGGTCTTGACAGCTGTCAGGGCAAAGGGCAGTTGGATATTCTCTTCGGCGAAAACCAAAACGGTAGAGTCGAGAGGCATCCGTGTACCATCTATTCGCCGTATCAAACGCTGGGCGAGGATGATCTCACGTATCTTGCGGTCGCCACCAAGAGAGTCGACAATATCCATCAAATTCTGGAAGTCAAAGGTGTTCAGCAGCGGCATACTCCTCTCCACAAGGGCTTTCATCCCAGTAACCGTCTCGCTGGTGTTAAAGGCTTCGGCAACCTTCTCTTTCTCTTCATTCGTCTCAGCAGCATTGATTTTAGCCATCACTAGGGGAAACTCCTTCTCATATCTAGCCAAGATAGCCTTCTCTTCATCAGTCATCTTGAACTTCCCTTCTTTCTCATAACGTTTGAGGACAACGTTAATGTCAACACTACCCTTATCGTGCTCTACTTGATCAATGAAGTCGCGGTTCAGCGTATCGAAGTAGCTATAGAGGGTCAAAGGCTTCGGTGCCTTCTTCCAGAAGCTCTCACCCACGTAATCCACATATTCGCGTGGCACAGGACTGTTCTGTACACAGAAACGAGCCTGCATCATGTTACGCCCCTGTAGCATACGATAGTAACCAGCCTCATAGTCGAGGAACCGCTGTGAGAGTGTGGGATGGTTCTGCTCCATGACTTTCAGATAAGCCTCCTGCTGGAGTCGCACACTGTCACATTGCGCCCAGTAAGCCATCAGGTCAACCTCTTTCTCCTCATCGGGCACCTCGGCTCCATGAGGTTTGGCTCGCGAAAGAGCCGCCGGCTGCAGCAACTCATTCTGTACCCTGACATCATCGCCCATCCACAGTTTCTGTCCTGTCCAAAAGTCATAGAGAAGGAAATAGGTCTTGCCAGGTTCAAAAACAGCGTTCACGGTAGAACGTCCCCAATCGATATACACTTCCGATGTGTTCATCAGTGGCATCTTGAGGGTGAAGCGACCCAGGGAGTCCATCTTGGTATAAGCGGTTTCCCGATTACCGGAGAGGATGTTCTCGTAGGAAACGGTCAACTCAGGGTTCTGCTCGCGAACACCCGGTGGCATATTCTTCAGCCATCCGATGAAGGTTACACTGTCACCCATGCGGAAGCCGTTATCTACAAAACCAGTTCGGGTATCCTTCGTGGGATAGTCGGGTAAGGCTGCAGTGGTAATAGGACTGCATGCCACAGGTTTCCCGTTACCAATGGTAAAGGTACGTACTCCTTTTTTGTATTTGCTCACCTTGATGGTCGTTTCATCATCGAGCGTCAGGGTGTAGGCATCCTTTTTCTCTTTCCGGGAAACGATGTCGTAAATCTTATTCTTATAGATGACATGCTCCGGAGCAATTCCGATCAGCCAGTCGCCCGTTGCATCGTTGCGCCAATAGGTATCGACAAGACCCTGAGGCAATATGCTGGAACTGCGGATGTTCCCAATCTGCCAGCCAGCCGGCTCTATAAAATAAACTGACTGTACATCCTGCGGCACCGTCTCGAAGATAAGCACGAAGTCGAGCATATCAGTCGGCAGGGTATATTTCTCACCGAGTTTCAGTACGGTGGCATCCTTGATAGCATACTGCTTTCCATTGGCTTGCAGAAAGGATTTTTCGTTAATCCTGATCCATTGTCCTGCCCAGGAGTCAACGTGAAGCGACATTTCCGTACGGTCGTTATAGAACGCAACTTGCGTCACTTGCACCATTGAAGCGTTGGAATAACTCGTTACAATGTCGTTCCAGACTTTTGTTTGCGTCTGCCCCGCCATCGCGACGAGGGCAAGGAGCATAGTCGATAATAGTTTTTTCATTATTCGTTATTGTTTTGCTTTATTCTTCGATACGTTCCAGTTTGAAGTCTATGGCAAATCACCGATGCGCGTTACTTTGAAATCGGATGCGGAGAACCACTGGGCATGACAGGGCTGACCAGTAAAGGCTGCGTCAGTGGAAACACCGTAGGTAATGCTACCGTTGTAAACAACGATACTGTCGATACTGACCAAAGACCAGCCTTTACCCTCACCGAAATAGTCGGACAAACTCTTCCTGTTATTCTCTTCATAATCATTGATATGGAACTTCATACCCATGATTTCGAACGTTGTGGTACTGACAAGTTTTTTCCTAACTGAATCCTTTATTTGTATGTCTGCCATTTTCTCCCTTACCTGCTCTACGAACTCACCACCCGAGTTGCCGTATGCGGGAATCTGTTTGAACATCGTTAGTTTATCTGCTTTTGCATAGATATAGGTGCCAGGACCTTCGGCACGGGCTAAGCAGTCCAGGCGATAGATGCCGGGCTCTACCTGTCCTGTATGCTCAACCTGATAAACCTCTTCGCAGTCACCATTCCATGCATCAAGATAACGGGCATTGGGGTCGCCGCTCCAATGCTCCCCACTGTAGGTCAGGTGTGCACAGTTCTCTGCCTTAATCAGTTTCCAATCGCCTTGGCGCAGGAAATCCTTGTCTTGAGAACTCATCACCACACCTTGGTAGGTATGTGTCTTCCGATAATGAGCCATCTCACGTTCAGATGCCTGTTCATGAACCCAGATGAGCGAAGGTATCATACTGAACAGAGCTGCTAACCACAGTACAATCCACAGAATGCGTTGTCCGACACCCATGGGCTGAATCTTACCCGATTTCGAGAGTAGCATATGAACGATGGCATAGAGAGGGATGAACAGTGTCAGCAAGAGTCCGACGATGAACACGGCCACTACCCAGGGATGACTTGTATACATCTCAGCCAGGTTCAGGTAGTTGATATCGAAAGGCAGGGGTATATGTATAGCCGAAGGAACGGTAAAGACGATGATGATAGACACAATGATCAGTAATAGACAGACCAACAAGATGAGTCCGAAGATGGCAGCAAATCCCACGAAGATTCCTGCAATGATTGACAGGATCACAGAAAAGGTTGACCCCAAGCATCCACGATGTTGCTGTACGGGCTGCTTATCCTCTACCACTACATCGGCTAAGCTCTGCGGTGTCACATCCTTGCCTTCCATCTCTAACATCTGCTGGGGCTTCTTGGCCTCAGGCATGGCAAAGGCCAAGATGATATAGAGAAGAACGAGCGTCATGTTGATGGAGAAGAAGAAACCTCCTAAATGGAACAGTTTGAACAAAGGACCTAAGAATAGGTTAGAGCCCAGCAGCAACAACACATAACCGATACGCCACCAGGTGGCATCTGTTCCTGTATAGGCGGCAAAACCTGAAAGCACACCTGCCAGCATCTTGTCGTTGGGGTTGCGATAGAGTCGTTTACCAGCTGTCCTCGCCCGTACATTATTTAATATGTCCTGAGCAGTGGAATGTTTACCGCTATGATCCTCGGTTCTCTCAGCATCCTCTTCCCCGCCAGTCAGCTGCTCGGGCTTGCCGATACGGGAAATGATATCCTTCACATGGTCGATGGTGATGGCCTCCGTACCATTGGCTTTCAATTCTTCGAACAGTTCGGCGATGCGTTCCTCGATATCGTCGGCGATTTCCTCCCCACCCTCTTGTCTTCCGAAAGAGGCATGTAACGACTCGATGTAGTTTTGCAGCAGTTCATAGGCGTCTTCATCAATTTGGAAAAGACGACCGCACAGGTTGATTGTGATATTCTTCTTCATGATAATTGATTGTTGGGGGTGATATTTTTGAGATAATTAATGGTATTGGATAGTTCCAGCCAAGCCGTGTCGAGTCCTTCAAGGAACTGGGCACCCTCTGGACTGAGCGCATAGTACTTGCGGGGCGGTCCCTGCGTAGATTCCTGCCACTGATAGAGTAACAGACCGTCGTTCTTCAAGCGGGTCAGCAAGGGATAGAGGGTGCCCTCCACCACCAGCAGCTCCGCATTCTTCAGTTGTTGGATGATATCGCTGGCATAGGATGGTCTGTGCTTCAGGAGCAGCAGTACGCAGAATTCCAGCATACCCTTCCTCATCTGTGATTTGGCATTCTCGATATTCATATTAATTCGATTTGATTTCTGTTTTCGGTGCAAATATAGGTAAAAGATTAGTACCTTGCAATACAAAGTACTAGAAAACTTGTCGAAATTATATCTTTTTAACAACTTCACCCCCACTTAGTCAGATTATTAATAAAAAACTCCTAAAAAAAGTTTGTCGTTTAGAAAATATTAATTACTTTTGCAAAAGAATCTATTCCAACTACTACTATAGAGAAAGAAACTATCTATCAAAATTCTAACACCTTTATTATATTTCATGCAAAACTTATCAACAATTATGCAAAATTATCGGAAATTGCTATCCATCATCTGTGTTGGAATGATGGTGTTCGGTGGATCTGTGTCTGCCGCACCGCTCACTACTGGAGAACAAGTAGCTCCAGGAAAGGAGACCGCACAGGTGAAGGGAGTCGTTCTCGACTCAGACAGACAGCCGATTATCGGTGCGTCTGTTATCGAAGTGGGCACACAGAGTAATGGAACCCTGACAGGGGCTGACGGTTCTTTCGCCCTCACCATTACGAAAGGTGCAAGTGTGAGAATCTCTTATGTTGGCTACAAGACCGTAGTTCAGAAGCTGACAGAAGGGAGGAGTGCTACAATCATCCTCGAAGAGGATTCAGAAGTATTGAACGACGTGGTTGTCGTGGGTTACGGTACCCAGCGCAAGAAGTTGGTAACCGGTTCTACGGTCCATGTTACTTCGGAGAACATTGAGGCCATCAATGCTGTGGATGCCTTTGGTGCTTTGCAGAGCTTGGCTTCAGGTATGAACATCGTCATGAACTCAGGTCAGCCTGGTGAGGGTTACAAGGTTGTGATCCGTGGTATGGGTACCGTAGGTTCCAATACACCGCTCTATGTAGTGGATGGTGTACCGGGTGCCAATATCGACGACCTCTCCCCAAACGACATCGAGAGCATCGACATTCTGAAGGATGCTGCATCCAGCGCCATCTACGGTGCCCGAGCATCTAACGGTGTCATCCTCGTCACCACCAAGAAAGGTAAGGCTGGTGCCGGTCATATCAATGTATCGTTCGATGGTTATTTAGGTTGGCAGAACGTGAATACCAATGGTGTTACCCCGTTGGATGCCAAGCAGTATATGGAGATTGTCAACAAGGCTCGCGAGATCCAGGGTATCGAACCTTATAACTATGCCGAGAAGATCCCCAAGCAGTATCCGCTGATCATGAACGGCACTTGGAATGGTACCAACTGGCTCGAGGAAACAACCATCGACAATGCTCCGATGCACAATGCTTCTATCAATATCAATGGCGGTAGCGATCTGTCACGCTTCGCGCTCGGTTTCACCAAGTACCACCAGACAGGTACGCTGGGTGCTCCTGCCGATCCGAAGTTCGACCGTTACACCGTTCGTATGAACTCCGACTATTCACTGATCAGGAAGCACGGTCGTGATGTGCTTAAGGTTGGTGAGAACGTAACCTTCTCGTCTACTAACAAGAAAGGTGTGTCTGTGGGAGGTATCTATGGAAACAGCATTCGTACGCTTTTAGCTTTGACACCGTTGCTGCCAGCATACAACAGTGATGGTAGCTACTACGAGTATAAGGATATCCTGGCCGACAACTGGAACCTCCTCGACGAGGCAGCCAACCCGCTGGCATCGATGTTGTATAATAACAGCATGGGCTACAACAAGGGCTGGCGTCTGCAGTCGAACTTCTTCCTGGAGTTCGCACCCATCAAGGGTCTCACCTGGCGCTCTAGCGTAGGTTGGCTTTACCGCCACAGAGAGAGCCGCAGCTATGTACCTGTCTATGAGCTCAGCGCCAAGAACATGCAGGCCAATGATGAGGTGAGACAGAGTCAATCCTACAGCATTCGCTGGTCATTGGAGAACACCATCAATTGGGTGAAGTCCTTCGGTAACCATAATATCGATGCCCTCCTCGGACAATCTGTCGAGAAATGGGGTTATGGTAATGGTGTCAACGTGACCAACGGTAACTCACAGTTCCCGGGTTCGTTCGACCATGCCTTTATCGACAATGCCAATGTGATTGACAAGTCGTTGACCTCCGTTGGCGGTAGCCCTGAAGCACAGGGTGCCATCGCATCATTCTTCGGTCGTGTCAACTATAACTACAACGAGACCTACCTGCTCTCACTCGTACTTCGTGCCGATGGTTCTTCCAACTTCAAGCGCGGCAAGCGCTGGGGTTACTTCCCCTCTGTTTCTGCAGGTTGGGTGATCAGCAACGAGAGCTTCTTTGAGTCAACCAAGAGCTGGTTGGATTTCTTGAAGCTGCGTGCAAGCTGGGGACAGAACGGTAACTGTAACATCTCCAACTTCCAGTATTTGGCTACCATCAACATCAACGAGCCTTATTACTTCGACAGCAAGGACACTCCAGGACTGGGTGCCTTCCCCGATATTCTTCCCAATTATGATGTGAAGTGGGAAACTTCTGAGCAGCTTGACCTCGGTTTCGATGCCCGTTTGCTGAACAACCGCTTAGGCGTTGTCTTCGACTGGTATAAGAAGACCACCAAGGACTGGCTCGTAGTTGCTCCGGCATTGCTCTCATACGGAACGAATGCACCTTATGTGAACGGTGGTGACATCGAGAACAAGGGTTATGAGATTCAGTTGACCTGGAACGACAAGATTGGCAAGGACTTCAGATACAGTCTCTCTGCCAACTTCTCACACAACAAGAACGAGGTTACCCGTCTGGCTAACGCCGAGGGTATCATCCACGGTAGCGAAAATGCCATCGCACAGAACACAGCCGAGATCAACCGCGTACAGGTAGGCTATCCTATCGGTTACTTCTGGGGCTACGAGATGGAAGGTATCATCCAGAACGAGCAGCAGCTGCAGGAGTATCTCGACCGTAACTGTAAGGGCGACAAGAAGAATTCACTGCAGGGTGCAGGACTGCAGCCGGGTGACGTGATGTTCAAGGACCTCAATGGTGATGGTAAGATCACGAAAGAAGATGACAAGACCATGATTGGTGATCCGAATCCCGATTACACCTTAGGTCTGAACATCAACATCGCCTATAAGGGCTTCGACCTGGGTATCAACGGTTATGGTTCCTTCGGACAGCAGGTAGCCAAGAGCTATCGTCAGTTCTCTGACCATCCCGATGACAACTACTGTACAGATGTCTATACCAAGTACTGGACAGGCGAAGGTAGCACCAACCGCTATCCGCGCTTCTCCGATGGTAAGAACGCAAACATGTCTGAGATCTCTAAGGTTTGGATCGAGGATGCCGACTTCTTCAAGATCTCACGCATCTCCTTCGGTTACGACTTCAAGCGTCTCTATTCTAAACTGCCCGTACAGAAGTGTCGTCTCTATGTTTCTCTCAGCAATTTCATTACGTTCACAGGCTACTCTGGTATGGATCCTGAGGTCGGCTTCGGTAACGGAAATAGCTGGGCATCTGGTATCGACTGTGGCTACTATCCATCGTCACGTGCCTTCCAGGTGGGTCTGAACGTTAACTTTTAAGAACTGATAATTCATGAAGATTATGAAAAAGAATCTGTTATATATGATCTGCGCGATCTGCGCAGTCTTTGGATTGTGTGCCTGTGAAGATTTCCTCGACACAGACAACCTCACGAAGAAGGACACCTCGAACTTCCCAGTCAGCGAGAGTGACGCCGTTCAGATGGTAAATGGTATCTATGCCGCCATGAACCGAAACCTGGCCGACCCCGAGGAAGATCCATTCTTTGTCTTTGACATCGCTTCAGACGACCGTCTGGGTGGTGGTAGCCAGAGTAACATCGGTGCCCAGGGCGTTGACCGTCTGATGAACGCTTATCTGGACTGGATGAAACCTCTGTGGAAGCAGCGTTATGCTGGTATCAACCGTGCCAACAATGCCTTGGAAACCATCGACAATGTAACGGAGTGGTCATCTGGCGAGAAGAAGAACCAGCTGCTTTGCGAAATCTATTTCCTCCGCGCTTTCTATTATTTCAACCTCGCTCAGGTGTTCAATGGTGTACCTCTGGTATTGTCAACAGAGCCCCAGAATCTGCCGAGATCTTCTGCGGATGAGGTGTATGCACAGATTGCATCCGACCTGAAGGCTTCTATCGAGGCTGGTCCGTCAACCAAGTATCCTAACTTTGGCATCGGTCGTGTTTCCAAGTGGGCTGCCGAGGGTATGATGGCCCGTGTATGGTTGTTCTATACTGGTTTCTATAAGAAATCTGAGCTGCCCCTCGCTGAGGGAGGAAGCATTTCCAAGTCACAGGTTGTTTCATGGCTCGAGGATTGTATCCAGAATAGTGGCTACGGACTGGTCAGCGACCAGCGTAACCTCTGGCCTTATACCAACCCATACACCGCCAAGGACTATCCCTATACCAACGAACCTATCATTGTCAAGACTGCTGCTGGCACAGACTCCATCACCGGTTACAAAATTAAAGACGGCATCAACTGGGAGACCGACGAGAACATCGAGAGCATGTTTGCTGTGAAGATGTCTAATGTTCCTGGTTGGAGTGCTGACGGTTTGCTGCGTCACAATCGTATCGTGGAGTTCTATAATCCCCGTAAGACCACCGAGGCTGCCTTCCCGTTCTCTGTGCAAGGTTATTCCAATGGTCCTGTATGCTGGAAGCTGTGGACTGACTGGGCTGAGGATCCCGACTACGAAGGCGACTATCGTCGTATAGGCTCTATCTGTAAGCGTGCCGATGAGATCCCCAACTATAAGGGTGATGCTGCCAAGGAAGTGGAGAACACCGACCTGCTGGCTAAGAAATACCTCGGCTGTGAGGCATGGAACGAAGACCATAGCGGTCGTTACCTGAGCTACGGCTACTACTATGGTAGTGAGAACAACCGTCAGACCGGTTTGACTCAGTCGCTCGTATGGCTGCGCTTTGCTGATGTGCTCCTGATGCACTCAGAGCTCACCGATGGTAAGAGTGTCTATAATGGCAAGAGTGGTTTGAACGCTGTTCGTCAGCGTGCAGGACTGGGTGATCTTCCCTATAGCCTGACATTGCTGAAGAAGGAGCGTCGCTACGAGCTCTGCTTCGAGGCACTGCGCTGGAACGACCTGCGCCGTTGGGGCGATATGCAGGAGAAGGTGAAGAATCAGGTGGGCAACCCCATCCTGAACGAAGGTACTCCGGGCGAGTATGCTTTCACCAACGACTTCATGCAGCGTTACAACGAAACCGGTGGCGGTTTCTTCAAGATTCCTGAGGATCAGGTAATCTTGTCAGAGGGCGTGCTGGAGCAGAACCCAGGTTGGGGCGATGGGACCAACTGGACAAAGGGTGATCTCCCCTATTTCAAAAAGAAATAATATAGGAAATAATAAAGGAATAAATCAAAATGAGGATGGGCTGATAGCTCATCCTCATTTTTTGAACCCACTTGACTATTATTATCTTATTTGTTGCCAAGTGCTTTTTCTATTTCGACCTTTATTTTCTCAACACCTGGGAAACCTATATTTTTAAAGGTCAGTTGACTTTGAGCATCG
>JBGUJY010000079.1:0-19783 GCA_045114185.1 Prevotella sp. | reverse complement strand
CGTCTGCTGCTTTCCCATTTCAATGTGGTGATCCAGGAGAACAACTTCATTGCTTGGGCACGGATCTTCACAGGACTGAAACTCTTTGGCAGTCATTCGGCAGCACGACAGTTCGCCCATGAGGTGATGAACCACGCGCTTTCACCCGTTGATTTCTTGGAGTACGACGGCTCTTCCTATCTGAATGAGTTCCTGAAGGACTATACCCAACATGAGTTTGTGATCTTCGATACGGAGACTACTGGTCTGAACATCTTTGAAGATGATGTGGTGCAGATTGCCGCCATCAAGGTAAAAGATGGTAAAGTAACAGGAGAACTCAATCTGTTTATAGAAACCGATCGCGAGATTCCCGCCATGTTGGGCGATACTGTTAATCCTTTGGTTGCAGAATATGCCAATCATGAGCATCTGAGTCATCGTGAGGCCATGGCCCGTTTTGCGGAGTTTGCGGCAGGAAGCATACTCTTAGGTCATAACGTGAATTACGACTACCAGATCATGGATCACAATATGCAACGGTATTGTCAGGGTTGTAGAATGGAACAGCTGTGGCCTCATTACTATGATTCCCTGAAACTAACGCATCTGGTGGCTCCGCAACTGAAGAGTTATAAACTAAAGAACCTGCTGACAACCCTTCAGTTGGAAGGAGAGAACTCGCACTTGGCAAACGATGACATCCTCGCTACGTTAAGTGTGGTGAATGAGTGTTACCGTAGAGGAAAGCTGTTGATTGAGGAGCAATTGGCATTCCTTCATCGTTATGCCACTGTGACCGCCCGTCTGCGTAACCTCTATGGGCCAATCTTTTCGCATACCCGTCAACTGTTGTACCAAAGAGACGAAGCCTCCCATCTGGTACATGAGATGCAGTATGTCTTTGAACAGTTGCGTGAGATCAGAAGAATTGGTGAGATTCCCAAGTTACCCTATATCATGGATTATTTCGCGGAGGATATGCTTCAAGGGGAAGAGTCGTTATATGAACAGTTATCAGCACATCTGCAGGAGATCAACACCATGAAGGAAGCTGATCTCTGTGGTAGCAAAAGCATGCGTGAACGGGTCTTTGTCTCCACAGTCCATAAAGCAAAGGGCTTGGAGTTCGATAATGTTATTGTCTATGATGCCGTGAAAGGGAAGTTCCCTAGCTATTATGCCGATGAAATCGCCATTCAGGGAGAAGAAGCACGGAAATTCTATGTGGCAATCTCGCGAGCCAAGAAACGACTCACCATCACCTATTCACGTCAGTATGTGTCGCCATGGGGCAGGGTAATGGCACGGGAAATCACTCCCTATCTGCGTTCCATCCGATCTTTCTTCAAAGAGTCCTGATGATTAGATTTGTTCTCCGATACGCTGGTAGAACTGCGTGATAATGTCTAACATCTCGCTAGGCAAGTATTCGAAGGCTTGCTCGATCAACTGTTCCGGTACTTCGTAGAATGATTCTGCCAAAGCACCTGTGATATTTGCCTTCGTGTCGGTATCACCGTCTGCTAGGACTGCTATGCGGATGGCTTCTTCAAAGTTCTGACTCTCCAAGAAGCAGCGGATAGCCATGGGGACTGTTTCCATGCAGGTGACGTCAAAATGGTTCTCACTACCGATCTTATAGATGTCGCGCAACGACAGGATCTCATATCCCCATTTCTTCTCCACCTTGCGTTCCACCTCGTCTTTGGTGATTCTGCAAGTGCGCAGCCAGTAGCAAAGGGTGGCGATACACTCCGCTCCCTTGATGCCTTCAGGATGGTTGTGCGAGGGCATGGCAGTAAGTCGAGCCTGTTCCTGTACATCTTCGTAATCATCGAAGAGCCATGCTACAGGACTGACACGCATAGCGGATCCATTACCAAAAGAGTTATATGGCTGCGGGTCGTCACTGTTAATCCATTCATAGAACTTCCCCCCATAGCTTCCCATGGGATGGGGATAGCGGCGGCACCACTCCAAGAGGGCATCGCGGTAACTCTTACCGTTCATGATGGCATCAGCAATGGCAATTGTACAAATCGTGTCATCTGTATAACTGCATTCGGGCGTAAACAGCTTGAATCCGGGCTTGGGAGGCTCAGAGAATTCAAAACGCGATCCTACGATATCTCCGATAATGGCTCCTAACATAATAGTAGTGTTTAGTAGTTTGTGGTCCAACCGGGAATCGAACCCGGATCTAATCTTTAGGAGAGACTTGTTCTATCCATTGAACTATTAGACCAGTCCGTTATATGTTTGCAAAGGTACGAATAAGTGAGCGAAAAACCAAATTGTTTTTGGATTTTTCCGAACCGATGGAGCAGCGAAGGCTATCAAGCGTGCTTGAATAGCTGAGTCGTGAGAGAGGAAAACATAGTTAACGGGAGTACTTTCGACGTAGTCAAAGGTAATAATAAATACTTGAAAAAGTACAATGAAAGGGTAAAAAACTGCCCGTTTAAGCTAAAAAACGACAAAAAAACAACCACTTAACATTTTAACTACTAAAAGAAAACATTTGAGTACCTGCCTATTGAAAAATATACCATATCTTTGCACACGAAACACATAACTAGTTACAATATATATAGTCGTCTTCAGTATATCTGATGTATGACAAAGTCGTTAAAGTTTTGCAGGTTGAATAATAACTCAAGGAGTAAAGGGAACAAGAAGAGGGTGTGTCAAGACGCCGTGGTGTAAGTAGTCCGACCGTTTCGGACTCTCAGTCCGAGAGGGACGGACTCACAGTCCGCAAGTAGCGGACTCACAAAAAGGCGCAAAATGACACACCCTCATTTTATGTTAAGCAGAAGCATTATTTCCGAGAATCGTTTGTTGCTTTCGAGAAAAACCACTAATTTTGTAGGCAAATAAAAAAAACCTATGAATATGAAACGAATCTTTTTACTTTCATGCTTCATGATTGTGACCGCAATGACGTGGGCACAAGGGCCAAATAATTCAGGTGAGTATTATAAAAATGCAAACGGGAAGAAAGGGGCAGCTTTGAAGACCGCACTGTGTAAGATTATATACGACCGAGATGAAGGAGGTAGTTTAAGTGAAGCCTACAAAGCCTTGTGGACGCATTTCCAAACCACAGACAAACGCGATGATGGGAAGGTCTGGGATATGTATTCAGGTATCTCAAACTATACTTTCGGCTCCCCCTATCAAGACAACGGGTCTGGTGGAAGTGAAGAATGGATAACCACAGGTCCGAAACAAGATGGGAAATATAATCGAGAGCACTCATTCCCCAACAGTTGGTTCGGAGCGAAAGTAATGCCTATGTACACCGACCTTCACCATATGTATCCAACCGACAAACTTGTGAACAACAAACGCTCCAACAATCCCTTTGGTGAGACGAAAGGAGAATCATACAAATCGGCTAACGGCTTTAGCAAGTTAGGTGCTTGTACTTATCCTGGTTATACAGGAACGGTATTCGAGCCTAATGATATCTATAAAGGCGACTTTGCACGTACCTATTTTTATATGGTGACATGTTATGAGGAAAAACTGCCCGATTGGTATGCTAACTATTCTGAATCAAGACCAACTCTTGACGGGAGCACATACCCAGGTCTTTCTTCCTGGCAATTGGAAATGCTGATGAAGTGGGCGATCAACGATCCTGTAAGCGAAAAGGAGATTAACCGTAACAATGCTGTTTATGGTATTCAGGAGAATCGCAACCCGTTTATCGACTATCCTGGATTGGAAGAGTATATTTGGGGTGCAATGAATAATGTCGCATTCAGCTATGACAATTATCAGCGTCCTGCGAACTATCCAGGCGGTGAGTCTATCATTACTGATATTTCTGTAGCACCAAATAAGGCGAAACCCAACACGATTATTTATGACCTGCAGGGGCGCAAGGTTGGCACAACAGTCAATGGAATACCTCGCCTGAAGAAGGGAGTTTACATCATGAGTGGAAGAAAGGTCATTGCAAAATAAAGAAAGCCCCCAACATCTCTATGAGGTGTTGGGGGTATTTGTTTCTTTAGACGCTTACGCTGTCTATCCTACCTGACTACCAGGCTTCACGTCTTTTGTTGTGGTAACCACGCTGAGGCTCTCATCTGCATCAACAGCAGAGAGGATCATTCCCTGACTCTCGATGCCCATCATCTTACGTGGTTCGAAATTGGCCACAAAGAGGATACGCTTACCGATAAGTTCCTCGGGGTTCTCGTAGAAAGCGGCAATTCCTGAGCAGATGGTGCGATCTGTGCCGGAACCATCATCGATAGTGAACTGCAACAGTTTCTTCGATTTCTTTACCTTCTGACAGTCTTTTACCAATCCCACACGGATGTCGAGTTTCTCAAAGGTCTCGAAATCCACATTATCCTTGATGGGTGCAGCCTTGTAAGCAGCTGCCTCATTCGCTTTCTTGGTAGCCTCCAGCTTGTCGAGTTGCTTCTGGATGGTCTCATCCTCAATCTTCTCGAAAAGCAGTGAAGGCTCGCCTAGCTGGTGACCAGCCTTCAAAAGATCTGTACTGCCCAACTGCTCCCATTCGAAGTTATCAATGGCAAGCATATCGCGGAGCTTCTTACTGCTGAATGGCAGGAACGGCTCGAATGCTATAGCAAGGTTGGCTGTCAACTGCAAGCAGATATTCAGGATGGTCTCGCAACGCTTGGGATCGGTCTTCCAAACCTTCCAGGGTTCACAATCCGTAATATACTTATTACCTATACGAGCCAGGTTCATCGCCTCGAACTGAGCATCACGGAACTTGAATTTCTCTAAGAGTTCTTCAACCTTCTCCTTTACGTCCTTGAATTCCGCCAAAGCCTGCTTGTCAACATCTGTCAGTTCACCACAAGCAGGAACCACACCATTCCAGTATTTCTTGGTCAACTGCAAAGCGCGGTTCACAAAGTTACCATATACGGCAACCAACTCGTTGTTATTACGGTCTTGGAAGTCTTTCCAAGTGAAGTTATTGTCCTTGGTCTCCGGCGCATTGGCGGTCAGCACATAGCGCAGCACATCCTGCTTACCGGGCATATCCACCAGATACTCGTGCAACCATACAGCCCAGTTGCGAGAGGTAGAGATCTTGTCGTTCTCCAGGTTCAGGAACTCATTGGCCGGCACGTTGTCAGGCATGATATACTTGCCGTGAGCCTTCATCATCACAGGGAAGATGATACAGTGGAACACGATATTGTCCTTGCCGATGAAGTGTACCAAACGAGTATCTTCATCCTGCCACCACTTTTCCCATGAACCCCATTTCTCGGGCTCGCGGTCGCAGAGTTCCTTCGTGTTCGATACATAGCCGATAGGCGCATCAAACCAAACATAGAGCACCTTACCGTCAGCTCCTTCCACAGGAACGGGAATACCCCAATCGAGATCTCGTGTCATAGCACGTGGCTGCAGATCCATATCGAGCCAGCTCTTGCACTGTCCATACACATTTGGGCGCCATTCCTTATGCTCCTCAAGAATCCACTGCTTCAGCCACTCCTGATATTCGTTTAGGGGGAGATACCAGTTCTTGGTCTCTTTCAAGACGGGAGTAGAACCAGAGATTGTGGATTTCGGATTGATGAGCTCAGTAGGAGATAGGTCACGACCGCATTTCTCACACTGGTCACCATAGGCTCCCTCATTGTGGCAGTGAGGACACTCACCCGTTACATAGCGGTCGGCAAGGAACTGTTTCGCTTCCTCGTCGTAAAGTTGGGTGGTCGTCTCTTCTGTCAGTTTTCCCTCATCGTAAAGCTTGCGGAACCACTCTGCAGCAAACTTATGATGGGTATGGCTGGTTGTACGACTATAGATATCGAATGAGATTCCGAACTCCTCGAAACTCTTCTTGATCATCTCGTGGTAGCGGTCAACAACATCTTGTGGAGTGATGCCTTCCTTTCGGGCACGGATGGTGATGGGTACACCATGCTCATCCGAACCGCCGATAAACAGTACTTCGCGCTTCTTCAGTCGTAAATAACGCACATAGATGTCGGCAGGCACATATACACCGGCCAAATGACCGATATGCACACCACCGTTGGCGTATGGTAGCGCCGACGTCACTGTCGTGCGCTTAAATCTCTTGTTTTCTTCCATTTCAAGATAGTTTTATGGGTGCAAAGGTACGAATAAGTGAGTGAAATGCAAAAGGAAAACAAGTTTTTCTTTTCATTTCCGAACGAAAGTACCTTCGGTGAAACCAAAGGTACTAAAAAACTGAGTAAGAGAGAAGAAAAGTTATAATTATTTGTTTTTACACACATGAAATGCCACGTTCTGCCCAGTCACCTCTATCAAGACTGCGGTAGCCGATGGCCTCGCCGATATGCAGACTCTGTACCTTCTCCGAACCATCAAGATCCGCAATGGTGCGAGCCACTTTTAGAATACGACTATAAGCACGGGCACTGAGCTTGAGACGTTCCATAGCCATGCGGAGCATATTCAGACTTTCTTTATCGGGTTCCGCATATTCGTGAAGCATATGCTCGGTCATCTGCGCATTGCAATGAATGCGCCCTTCTCCTTTCTCGACGGGAAGAGAACTGAAGCGTGCCTCTTGAATCAGTCGGGCTTTAATCACCCGTTCACGGATCTTCTCACTGGGCTCGCCTGCTTCCATCTGCGACAGTTCTGCAAAGGGAACAGCCTGTATTTCGCATTGTATATCTATACGATCGAGAAGAGGCCCTGAGATCTTATTCATGTAACGCTGGATCTGCCCTGGTGTGCAGACACAGTTGTGGGTGACGTCTCCGTAATAACCGCAAGGACAGGGATTCATGGAGGCAACGAGCATGAAGGAACAGGGGTACTCCACGTTGTACTTGGCACGGCTAATGGTGATCTTTCGGTCTTCCAAGGGCTGACGCAGAACTTCAAGTACGGATCTGCTTAGCTCTGGAATCTCGTCCAGGAAGAGGACCCCATTGTGGGCCAAGGATATTTCACCGGGCTGGGGATTGTTTCCGCCTCCGCAGAGTGCCACTTGTGAGATGGTGTGGTGCGGAGAGCGAAACGGACGTTGGGAGATGAGGCTCATGCCGTGTCCTAACTTGCCTGCTACGCTATGGATCTGGGTAGTTTCAAGACTCTCTGCCAAAGATAGTGGAGGAAGGATGCTGGGGAGTCGTTTGGCCATCATGGATTTACCACTTCCTGGCGGTCCGATCATAATCAGGTTGTGTCCACCAGCAGCTGCTACCTCCATCGCACGTTTCACATTTTCTTGTCCGCGAACATCAGAGAAGTCCAGATCGAAGTGATACTGCCGTTGAAAGAACTCCTTTCGTGTATCGATGACCGTAGGCTCGTAATACTTTGAACCATTGAAGAATTGGATGACATCCATCAGGCTCTCCATGCCATATACGGAGATGTTGTTCACCACCGCCGCCTCGCGGATATTCTGTATTGGCACGATTAGTCCTTTGAACTGTTCAGCACGGGCACGGATGGCAACGGGCAAAGCACCTCGGATGGGTTGCAACTTACCATCTAGTCCTAACTCTCCTACCATCATGTATTCGTGAAGACGACCGCTTTCCACCTTGTTGTTGGCACCAAGGATGGCAATGGCCAAAGGAAGATCATAGGCACTGCCCTCCTTTCTAAGGTCGGCGGGAGCCATATTGACGGTAATGTCTGCCACTGGGAATTTATATCCGATATTCTGACAAGCGGCTGCAATACGGTCACGACTCTCCTTCACGGCACTGTCAGGCAGTCCTGTGAGATGGTAGAGCACCCCTCTTGTCATGCTTACTTCGATGGTTACGGTAGTAACGTCCAAGCCGTTTACGGCTGCACAGAATGTTTTTACTAACATATTAGATTTATGATTAAGTTGATAATTGGTTGTGTGCTAGGGGATCTGAGATCAAGGCGAACTTTTCTTCAGCATCTCCTTTAGTCGTTCGTTCATCTCATTCGCATTCAAACCGCGTGCAACAACCTTTCCATTGGTATCCATGACGACATTGTCGGGGATGGATAAAAGACCGAATTTTGCGAGTAGCTGACCGTCGAACATCTGTTCATCGCAGATGGTAGGCCATGCTACAGAGTCGTGCTTCAGGAAGTTCCGGCAGTCGCGCTTGGCACCATCAATACAGATACCTACGATGCCTATCTGGCTACGGTGATCTGTGTACAGATTGCGCAGACGACGCAGAATATCCTGACTCTCGTAGTTCCAAGATGACCAGACATGAACCACAGCTACCTTTCCTCGCAGACTGGCATCGGAAACACTACGTCCGTAGATGTCAACGGCTGTGAATGAAGGCATCGTGGCATTAACCTGCATGGTATTCAAAATTTCGATATCATGCTTCAGACGGATCAGTTCCACATTCTCAGGCTGAGCCCTCAACAACACATCGGCCAGTTGGGCTGCTTGATGGTAGTCGGGTGTGACTGAAAGGATGAAGTATTGTTTGAGCAGGTAAATGCTGACTGGTGATTTCGGGTTGTCTTTGATGAAGAGTGCTGCCTTTTTTACCGTCTCGGGTGGTGATGCGGTGGCCACGGCCTGACGGAAGCGGCTCATCAGCTCATTGGCATCAGAGCCTTCCACCATCATTTCCTTAAGGTGGGTTGCATCAGCCTTGACATGAGCAGTCTTACCTGATTCTGCGAAAATGGGTTGTTCAGAGAAGTTGGGGAACACCAACATGAGTGTACCCTTATCCTCACAAGGAATCTGATAGCTGAAGCGACCACCTGTGGTATGGATGGTATCAACACCGTTGATCAGTCCGTCAGTACTATATACATAAAACTCACCCTGGTTCAGGTTGAGGAAACGTCCTTCGATCTTGAACTGACCGCTAGGTGCTCCACATGAAACCAGAATCAGGGCGAGTAGTATATAGCTGTATCGCTTCATGAAGAAGTGTGATTATTTGCTGACGTTCAGTAACTCCAAGTCGTTAGCTGCATAAGCTGCCAGACTAGGATCAAGGTTCAGAGCCTCTTTCAAGAAGCCTGAGGCGATGCTTGAACGACCCTGACGAGCTGCTACAAGTGCCTGCAGGTACTTGGTCATACCATCCTTGTTCTTCACACTGTTCAGGATAACTTCAGCAGTAGCATAGTTCTTGTTCAGCAGTTCAGCCAGACCAGCGAGGTTGCTCTCGGAATTAGCCAGGTTCTTGGCAGCCTCTGCGTAATTACCCTTGGCAATGTTCAGCGCACCAAGTACATTGTTCAGACCGTTAGCATTGGTAGCCTTAGCGATATAGTTCTCGGCATTGGCAACGTCACCATTCTGCAGAGCAATCATACCGAGGTTGGCATTGGCTTCAGGAGCGTTGTTCAGAACATTGAACACCTTATTGATATACTCCTTGGCTGTATCGTTGTTACCCTTATTGAACTCCAGGGCAGCAATGTTGTTCAGTGCACGGTAGTCGGAGGGATACAACTTAGCAGCGGTCTTGTAGATCTCTTCCTGCTTGTTGACATCGTCAGTCAGTGTAGCGGAATAGAGCAACTCATCAACGCTAAGCTGTGCCGGGTCGGCTACATACTGCTGCTGGATTTGCTCATCACTGCGACCGATAGTCTCATAGTTGATGATCATGCGTGAACGACGAAGCTCTGGCAGAATGCCGTCGGCCAACTCACGATAGCCGGCAGACATGTTGCGGATCTGCTGCTCGCGCTCCTGCGGATCCTTGTACATAGAGAGCACGCGGAGGATCACATCCTTGTCCTGGATATTGCTAGCCTGTACCAACTGCTGGAAACCATCCCAGTCCTCTGCTGTATACTTGGCATTGATATCTGTGTTCACCTTGGTCTTCTTCAGCTGATCCTTCACATACTGCTCAGCTGTGTTCTGACGTTTGTTAGCCAGCTTGTCGTTGAAGTCGTATGCGCCCTCTGGAGAAGCAAAGCCCAGAACGTCGATATCCTTGATGGCAAGAGTCTCACGCTCACGGTTGATTCTCTTCAGCATCTCCACGAACTCTGTAACAGAATTGTTCTTCAGCTCGCTCTTGCGCAGATTAGCCTGGTTCACGAGGAACTTGATCTGTGCCTCTTGCTTATGGGCATTGATGCGCTGGAACGTATCAGGAGCGATGCAAGCACCTGTTGAAGTGAGCAGATTACGATACAGTTCAGAGGTAGCAATAACGCCTTCAGCAACTTTCACGGCAGGAACACTTACCTTCTTCTTTCCAACCTTGGCATCGAAGGTCAGATAAAGATCGCTCTTCTGCATAGCAGGAACATAGGTGAAGATATTCTTCATGGTGTAGTTTCCACCCAGCTTATAAGAAATGGTCTGGTCATTACCCTGAACCTTTTCGCCTTGGAATGAAGCACTTTGTCCCTGAACAACATCACCGTTGCTGCAACGGATCTCAGGAATCACGGAAACAACAGCCTTCTTCTTCAGGTATTTCTCGGGGAACATTCCGTTGATGGTTACGGGAACCTTTCCGGCTTCAGTTTCCATGGGGTTAGGAACAACGTTGAAATTGTCAGCAGAGAGAGCACCCAGCTTCGAAGAGCATGAGGTCATCGTGATCATGCCGACAGCAGAAACGAATAAAATCAGATTTTTGCGCATAATAAACAAAGATTTAAAGGTGCCGCGAGCGGGACTCGAACCCGCACAGCCATCACTGGCCAAGGGATTTTAAGTCCCTCGTGTCTACCAATTCCACCATTGCGGCATGGTTATCGCTATCATGAATGGAGCGGAAAACGGGACTCGGACCCGCGACCCCAACCTTGGCAAGGTTGTGCTCTACCAACTGAGCTATTTCCGCCTGTGGATCAGTTAAAACGGTGCAAAGATAGTGGGATTTCTTCTAAAAGCCAAAATTTTTTGCACCTTTTAATATATGCGATTAATTATTTACAGAAAGGATACCGTTGGGACCTGTTGTAGAAGCATGATAGCGATATAGTTTCTCGCCAGGCCCACCTTCGGTAACGATTCCACCGTTGTTCATGTCATACACCCGTCCGCACTTTCCGCATTTAGCCTTTCCGTCGGAGGACATAGATAAGAGGTAACGCGGACGACTGTCATTCTCATAACAGTTCGGGCATTGGGCATCATAGGCATAGAACACAGCAGGGTCTGCCAACAGACCGAACCCTACGATGATTCCGCTCTCGTTATTAACACCTAACATGGGGAGCCGTTGCTGTTCTGTAGCTGTCATGGGCAGCTTGCTGTTCTGTCCTTGACTGTTCGTGAAGGTGAAGTAATTGCCAGAGATGGCTACGCGACAAAAGATACCCGGTGCCATGGCATTCATCGCTACCGAAAGAGTAGCATCCAGATGCACACTGTTATCATAGACCAGTCGTACACGATGTGATGAATACTCGAACTCCGATCCTCCGCATGAACAGAAGCTCAGCAGAAGGAAAAGGATTGACAAGCGTAGCGCGAACTTCATAACTCCTTTCGAACTCTCGTTAACTCCTTTCCAACAACTTCTTCTCAGCCTCTTCCATCCGTTCAAAATGGAACTCGCCGAGAATCTGGTTCATCAGTGCCTCGATCTTATCGTTGCAAAGGTTACCGATGCTTCCTTCGTGGGTATGATGAATCTGCTTGTCAGCATGGAACGATCCAGCCTCGATGTCAAGACCTACCTTCTTATAAGCATCACGGAACGGCATGCCGTTGGCGGCAAGACGGTTCACTTCCTCCACCGAGAAAATCGGGTCGTACATGGCATTGTCGAGGATATGCTCATTCACCTCCATCTTGTTGATGATGTAGGCAGTCATCTGCAGACAGTCCTTCAGTTCATCAAATGCAGGCAGGAACACCTCTTTGATGATCTGCAGATCACGGAAGTAGCCCACGGGCAAGTTGTTCATGATCAGCATCACCTGCTGGGGGAGTCCTTGTATCTTATTACTCTTGGCGCGGATCAATTCAAATACATCAGGATTCTTCTTATGGGGCATGATACTGCTACCGGTGGTACACTCCTTGGGCAGTTTCACAAATGAGAAATTCTGTGAGTTGAACAGACAGGCATCAAAGGCCATCTTAGCGACGGTTCCTGCTATCGAGGCCAATGAGAAGGCCACGTTGCGCTCCATCTTTCCACGTCCCATCTGTGCATAGACCACATTATAGTCCATCGAGTCGAAGCCCAACAGATCGGTAGTCATCTGACGGTTCAGTGGGAAAGAGGAACCATAGCCGGCAGCTGATCCCAAGGGATTCCTATTGGTCATGCGGTAGGCGGCCTGGAGGAAGAGCATATCATCAGTCAGACTCTCTGCATAGGCACCGAACCACAATCCGAAAGAGGAGGGCATAGCAATTTGCAGATGCGTGTATCCGGGCATCAGTACCTCCTTATACTGATTACTCTTGGCAATCAGTTCATCAAACAGGATCTTTACAAGATCGGCAATCTCCTTCAGTTCATGACGGGTGAAGAGTTTCAGGTCCACCAATACTTGATCATTGCGCGACCTTCCGCTGTGGATTTTCTTTCCCATGTCACCCAGTTTGCGGGTCAGCATCAGCTCCACTTGCGAGTGCACATCCTCAATGCCGTCTTCGATGATGAACTCACCGTTTTCGCACAGTCGGTAGATGTTACGCAGTTCACTCAGCAGTTGGGGCAGTTCATCTTTTCCCAACAGTCCGATACTCTCCAGCATAGTGATATGCGCCATCGAGCCCAACACATCGTATGGAGCCAGATAGAGATCCATCTCACGGTCATGTCCAACGGTGAAGCGTTCAATCTCCTCGTTCACCTGATAATTCTTCTCCCACAGTTTCATCTTCGTAACTTTAACTACGTTGACTTTATAATTACTTTAGCTTTTGGCCTTTGACCTAGTCCCTTTGACCAAATCCCTTATTCATACTTTACCTGTGCCAGCGCATCAGCCAGCTTCTCCAGTCCTTCGTTCAGCGGACCAGAGACCATGCCCTTGATAAAGGGATTCAACTCGGCCTTGATGGTGAGTTTCATCTTACAGGTTGTCTCTGTTACAGGGAGCAGTTGCACCCAGAGGTTGAAGGGTATGGGTGATTGTATCGCCTCATATTTGATGCATTTCGGCTCTTCGCGGTCAACGATATTCATGGCCACCTTACCAACAGGTTGCACACTGATGCTCACACTGTCGGCACTGAACTCGAAATCCTTGAACTTATCCTCGGGGAACTTACCCTCTAGTTTTCCCAGGTTGGATAAGTCGCTTAACGTGGCATAGACCTTCTCTTGGGGATATTCCACGATTTTTACGCTACTCTCGAATGTACTCATCCTAATAATTTTGAACTTTGAACTTTATGATTTGACCTTTGACCAAGTCCCTTTGACCGAATCCCTTCAACATCCCCATACTGACGGATCTTTCCGCCACTCTTGTAAGAGTTTGACATCACTCTCGGCGATATAACCTGTTGCCAAGGCTTCTGCCACTACATGCTCATAGTCGGAGATGGTCAGCAGTTTGACACCAGCCTCGCGGAATGCCTCTTCTGCTACGGGGAATCCATAGGTGTAGCTGGCTACCATACCAATCACTTCAAAGCCGGCGCGACGTAAGGCGTCAACAGCTTTCAAAGAAGAACCACCCGTGGAAATCAGGTCTTCCACGACAATCACTTTCGCACCTTCGGGCAGTTCACCTTCTATCTGATTACCCATACCGTGATCTTTCGGTTTGGGTCTTACATATACATAAGGCAGGTTCAGCTCGTCAGCCACCAATGCACCTTGAGCAATAGCTCCTGTAGCCACACCAGCAACGGCCTCTGCCTCAGGGAACTGTTCAAGGATCATGTGCGTCAGGGCGAGTTTCACCATCGTGCGCAGTTCCGGGTAGGAAAGGGTCTTGCGGTTATCGGTGTAGATAGGTGACTTCCATCCGCTGGCCCATGTAAACGGGTTGTTGGGCTGCAGTTTTACGGCTTTCACTTCCAGGAGTTTCCTGGCAAATGCTTTCTTCAATGTATCCATATTCTTCATCTTTGATGCTGCAAAGGTACGGATAAACGAGTAAAATGCAAAAGGAAAGTCTACTTTTCTTTTCATTTTCAAGTGAGAGTACTCTTCAACGTAGTTAAAGGTACGTATAAGTGAGCGAAAAACGCCCCAAAGTCATGTTAAAACATGTTGTTTTCGCTGATATGTCATTTGAAAATAGTATCTTTACACACTGGAAGAATCAAAATAAATAATATGAAAAAAGTATATAAGGCTCATATCCTCTATACAAAGGAGCAAAGCCGTTTCGAGGTATTGGAGAATGGTTATGTCGCTGTGGATGCCGACGGACTGGTCATAGCCGTGGCGTCAGATTTGGCATCGTTGGATTGTGAGGGTGCGGAGGTCATAGATTTCGGCGACCGTCTGCTGATTCCTGCCATGAACGATCTGCATGTACATGCCCCGCAGTATCGTAATCAGGGAATCGCCATGGATCTGGAACTGCTGCCTTGGCTTCAGAACTACACCTTCCCCGAGGAGATGAAGTATGCCGACACGAAGTATGCCGAGCGGATGTACCGTCGTTTTGTGCACGACATGTGGCTCTTCGGCACCATGCGGGCCTGCGTGTTTGCTACTAGTCATACCGAAAGCACCCGCGTGCTAACACATATTTTCCAGGAAGCAGGCATGGGAGCCTTGGTAGGTAAGGTGGCCATGAACCGCAACTGTCCTCCAGGACTCTCCGAGTCGGTGGAGGAAATGGTACAGGGTTATGAGGACCTGATCAATGAAGGATTAAAGATTCAAGATGAAACATTAAAATCGCTTGTGCGACCGATTATCACGCCTCGTTTCATCCCGTCGTGTACACCGGAGATGCTCCGAGCCTGTGGTGAACTGGCTGCCAAATATCAGTTGCCTGTGCAGTCGCACCTCTCAGAGAACAAGGATGAGATTTCATGGGTACAGGAACTGGAAAAAGAAAGCAAAAACTATGGCGATGCTTACGACCGCTATGGACTCTTCGGACAGACGCCTACCGTGATGGCTCACTGCGTATGGACCGAAGGCGAAGAGTTGGAACTGATGAAAAAGCGTGGTGTGATGGTGGCCCATTGTCCAACGTCGAATTTCAACGTGGCATCGGGCATGGCACCCATCCGTCATTTCCTTGATGAAGGACTGCAAGTGGGTCTTGGCAGCGACATCAGTGGTGGGCACGATCTGAACATCTTCCGGATGATGGTCTTTGCTATACAGGTGAGCAAGATGCACTATCAGCAGAATCATAAGCGAGCGTTCCTCACCCTCTCCGAGGCGTTCTGGCTCGCCACCAAGTCGGGAGGTAGTTTCTTCGGCAAGGTGGGAAGCTTCGAGCCCGGTTATGAGTTCGATGCCCTCGTCATCAATGACAATGACCTGAATCATGACAATTATACTTTGCTGGAGCGTCTGGAGCGATACATCTATCTGGGTGACGACCGCCATATCGAGCATCGCTTCTGTCGTGGAAAGGATATTCCAGAACCGAAAATCAATTAGTTTCTTTCAACACCCCATCCACACTGCCAGCTTCCAGCAAACGGCGTTCAGCCTCGTTGTAGGGAATACCTAACGACTCTTGGATCATCCGTGTGCCGCGATCCACAAGTTTGGCGTTCTTCAGCTGCATCTTAACCATGCGGTTTCCTTCAACGCGCCCCAAACGAATCATCAGCGTGGTGGAAATCATGTTCAGCACCATCTTCTGGGCCGTTCCGCTTTTCATACGACTGGAACCTGTTACGAACTCTGGTCCTACGATAGTTTCGATAGGGTAGTCGACAACCTCTGCCAACGGGGTTTTAGGATTACTGGTGATGCAACCTGTCAGCAATCCTTGACGTTTGGCTTCACTGACGGCCCCCACAACATAGGGCGTCGTACCAGAGGCAGCAATGCCAATCACCGTATCATTCACTGTTGGATGATAATTCTCTAAGTCACGCCAGCCTTGCTCTGGCACATCCTCTGCCTTTTCGATGGCATGGCGCAAGGCCTCGTCACCTCCGGCAATAAGACCTACCACCCATTCCTCGGGCACGCCGAAGGTGGGAGGCAGCTCACTTGCATCCAATACGCCTAACCTTCCACTGGTGCCGGCTCCGACGTAGAATAGTCTACCTCCTTGCTTCATCCTCGGCTCAATCACTTCCACCAAGGCTTCTATCTGTGGTATCGCCTTATACACCACACCAGCCACCAGCGCATCCTCCTCGTTGATGTGCTGCAGCAGTTCCTTCACCGACATCTGCTCGAGATGATCGAAATGTGAGGGTTGCTCGGTAATCTTGTCCTCTGTCTTCATTTTCTTTAATCCTCTTATTTTGTATATCCCAGTGAAAAGATGCTGATGGCGCGGGGATGTGCCTTCATAATCTCTTGTCCGCAGGCCACGAGGGTAGCGCCAGTGGTTACCACATCGTCAATCAACAGCACATGCTTTCCTTTCAAGTCTGCTGGTCGGACCAGCTGGAAGGCTTCCGCCACATTCTCCTGTCTCGACCTGCGGTCTTTAAGTGTTTGACTGCCTGCGAACGCTTTTCGGCGGATGCATTTGGCAACCACGGGGAGACCTGTAGCGATATGGATGCCTTGTGCAATCTCTTCGCTTTGGTTGTAGCCGCGCTCCTTCTCTCGCTCTTGGGTCAGTGGAACAGGAACAAGCACGTCGATATCCTCGAAGAATCCACTTTCCTTCATCTCTTCCGCGGCCATCTTCCCTAACTGCTCTCCGATCTCGGGATGTCCTTTGTATTTCATCTGGTAGATCAGTCTGCTTGCTTCCGACTGTGCTTCATAGAAGAACAGGGCGGCAGCCTTCTCTACAGGAATCTGGATCCAGCATGTCTGGGCCATCTCGTTGTCAAGCGGATGCTCCCAGAAGAAAGTGCGGGGAAGATGACGGTTGCACGATGCGCAGAGCGTCTCTTCCGTCACGGTCATTCGCATGCCGCATACAGGACAGGCCCGTGGGGAAATCAAATCGGTGAGTCGACTAAAGAAGCTGATCATCGTCAATACACTGGTGGATAATGTCCATGGTGAAGCCGCGTTGCAACGCAAATCGCATGAGCTTTCCGTTCATCTCATAGTCGTTGGCGGCATGAACAGATTTTCTTTTCTGTTGCAACAACTGACGGAGAATCTCTACATACTCCGATGGGTCGATCTCATCCAATACCCGTTGCTGGATACCCTTGTCGACATGCTTCATATAGAGGGCCTGCTCGATTTTCCTGCGTCCCCATTTATTGTATTGTATCTTGTCTTTCACGAAGGCACGACAGAATCGCTCATCATCAATGAACTGCTTCTCGGTGAGCTTTGCCAGGATCTCAGCCTGAGCCTTTTCTGACAGTCCCCACCGCTGCATCTTCTCCACCATCTCGCCTGAGCAATGCTCGGCGGAGGCGCAGAGGGCAGAGAGTTTGATATATGCTTCTTCTGTCGATATAGTCTTTTTCATCATGGTTGCTTGTGGTAGATTCTGCCGTGGGCGAAGCGTTGTTTCCCGAAAGAGTCCTGATAGAGCTTGATATCAGCGAACCCTTCTTCTTGCATCAGTTGCTTCAGCGGTTCGGCATAGAGCGGGTTGATTTCGAAATAGAGGTTACCACCATCTTTCAAGGCTGTCTTGGCAAAGCGGGTGATGGCCCGATAGAACAGCAGTGGGTCTTCGTCGGGTACGAATAAGGCCAGCGACGGCTCATATTCGAGCACGTTCTGTTCCATATTAACGCGTTCCTTATTACATATATAAGGAGGGTTGCTCACAATGATATCCCATCTGGAGGAAGGAGGAACTTTTGGAACAGTGAGAGCCAACAAGCTTGCTTGGTTGGCCGAGTCGCGACAAAAGTCAACGGAGTTAAGCAGGAAGGAAGAGGGAGGAAGGAGGATGTCGCGCTGTTCGAACGACACGTGAACACCGGTACGTTTGGCGTTCTCTTCAGCGATGTGCAGTGCTTTTTCGGAGATGTCCCAGGCGGTTACCTCACTGTCAGGAATCTCGGCGGCCAATGTGCAGGCAATACAACCACTACCCGTCCCGATATCAAGTATCTTAGGGCTTCTCACCTCTTGCTTCTCATCTCTAATCATCTCGCACAACTCATACGTCTCTGGTCGTGGAATCAATACCCCTGGTTCCACCAAGAATCGTCTGCCACCGAACTCAGCAATCCCTGTCACATACTGCACGGGCTCGCCTTGTAGCAGTCGGTTGAGCAATGCACTCAGTTCCTCTTGTGGCAGCTGTTCCACGGCACCGCACATGATGTCGGTCATGGACAACCCATAACGGATTTCCAATACGTAGCGGACGATCGCTTTTGCCTCGCCCGTCTCGTAGATAGATGACAACTGCTGCCAAAGGTCTTCGTACTTCATTGATGCAAAGGTACGATTAAGCAAGCATAAATCAAAAGAAAAAACCGTTTTTCTTTGTATTGTTTTCGTTTATTTGTACCTTTGATTTCATCGAAGGTACTTTCACTCGAAAATGAAAAGAAAAGTAAACTTTCCTTTTGCATTTTGCTCGTTTATCCGTACCTTTGCAAAAGTATGAGTCAGCAGGAAATAGACGAGCGGTATATGCGACGTTGCTTGCAGTTGGCAGCCAACGGTCGTCAGAACGCCAAGCCGAATCCGATGGTGGGCGCAGTCATTGTGTCAGCCGACGGTCGTATTATCGGTGAAGGCTATCATGTGCGCTGTGGCGAAGGTCATGCTGAGGTGAATGCCTTTGCGTCAGTCAGGAAAAAGGATGAACCGCTGCTGAATGAGGCAACGATCTACGTGTCGTTGGAACCATGCTCGCACTATGGGAAGACACCGCCTTGTGCCGACCTGATTATTTATAAAGGTGTGCGCCGTGTGGTGGTGGGCTGTATCGATGAGTTCGCCAAGGTACAGGGTAGGGGAATACAGAAACTGCGCGATGCGGGTATTGAGGTAACGGTGGGTGTGTTGGAAAAGGAATGTCAGTTGTTGAACCGCCGCTTCTTTACCTATCACCGTCTGCATCGACCGTATATCATCCTGAAATGGGCACAGACAACCAACGGTTTCATTGATGATCATGGCAAACCCCTCGCCATTTCCACACCCTTTACCAAAATGCTGGTACATAAACTACGGGCAGAGGAAGATGCGATTCTTGTAGGACGAGTGACCGATGAACGGGAGCATCCGCAGCTCAATGTGCGTGAATGGGTGGGTCCTGATCCTTTGCGAATGGTTCTCGACCATCATCATCCGCTCGACTTGCAGCGTTTTTACGACCAGCAAATACAATCACTCATCGTAGAAGGCGGTGCCAAAACTCTTCAATCCTTTATCGACCAAAATCTTTGGGATGAGATTCGTGTAGAAACATCCCCCATCAAAGTTGATGATGGCACCCCAGCTCCATCTATTCCTTCAGATGCGATTATCACCGATTGTCAGGAATACGACGGGAATAAGATTACATGGCGCCTTAATTACCATTGCCGTTCATGGAGTTCACCACCACCTTTCTCGTCATAACCTCTTTTCCGACAGTCACATTAACCATATACATATCCTTTGGCCATCCCGCGGTGGAGACGGTTAACGTGCGACTGGTTGAATTCCGCGTGGTCATCATTTTCCTGTCATGGCGTTGTGGATCTCCATCGTCCAAGGCTCCGGCCGAAACAATCAGAGAATATATTAAGTATTGATAATCGACGACTTATACATTAAACGGTAGAGAGGTGGATTGAGGGTTGGACAATGTCAGAAATAAGGAGGCAAAATTAACGTATTTAACCTTTGTT
>JBGUJY010000078.1:0-2418 GCA_045114185.1 Prevotella sp. | reverse complement strand
GGCCATCGGAACGATGGTGCCATCCACATCCTCTTCGCCGTAGCCGAACATCATTTCCTTCTGTAAGAGGTTGCTGACACCGTTCTCTACATGGCGACCGCTCTTCAGTTTCTCTAATTGGATGCGGTTTGTGGATAACCACTGACGGTAGGGATGCTCATCTGCCAATTGCTTTTTGATCTCACCGTCGTAGTAGATCTTACCCTCCTGGGTATCGATCAACAAGATCTTACCCGGTTGCAGACGGCCCTTCTCAGCAATCTCCGTAGGGTCGAAGTCCATCACACCTACCTCAGATGCCACCACCATCGTATCGTTCTTGGTGATGGTGTAACGAGCAGGACGGAGTCCGTTACGGTCGAGCATACCACCGGCAAAACGACCGTCAGAGAACAGCAGGGCGGCAGGACCGTCCCACGGCTCCATCAGGATGGAATGGTATTCGTAGAAAGCCTTCAGATCTTCGCTGATTGGATTCTTGTCATTGAACGACTCCGGTACCAGCACGCTCATGGCATGTGGTAATGAAAGACCGCTCATCACGAAGAACTCCAATACGTTATCGAGTGATGCAGAATCCGACATCCCCGGCTGCACAATGGGTGAAATCGCTTTCGCATCGCCCAGCGCCTCGCTCGACAATACGCTCTCTCTCGCCTTCATCCATCCACGATTTCCACGTATCGTGTTGATTTCGCCATTGTGCGCCAACAAACGGAACGGCTGTGCCAAACTCCACGTAGGGAATGTGTTTGTGCTGAATCGTGAGTGAACCAGTGCCAGTCCGCTTGTCAAATAGGGATTTGTCAGGTCAGGGTAGTACTGTCTTACCTGCATTGACGACAGCATTCCCTTGTAAACCATGTTTGTGTTGCTTAGTGAACAGATGTAGAAGTCGTTGTTTGTGATGCGCTTCTCAATCTTCTTCCTTATTATATATAAGGTACGTGGGAAGGTATCCACCTTATCGTCGGATACTCCCGTAATGAATATCTGCTTGATGTCAGGCTCCGTACTTAATGCCGACTCGCCCAGACACTCAGGGTTCGTAGGCACCGTACGCAGATGCATCAACTGTAATCCCTCGCGTTCAATCTCCTCGATCATCACGCTGAGGATCTCGCTCTGCTCCTTCTCGTCCTTCGGTAGGAAGACAAGTCCTGTACCATACTTTCCCTTTTCCGGTACAGGAATACCCTGCAGCAGGATGAACTCATGCGGAATCTGGATCATGATGCCGGCTCCGTCACCGTCTTTGCCGACTTCCGCTCCGCGATGCCTCATGTTCTCCAGCACTTTCAGTGCATTGTCAACCAGTTCGTGACTCTTATTTCCGTGGATATTTACAATCATTCCCACACCGCACGCGTCGTGCTCATAGTCACTCTGGTAGAGTCCTTTTTGGTTTTGAGTTTGCTTGCTATTCGTCATATTATCCTTCCTTAAATCTTATTTTGGTGGCAAAGGTATGACATTCTGCCATTAAATCAGTTATATTGCTGACGTTTTTATCTTCATTTTGACCAAAAGTAACAATTTGTAATAATATTGATTCATTTTGCTTACAAATCGAAATCATATATTTATGTTGTTATGCAGATAGTCATAACCTAAGATTCTTATTCATCGAATCATTATTCCACACGCGTATTTACCAATAGATTGTAGTATCTTTGCACCAAATTCTTACAGCATGGAGACGAAATATATTTTTATCACCGGAGGTGTAGCCTCGTCATTAGGCAAGGGCATCATCTCGGCTTCGTTGGGAAAGCTGCTTCAAGCACGAGGTTACAGGATAACGATTCAGAAATTCGACCCCTACATCAACATTGATCCGGGAACACTCAATCCCTATGAACATGGGGAGTGTTACGTCACAGCCGATGGTATGGAGACGGATTTGGACCTTGGACATTATGAGCGGTTTACGGGTATTGAGATGACACGTAACAACAGTGTGACCACAGGACAGATCTACCTCAGCGTGATTGAGCGTGAGCGGAGAGGTGACTATCTGGGTAAGACCATTCAGGTGGTGCCACACATCACCGACGAAATCAAAAGACGCATTCTTCTTAACGCCACGAAGCGTGATCTGGATTTTGTGATTACAGAAATCGGCGGTACCATTGGCGACATCGAGGGGCAACCGTTCCTGGAAGCCATCCGACAGCTACGTTGGGAACTGGGTCCTACAAGGGCGCTGAATGTTCACCTTACCTACGTGCCTTATCTGGCAGCGGCGGGAGAGTTAAAGACCAAACCCACGCAGACCAGTGTGAAGCAGTTGCAAGGACTGGGTATTCAGCCCGAGGTGTTGGTGTTGCGTACGGAACATGAGTTGAATGAGGGAATCAGGGAGAAAGTGGCGCATTTCTGTAATGTGGATGTGGCTGCAGTCATCCAGAGTCAGGA
>JBGUJY010000077.1:0-8091 GCA_045114185.1 Prevotella sp. | reverse complement strand
CACCATTTCTCTCAAGCTAACTGGTATGCCTTCGGACGACTAGCTTGGAATCCAGAGTTGTCATCTGAGGAGATTGCACGTGAATGGTTGGAACAGACCTTCGCTCCTGTGGAGAAATTTGTGGACACCATGACGAACCAGATGCTGGGCAGTAGGGAGGCCTGCGTGGATTACATGATGCCGCTCGGACTGCACCACATATTCAAGTTCGATCACCACTACGGTCCTGAGCCAGATGGCTTCAAGGCTAACTATCCCCTTGAGTGGTGTCCCGTTTATTACCACAAAGCAGATGAGCAAGGGGTAGGATTCGACCGAAGTAGTACTGGATCAGATGCTGTTGCTCAATACCGTGAGCCGTATGCTTCCATATATAATAAGGTAGAGACTTGTCCGGAAGAGTATCTGCTATGGTTCCACCATGTATCTTGGAACCACAAGATGAAGAGTGGACGTTCCCTGTGGCAGGAACTGGTTGATCATTATTACCATGGTGTCAGGGTGGTTGAAGGCTACCCAGAAACCTGGCAACAGATGAAAGATATTGTCTTAACCATCGACAATAATGATTCGCAAAGGTGGCAAGAGGTATATGACCGATTGTTGCATCAAGTGGACAACGCCCGCGAATGGAGAGATGTCTGTTTGAAGTATTTCCAGACCTTCAGCAAAATGCCGATCCACGAATCTACAACTCGCTAAGACACTCGTTCAAAAACAATAATACCATCTTTGTTGATCATGTTTGGTTAACAAAGATGGTATTTTTTTTATCTATTACAATTGAAAGACAATAATTAACAGCAATGAAACATAATGAAATGAGACATATTTGCTTTTTCTTTACTTTTGCAGCGACAAATCTTTTTTTATTAATATATCTAACTGTATGAAAGTAAACCTAAGAAAAAGAATGCTCTGTATGGGATTGTGCACAGTCATGGGACTCACCCTTTCCACACAGGCCTCAGCAGCTCCGGAGGGGAACTCCGTGAATGCTGTTCAGCAAGCAAAGAGAGTGACTGGTACGGTGAGCGATTCTCAAGGACCGCTGATTGGTGCCACTATTCTCGAAAAAGGAACCACCAATGGTGTTGTAACCGATTTTGATGGTAACTTTGAGATCTCTGTAAAGCCAGGGGCAACCTTGGTTGTATCTTACGTGGGTTATGTCTCACAGGAAATCAAGGTAGGCAGTGAGTCGAACATCGCTGTTGTCTTGAAAGAAGAAGGACACAGCCTGAACGAGGTGGTGGTTATCGGTTACGGTACCCAGCGCCGTGAAGCCGTCACTGGTTCTGTGGCCAATGTCGGTGGTGAGAAACTGAACCAGATTGCAGCCACCAATGCCGCACAAGCCCTCCAGGGCCGTGTTGCTGGTGTGCTTATGACACAAACCTCTACCAAACCTGGTGAGGAGATGCAGATCCGCATCCGTGGTCAGCGCTCACTGAGTGCTTCCAACGACCCGCTGATCGTGCTCGATGGTATCCCCTTCATGGGACAACTTTCGGATATCAACCCCACCGACATCAAGTCGATGGACATTCTGAAAGATGCCTCTGCCACCGCTATCTACGGTTCCCGTGGTGCCAACGGTGTCATCATCATCACAACAGCTAAGGGCTATCAGGGAGCACCTGCCAAGGTGACCTACAATGGCTATGTGAACTTCAAGACCGTGTTCCACAAGTATCCTATGATGGATGGACCAACCTTCTCTGAGTTCCGTAAGTATGCTGGCTTGTATCAGAACTCTCTGGACGAGAGCGACAGCAACAATACCGACTGGCAGGATCTGTACTACCAGACAGGTGTTAGTCATAACCATGACTTCAGCATTGCCGGCGGTACCAATGGCGGTAGCTACAGCTTCGGCGCTGGTTACTACCACGATGAGTCTGTTGTTCCTACTGAGGGCTACGACCGTATCTCTGTACGCGGTAACTTCGACCAGATGGTTGGCAAGTGGTTCCGCTTCGGTCTGAGCACCAACAACAGCTACCGCAAGAACCAGGGTGTCAACGATATGTATGGTGTACTGAGCAAGAGTCCTCTGGCCAGTCCTTACGACGAAAAAGGCAACCTGAAACGCTATGTTTCACTGCCCGCTGACGACCAAAGTGTTGTTACAAAGGAGACCGTTGAGCGCGACAGAGATGTATGGCTGAGCGAGAACAAGGGTATCGGTTCTTATAACACTTTGTTCGGCGAGGTGAAGTGCCCATGGATTGAAGGACTGAGCTATCGCATCAATATCGGTTTGAACTACCGTTCTTCAAAGGGTGGCGGTTTCACCGGTACGGGTGTCAACAACAAGGATGCCAATGCGGTGAACAGCGGATGGATCTCAGAGAACCAGACATATAACTGGGCAGTTGAGAACCTTATCACCTACGACCGCACCTTCGCAGAGAAGCACAACCTGAACGTTGTCGGCATGTATTCTGCCGAACAGACCACTTACGAGTCAACGGGTGCCAATGCACAGGATATTCCTGCTGACTACTTCCAGTACTATGCACTCGACAAGGCCACTGGTCAGGCAAACCTCACTGGTTACAACTACTGGCAGAGCGGTCTGATCTCTTGGATGGGTCGTGTTATGTACTCTTATGATAATAAGTATATGCTTTCTGTAGCTCTCCGTTCAGACGCATCTTCTCGTCTAGCCAAGGGACACCAGTGGCATACCTATCCTGCTGTTAGCGCTGGTTGGAACATCGCCCGCGAGGAATTTATGCGCGACATCACATGGATTGACAATCTGAAACTGCGCGTTGGTTATGGTGAGACCTCTAACCAGAGTATCAACCCCTATTCTACCCTTGGTGGTCTAGCCGTACGTAACTATAACTTCGGCGACACCTATAAGGCTGGTTACTATGTGAATGCTCTGCCTAACCCCGAACTGGGTTGGGAGTTCTCCAAGACATGGAACTTCGGTCTTGACTTCTCTCTGTTCAGAGGAAGACTGTCAGGATCTCTTGAGTACTATATCCAGAAGACCAACGATATCCTGCTCGACGTATCTCTGCCTTCTACCTCTGGTGTAAGCAGCTATACGGGTAACATCGGTAATACCGAGAATAAAGGTTTCGAGTTCACTCTAAATGGTATCATCATCGACAACAAGAACGGCTGGAACTGGGAAGCTGGTATCAACCTCTATGCGAACCGCAATAAGCTGACCAAGCTGACTGGTGCGCTCGATGAGAATGGTAAGCCTGCACCCGATGAGGGTAACCGCTGGTTCCCTGGTCATCCTATCGACGTGATCTACGACTATGAGTATGTTGGCTTGTGGCAGGCCGGCGAAGAGGCTGCCATGAACATTCTGGAGCCAGGTGGCAATGTGGGTATGATCAAGGTGAAATACACTGGCGATTATGATGCCAATGGTCTTCCTACCCGTCAGATTGGTGCTGAAGACCGTCAGATCATGAGCATGGAACCCGATCTCATCGGTGGTTTCAACACAACAGTTGGCTACAAGAACTTCGATCTGACCGTTATCGGTGCCTTCCAGATTGGTGGTAAGCTGATTTCTGCCATCCACTCTGCCAACGGTTACCTGAATATGCTGACAGGTCGTCGTGGACAGCTCGACGTTGACTACTGGACAGAGAACAACACAGGTGCCAAGTATCCGAAACCCGGTGGTATTCAGAGCGGTGATAACCCGAAGTACGGTTCTACACTCGGCTACTTCGATGCTGGCTATCTGAAGGTTCGTGCTATCACCCTTGGTTACAACTTCGACAAGCTGAAGGCAGTGAAAGACTTCGGTATCACTCGTCTGCGCCTCTATGCAACGGTACAGAACCCGTTCGTGCTCTTCTCACCGTTCACCAACGAGTGCGGACTTGATCCCGAGACCAACTCTTATGCTACCCAGAACACAGCTGTTGGTATTGATGGTTACACTGGTAAGCACAGAATGCCAATCGTTGGTTACAACACGCCTTCTACCCGCAACTTCTTGTTCGGTATTAACGTTACATTCTAAGAATCACTAAAGAATCAAGAGATATGAAAACTAAAAGTATCAAATATATCCTCGCTGTGGGTCTTGTCTGCTGTGGTCTTACCACAACCATGACCTCCTGCAATGACGTGCTCGATGAGCAGCCTCGCAGCCAGTTCGACCCGACGTTCTTCACCACGAAGGCGGGTATCGAGGGCGGTCTGACCTCACTCTACGCTCACTTGCGCTATTTCTACGGCAACGGTTATTGGTTGAATGCCTGTGAAACGGGTACCGACGAGTACACCTACGCACAGTCGGCTGATGGTAACTTCAAGGATGCCGACCTCTCTGGTGTGGGTTCCATGACCCCTAACAATAGTATTGCTGGTGGATGCTGGGGTACAGCTTTCGCTAACATTAATACCGCTAGCGGTATCATCGAGAATGGTGCAGAGGCTGGTATGGACGCCTCTCTGTTGGCCGAGGCCTATTTCTTCCGTGCCTTCGACTATTTCATCCTGGTTCAGTACTATGGTGGTGTGCCCCTCGATCTGGGTGCTGGCGAACTGAAGTTTAACACCTCTACTGTTCGTACCTCTGTACGTAACACTGTTCCTGAGGTTTATGCAGCTATCTTCTCTGACTTGGAGAAAGCAGTTGCTGATCTGCCTGAGAACCCACGTCTTACTGGTACTGTGACCAAGAACGTAGCTCGTCTGTTCCTTTCTAAGGCTTACCTGACTTACGCTTGGTGGCTGGAGAATCCTAACAGCATTCCTACCTACCCTGAGTGCAACCGCAATTCAGGCGAGGCAAACAGCTACTTCCAGAAGGCTTACGACACAGCTATGCAGGCCATCAACAATCCTGGTCCGTATGCCCTGCAGCCCACATTCTATGATGTAAACGTGGCCACCAACGACCGTAACTCCGAGATCATGCTCTATGCTGATCACGACGAGGACGAGAAGTTTGGTAACGGTGGTGTTGGTTATGGCTGGGGTAGCGGTGGCTCTCCAGAGAACTTCGCTTACTGGATGGAAACCTGGAACTACACTGAGATGACTGCCAAGGCAGCCTCTGGTGCAACCATCAACCCCGTTCAGCGTGAGGCTGTTCAGGCCCTCGGTCGTCCTTGGACCCGTATGGCTCCTATTGCCGACAATTTCATGGAAGGTGGCGTATGGGAAGATGCTGTGAAGGCTATCGACTCTCGCTATGATGCTACGTTCACCCTGCGCTATCACACCAACTGGCAGAAGGCTGGTGGTGCTGAACCTTACGTGTTCGGAGCTAATGGTATGCAGGTAGGTCCTAACGAGGTTTACTTCAGTTGGGTTCCTGAGAGTGAGGACAGCAAGATCAACTACACTGGTGCTGACGGTAAACTGGGCTTTGGTGAGATGGATGGTCGTCCCGACTTCGTCGTAGCCGTGAACCATATCAGTCGTAAGAAGTACCCCATCAACTGGAAGATCGGTATCTACCGCACTGACAACAATGGCGGTCTTGGCTCAAAGGTGAACGGTGGTAGTCCACGTCCTTGGAATGTTGCCAAGTTCTCTGAGTTCTACCTCATCGGTGCTGAGGCAGCCGTGAAACTCGGAAGAAATGCAGAGGCCAAGACACTGGTTAACGTACTTCGTGCCCGTGCAGGTAAGCAGACCTTCAGTCAGAACGACAATGTAGCCGTTTCTGTTGACAACACCGAAGCGATGCTGGCTGCAACTCCCGATGTCATCACCATCGACTACATCCTCGACGAGCGCAGTCGTGAGTTCTGGGGCGAGGGTTACCGTTGGTTCGACCTCGTACGTACCCAGAAGTGGGGCGAGCGTGCAACAACTTACCGTATCGCTGGTACTGGCTACACAGATAAGGATCTGCAGACCTTCAAGCGTGATATTCCCGCAGGGTATTATCTCCGTCCTATCCCACAGGGTCAGCTCGACGGTATGATCATGTCGAAGGAGGAGAAGGATGCCTACCAGAATCCTGCCTACAGAAATTAATCATCTATTAGTTAGTATAAATAATCTCGTTATTTGTAAGGGCAGACCCATGATAGGGTCTGCCTTTTTTGTTAAACATCCGAAAAAACTTGGTGGAATCGGTCCTTTTACCTATTTTTGCATACTACCTATCCCAAAGAATCATGATGTCCGTTCGAACTAAAACGCTCCATCTCATCCTCGCAACCCTATGTTGTGTCAGTATGCTTGCCATTCCCGCCCGACGTGGACAATGGCAAACCATCACTTTGTCGGATGGTCGGCAGGTGAAGGTTGAGTTAAGGGGTGATGAACATGCCCATTGGTGGCAGGACTCCTTGGGGAATAGATATAATTGTCGAGAATGGACGAAGGAGAAAGAAGAAAGGAAAATATGGGAGCCAGTAAAAGACAATAAGGAATTGATAACAGGGATCAAGAGAAGAGGAAGCAGAGCACGAAAGAAATCTCTTTCCTCCATCGTCCATACTCCTTCATCGAAGACATCCCCCCTCAACCTTCAACCCTCCCCACTCACCGGTCCCCAGAAAGGTCTCATTATCCTCGTGGAGTTTACCAACAAAAAGTTTAGAAGCGGGAATGACCTTAACCTGTTTGACCGTATAGCAAACGAAAGAGGGTTTAGCGAAAAAGGGTTCAAAGGAAGCGTAAGCGACTACTTCCGCGACCAGAGTGACGGGATGCTCGACCTGACTTTCGATGTCTTAGGACCAGTAACCGTCAGCAATGACTATGAGTATTACGGCAAGAATGTCGGCCCAGACAACTATGATGCTCACCCCGATGAGATGATTGTTGAAGCCTGTAAGCTGGTAGATGACGAAGTGGACTTCTCTGAATATGACTGGAATGGAGACGGCTTCGTAGAACAGGTAGTAGTGATCTATGCAGGACAGGGCGAGGCAAACGGAGGTGGTAGCAACTCTATCTGGCCACATGAGTGGGAACTGATAGAAGCGGATTACGGAAGAACCCTCCGCCTAGACAAGGTGCGCATCAACATCTATGCCTGCTCACCAGAACTCAGTAGCAGTACACGTCTCGACGGCATTGGCACCCTCTGTCATGAGTTCGGTCATTGCTTAGGATTGCCTGATATGTATGATGGAGACGGTAAGAACTACGGGATGGGCTACTGGGATGTCATGGATCTCGGTTCCTACAATGGTAATGGCTACCAGCCAGCTGGGTTCACAGCCTACGAGAAGATGTTCTGCGGTTGGCAACAACCCATCGTCCTTTCTACTGATACCACAATTACTGACATGCAGGCTATCAACGAAGGGGGCGACACCTATATTATCTATAATGATGCCTACCCCGATGAGTATTACATGCTGGAGAACCGCCAGAAAAGCGGGTGGGACAAGAGTTTACCAGGTTCAGGACTGCTCATCACTCACATTGACTTCGATCCTGCTATCTGGATATGGAACACCGTCAATTCTTTTAACTCATATTACGATGGATTGGATCGTGAATACATAAACGACCATGAAAGATGCTCCGTAGTTCAAGCAGATAACGGTAAGATAATGTATGGAGCTGCGGGTGATACCTACCCTTACCTGTTTAATGACAGTCTTACCGTAAACTCCCGTCCTACCACTACGATCTACCATGAAGACAGCAAAGGTAATATGCAACTGCAGGTGGCCATCAAGCAGATTACAAAGAACAAAGACAATACCATTTCCTTCCAGTTCTTCCAAAGGAGTAACTATTCATCAGGAATACAACGGGTAATAAAAAACACCTCACAGACTCAAATAAATAGTCTGCAAGGTGTTTATCTTGGTACTGATTCCCGTCTTCTTCCCAAAGGCATTTACATCATTAACGGGAAGAAAAAACTGGTGAACCATCCATAGGATTAGTGATTACTTCACCACTTTCTTTCCATCAATAATATACACACCCTTACGAAGTGCATCGGACTTGGTGCCAAGATAGCGACCGTTAAGGTCGTAGATGGCTCCTGTGGCCTTTTCTTCAGTAGAGATGGTACTAATACCAGTGGAACTGAACTTGAATGTCTTCTCCTCGCTCCACTGTGAATACGTATTCTCATCGCCGAGGGCACGCACGCGGTAGATAAAGCGGCTCTTG
>JBGUJY010000076.1:0-30068 GCA_045114185.1 Prevotella sp. | reverse complement strand
CTAACCACTGGCGAATCACATGCCTCTTGCTTAACTTCGTTGACTTTTGCCTCTAAAATGTTAGGTCTTATGTTAGGTGTTATGTTACCTCTTTGTTAGGTGTTACGTTAGGTCTTTTAGCACCCATTTTGCCTCTAAGTCATTTATAATAAAGCAATTAGCTTTTCCCAATGTTAGGTCTTGAGGAAAAAGCGAAAATTCTAAAAAAATGAAGGGCAACATCTGCGATGCTACCCCTCTTTGTATGCAAATTATGTATTATTATTTGATGACTCGCTTATGTCCGTTGTGAATGTAGATTCCCTTCTGTGTAGGCTTCCCACTCAACTTCTGCCCATCAATCGTGTACCACTCATCCCTTTGACCTTTGACCGAATTCCTTTGACCGTTTTCAATGCCCGTTGTTATGTCGACACTATTGCGTTCTACCACCATCGGATTGGCAAGAACCAAATGATTAATTTTATCGAACTCACCGCTGGTCATGGTGCATTTTTCAAATCTCATTCGTCTAATTATGCCCACACTTCCTTCATCTGCACCTATTCTACTTATTGTACAGTTCGTGTTGTTAAAGACCAAACTGCTATAGAACGTTGTTGTAGATTTTGAACGACCAAGAATGCCTGCAGTTTTACCTGCAGCTTTCAGATCCAGGTCTTTTATAGTTAACGTAGCATTGTTTAAACGGTTTATCATAATTCCAGCACCGTTCTTACTCGTAATGGTCAGTTTTCCTACACCTTGGATTGTAGTACTTGCGATGTTGGTTGTGAACGCACTACCACTGGATGCTGTATGTGCCACCTTACAATCTCCACACACCTCAATACGCAGGTTGTTGGGTGCTGATGAGGCGATGCTGATGGATGTCAATGAGGCATTGTTCAGCGTCAGAATATTCAGGTCGTCATCGTAATATACCGTCTCGTCGCCCAGTACATCATACTTGTTTGCAAATGTCACGGCTTTACCGCTCACTTTAATACCGTAGCTGACAGCAGTCAGGTAGCCAGGGCCACCAAGGCCATCAACATGGGCGTACGTTTTATCAACGTAGCCTTCGTTATAAGTAGTACCAGCACTACCCTTTATCTGTTCGCAGCCATGGAACATGTTGCTTGATACTGTCACATTCTGCGTGCTCCAATCCGGTCCTACAGTAATTGTCTTTAGGTTCGAGCAAGCATAGAACATACTTGGCATTTCAATTACATTAGATGTGTTGAAACTACTCAGGTCAAGAGCAGTCAGAACGGAGCAGCCATCAAACATACAACCCATATCTTTTACCGAAATGGTATTGAAATTACTTAAAGTAATATTTTTCAAACTGTAACTTTCAAGGAACATCGCTGACATATTGGTCACGTTACTAGTGTTGAATTTGCTTAGATTAAGTTCCGTCAGACTACTACAACCAGAAAACATATATCCCATGTTTGTAACACCACTGGTATTAAAGCTGGTGCCAAAGGTAAGCGTCGTCAAGCTGCTGCAACCACGGAACATCCCAAACATATTTGTTACCTCACTGGTATTCAGATTCTCCAAGCCTGTAATAGACTCCAGAGCGGTTCGGTTATAAAACCAATTAAAAGTAGATGTAGGTCGTGCATTTTTGAACGTTTCGTCAAACACCACCTTTTCTATATAACAATTATCGGTAATCCATCCAGGTTCATCAGTTCCTTCATTCAGATCGTATTTCTTTGTGCCAAACCTTCTGTCTCTCTGATCGTCATAATAGAACGTGAGCGTATTAATATCGGCACGATTGTCATATAAAGCATACGCCCCTAATTTGGATGTGAGGTAGCCAGGATTATCTGGACCGCCATCGATGCGGGCATATAAAACACCTGATTGGTTCGACCATTGGCCGTAATCACTACTCCATCTTGTTCCATTACCTCCTACCAAACTGGTACAATAATAAAACATGCCACCGCCTGTTTCAACATTGTCGGTATTCCATTTGTCATCATTTGCATAAATCGTCACCAGATTCGTGCAATTTTGGAACATCATATCCATCTGCTTCACATTATGTGTATCGAAGCTTCTCAGATCAAGCTCTGTCAATAGACTGCAACCACTAAACATTAAAAGCATGGACGTCACATTCGACGTATCGAAATTGCGGAGATCAAGTTCTTCCAATTGACTGCAATAACTAAACATCATCGTCATGTTCGTTACATTCGATGTGTTGAAGGTGCTGAGGTCAAGGGATTGCAGTTTGTAACAAGCATTAAACATTGAACTCATTTCCGTTACTTTATCGGTATTCAGGTATTCTATGCCTTCAATTGTTATAAGTTTCTCGAAATGATTAAACCAATCAGACGTAGATACAGGAAAAGCGGAGGCAAAAGATTCGTGAAATACCACATTTGTAACAGAAGTCATCTTCCCTAACCACTCAGGAACCTCTCCATTAATCGTCAACAAATACGGGACTCCATCTTTTTCTGTCATCTTCCCATCGTTGTAGAACGTGAAGGTTTTGTTGCTCGAGGTATATACTGCATAGCCAGAAGGACGTCGGGTCAAGTAGCCAGGAACAATGGTTTCGCCGTCGGCGATGCCATCGACGCGGGCATAGGTGGCATCAGTATGCTCTGAAGAGAAAGTAGTACCCTCACCTCCAACAAGATTACTACAATAAGCGAACATCAAATTCGATTGTGTTACGTTAGCCGTACTCCACTTGTCACCCACGATGATTGACTTCAAGTTGGAACAATTCCGGAACATTGCACTCATGTCTTTCACGTTACTGGTATTCCATCCGCCTAAGTCGAGTATCCGTAGTAATTTACATCCGTCAAACATGGAAGCTACGGATGTTACCTTACTAAGATTCAGTTTCTCTAAAGACGTGATACTTGTTAGTCCTTCGCAACCATAGAACGCAGATGCCATTACTATTACATTACTGGTATCCCAGTTTGTCAAGTCAAGAGTTTCCAGTTTAGAACAGTCATAAAACATATTATGTATATGACTTACCTGACTGGTATTAAAGTGGGTAACATCAACATTCTTCAGATTTGTACAATAGGAGAACATATAGCTCATATTCGTAACTTCGCTGGTATTCAGATTCTCTATGTTTTCGATGGTTGTGAGATTCTCTAGATAGCAAAACCAAAAGCAAGTGGATGTAGGTCTTGCAATAGCGAATGAGTCATCAAACTTCACTGTTTTAATATCATCACTGTGATTCATAACCCAACCTATGTTTTCATAAGATTGAGGGGAAATAGGTATCGAATAAACGTCATAATTTATTTGCCGAGAATACTTATATTCATCATAATAGAACGTAAGGGAATTGTCAGCTGGGTCATATACGGTGTATTGATTAAGCTCTTCCGCTTTACAGAAGGAGCAAACGGTCATCAGCATGGCTATAACCAGTAGTATTCTTTGTTTCATGTCGTTGTAGTTTAGTAAGTTTGACAAAATAAGTAATACGTTGCAAAGATAGTATTTTTTTCTGGTAACTTCCAAATATTTAGGACTATAGCTCGCAAAAAACAGTTTACAAAGTGTTTGTTCACGACTTGCCTTTAGAAGTACCCGCGGTTGGCCTCAATCTTCTTCTCGATGTTGTCGCGAAGGTTGGGGAAGAAATCGATGCCGGTGAGCTCCTCGATCTCATCTACGTTCGTGGCATTCTTGAACAGACTGCGACTGTTATGACTGCTGTTTTCGTAGATGAAGCCGATGGCTTTGGGTCCGTCCTGCAAGCAGAGGATGACCTTGAAGAAACGTTTGGGTACCACCACCTTCCGTCGTCCGATGGTACGTGGCTGTGCTTCATCGAGGATCGGTCCGCAGACGATATAGATATCCCCGTATTTCCTGGCCCAGCGACGACAAGCCAACTCGAGGTCGTTCCACGCCCCTTCGTTCAAAGCATGCACCTGCGGACAGATATTCGTAAAGAGGAAGGTCTCGTTCATGGCCTTGCGATCCCATTTGTTATCACCCGCCGGACACATATGTCCGCGATCGAAGCCGGAATTGAAATAGTCGGCATCATCCACTCGCGGAGCAGGAACATCCTTATCCTCGTGGAACACCTCTGAATGTCGTTCCACAGAGCCACTGGTATGTTCCTTGGTGAGATGCCACGCCACCCAGTTGGGAATCTTGGTCTGCGTGTTATAGCTCACGATATAGCCCGTCCGCTTCAAAATCACCTCGGGCACGCCAGTCATCTTGGCCGGCTGTTCCATCGGATTGTTGTTGGTTTTCTGCACCTTCTTAGTCTTGCCGTCCTTCGTGTCGGTTGTCTGTGTGTAGAACGACTCCGGGAGCCCCTTCGGGTTCTCGTTTCCCTTGCATGCCACGAGCAACAAGCTCAGGCATATGATCATCCAATAGCATTTCTTCATATCGAGTGCGAATATACAACTTTCGGCTGAAAACACAAAAAAAATCGGGCAGAAAAATCTGTCCGATCCTAATAGTATCTATAAAATAATCTAACTCTTCAAAAAACGAAGCCTTATGGCAAGATGTACTCGTTTGACTTAGACACCAGCACGTTGGCTTCTTTCCAGCTATTCTTGATAGCATTCACAATCTTCTGCATTGTCTTCTTCATTTTTCTTTTCCTTTCTTTTCTTTAAACGTCAAAAACATCAACAATCTTTTTACCTTACTACCTATTGTAGCGTTTTGTTATCCTATATATGCAGCGAATCTCTCCGCTTGCGAGTGCAAAGGTACTATATTCTGTAGAACCCCACAACAAAAAGCGGCATTTCTCGTTGGAAACACCGCTTTTTTTGACCTTCATCAACCCGCTTGACACAAATCAATAACGGGGCATGACACCTGCTGTGCTGACGCGGATTCGGGTGTTATGACCGTTGTTGTAGAAGGTGGCTTTGTAATGACCGTCAGCATCCAGATTAGCATTGGGATTCCAATAAAGCGTTCGACGATGATCCGCCTCCGGCAGACGGGCATTACTATAGTCGGGATGATAGAATTCATCAGGGAAATACATGCCATGGAGCATGATACGGCGGTCGCGATAAGTGTAACGCTTCGCATCATCAGGCACCAAGACGAAGTCGAGGGTGACATCAGCCAAGGATGTGGACACCTCCTGCGGTTTATCCTCGTTGCGCAGTTCGAAGTCGGTAAACAACCGGATATCTTTCTGACGGTTCAGATGGATATTCCTGTAAACGGAAGAACCACTACGGAAAGCTGTTGTCTCGATGGTGGCATCAGGAACAAAGGTGCGATAGAACGTATAGGGTGCCTGCAGATTGTCGCTCATGCGCGCCTCGACATTGAAGGCGCGGGAACTGTTGTAGTTTCCCAACAGGAGCATGCTGACCTGCACGGGAAAGCGACGGAAGTTCAGTTTGCCGAATGACAGTCCATAGTCGGTGGCGAGGTTATACAACTCGTAGGCATCATAGACATAGGCAGGCTTGGAGTAGTCGATGCTGTGACGACCACGACGGCGATGACCTTTCACCTCCACTTCCTGCAGTTGCGCATCGAACTTGGAGAGACGGGTGGTGTCGGCCAACAGACTGACATCCTCGCCAAAAGGGTTTGTCTCCTCGGGATAATGACACTGGTAGTAGTCGTATTTGCGGGCGAAGATAGGATAGAACAGATCGCGCTTGACATAGAAATCGGGCCACTCATCCTCGTCGATCATTCCCTTTAGCTCCCATTTGCGGTGCTTTTCCTCATTGATATCCTTCTTATGGGCCGAGAGGAACAGGATGCCATCGCCATAGAAGGGTGGAACGTTGAATGAGAAACGACCGCCGTTGGTGGTTTCCATGTTGATGCTGGCGATATCCTGACCAAGCACCAGCTCTCCATTCAACACCACCTCATAGCGCAGCGAACCATTATCATCTCCGAAGTAAGGGTCAAAAGCACTCTGGGGGTTGGATGACTGCTCAACAGGATTGCTCTCTTCCACCTGAAGCGTTCCGTCGGTTTGGCCTTCTGCAGCTTCCGCTTTCAGTTCTTCCTCTTCAATCAGACTACGTAGTCCCATCGAGTCGGCTGTCTCCTCATCCTGGTCGCAATAGCCGAAGATGCCCGTAAGCCAATAGCCCACCTCGCACTCACGAATATCATCAAACGGAATGGTCTTATATACAGCACCCTCCACCGTCATGGTCTGCTCAGGCTGGTAACGGGGCGGAACAGGAGCAGTCATATCGTGATAGTCGTAACGCCGCCAACCCTGCACCATCATCAGCAAGTCGAGTGCCTGACGATGCACCTCATCATCTTTCTCAAAATAATAGTTGGGATAGGCAATGAAGCCGCGGAGGTCGCTGCTGAGAAGCAGATCAGTCATGATATTCCCGGTATCATAGGTAGGATCATCAGTCGAGCCGTCGCGCACACTGATAGAGATATGCTTTGCTTCTACAGGAGCCTGGAAATCCAACGTGATGGGGGCGAAAGGCTGGTAGTCATCCTCGATTCCGCTAACCGTGATGGGCTGCATGTTATAGTCGTGGTGGTTCACAAAGAACAAGCGGTCAGCCAAGGGCTGTCCTTCATCATCAATGATCAGCAAGTCGCATACGCCAGTGGGGATGTTAGAGGTGTCAATCCTTACTTCTCCACTACCGTTCAATTTCTGAAAATGCTTCAGAACACCACGGCAAAGCACGGCCAGTCCGTATTTATGTCCATCATCCATTCCTTTGAGCGTGACATGTGCAGTTATGGCATTGTCTTGCATTTCCAGATGAAGGGCACAGCCATCCTGTAATATTTTCCCCAGACCGAAAGAATAATCCTTGTCGTGATAGTTGAAACGTGCCTTCATCCCCTCATCATCAGGCACATCCACAGTGAACACACCTCGTCCTTGATGCTGGGTGCTGATGGGTATCCTCCTTTTTCCTACATCAAGCGTTCCTTGAATATCCACCCACTCCCCTTCCTCGGTCAGTGCCTCAAAGGCTACGTTACAGCGAGTGCCTGCAATCAGATGACCGCCTTCGGGGTAGAAGTTCACGATGAGTTGTTCCTTCAGTTCCTTGTCGGCACGGGTTTTCGGACGACTCACGATGTATTTCTGCAGGTAGTCGTAGGTTGAATCTGGTCGCTCATATACTGGTACTACACGACTATAGATGGTTCCGTACTGACGGAAGAAATCACGGGCCATCCTGCTACTGTAGAACTGCTCACGATCCTTACGGTTATAGGGGTGCTCAGTGACACAGAAGTTCAGCATCCACTTGGTGTAGGCACGCAGTTCATAATAGCCGGAATAGAGCGAATCCCTCAAGGCGAAATTACCGTCGCCATGACCATCTGCCGAGACAATCAGACTCTGGCGTTCCACCACCAAACCATCAGGCGAAACCAGTTCCACATAAACAATACGACTCATGTCGGTATAGCTCAGATCATCAGCCCTCACCACATAGCTCTTGTACCAGATGGTATCACCTTTGTAATAGCAGGTGTTGTCGAGATGAAGATACACTTTTTCCTGCACGGGCGCATCTTTCAGCGCACTTGCAATACTGTCGAGTGTTGTCTGCGACATGGCAGTCAACCCCACAAAAAACATCAGGAAAACAACAATTGCTTTCTTCATCCTTTTTTTCAGATACAAAGATACGTTTTTTTTACCTTCTTCCAACTTCTTGACACAAAAAAATATAAATCAATCTGCGTTTTCCCATTTTTTTTGTACATTTGTCAACGAAAATTGGAGTAGGATGAAGGAAATGAATCTTCCTGCGGAATGGGAACCGCAATGGGGCGTGCAACTGACGTGGCCACATGAGGACACGGACTGGAAGCCGTATCTGAAAGAGATCACAGATACCTATCTGGAGATGGCCCGCGCCATTACCCAATACGAGATGCTGCTTGTGGTGGCACCCGATATCTCATTGGTGCGCCAACAACTCATCGATGGAGAGGTTGACATCAGTCGCGTAGTGTTTCATGAGTGTCCAACCAATGACACATGGGCAAGGGATCATGGAGCGATAACGTTGGAAGGTAGATGTGGAAGAGTTATGTTGGATTTCTGCTTCAACGGCTGGGGCAAGAAGTTCGAGGCGGAGAAGGACAATGCCATCAACAAAAGTCTATACCCCAAACTATCCTCACTCCTCACTCCTCATTCCACACTCCTCGAATACGAAAGTCATCTCGATTTCGTATTAGAGGGTGGCAGCATTGAGAGTGACGGGAAAGGGACGATCTTCACCACCTCATCCTGTCTACTGGCTCCCAACCGCAACCAGCCGCTTACCCGTGAACAAATTGAAGGGGAACTGAAACGACGACTCCATGCCGAGCGTATCGTTTGGATCGATTATGGTCATTTGACAGGTGACGACACTGACGGACATATCGACACGCTGGTGCGCATCGCTCCTAACGACACCTTATTATATATAGGTTGTGACGATAAAGAGGATGAGCAGTATGATGATCTGAAGGCAATGGAGGATCAACTCGCAACCTTCCGTACACCCAATGGGAAGCCCTACCGTCTGCTCAGACTGCCCCTACCCGACCCGATCTTCGATGATGGGGAGCGACTGCCTGCTACGTATGCAAACTATCTCATCATCAATGGGGCTGTACTGGTTCCCACTTACGATCAGCCTGACAAGGATACGGAGGCCATCCGCATCATCCAACAGGCTTTTCCCGACCGTAAGATGATTCCCATAGACAGCAGGACTATCATCCGTCAGCATGGTTCCATCCACTGCTGCACGATGCAATTCCCAGCTAATAAGAATTAGAGTTATATAATTGAAGAATAAAGGATATGCGTGAACTGAAAATAGGATTCCTGCAACAACATAACGTTGCGGACAAAATGGACAACATGAAACGATTGGCAGAAGGGATTACCGACCTCGCCAAACGGGGTGCTGAACTAATCGTACTGCAGGAACTGCATAACGGTCTGTACTTCTGTCAGACCGAAGAGGTGGGGAACTTCGATCAAGCGGAAACGATACCTGGTCCTTCAACTGCGTTCTATGGGGAACTTGCCAAGCAATTGGGCGTGGTGATTGTCACCTCCCTATTTGAGAAGCGCGCCTCAGGACTCTATCACAATACGGCCGTGGTTCTGGAGAAAGATGGCTCTATAGCAGGGACTTACCGAAAGATGCATATCCCTGATGATCCCGCATATTACGAGAAATTCTATTTCACACCTGGTGACCTTGGCTTCCACCCCATCCAAACATCCGTAGGAAAACTCGGTGTATTGGTATGCTGGGATCAGTGGTTCCCAGAGGCCGCACGACTCATGGCACTACAAGGGGCTGAAATCCTTATTTATCCCACAGCCATTGGCTATGCGGCCAATGATGATGAGGCGGAACAGCAACGACAGCGGGAGGCCTGGACAACCGTGATGCGCGGTCATGCAGTAGCCAACGGACTGCCTGTGATTGCCGTGAACCGTGTAGGCTATGAGAAAGATCCCTCACAGCAGACAGATGGCATTCAGTTCTGGGGAAGCAGCTTCGTAGCTGGGCCGCAAGGCGAGATCATCTATCGCGCTTCCGACAATGAAGAAGAGAGCATCATCGTGGAAATCGACATGGAACATAATGAGTTGGTACGACGCTGGTGGCCCTTCTTGCGTGACCGCCGTGTGGATGCCTACGAAGATATCCTGAAACGGTTTATTGATGAATAGACAGTCACCTTTTGTCGCCCTGATCCAAACGAACCATTGAGGTGACCCAGAAGGTAACGGCACTTAATACGACAACAACGATAAAGAATGTACGGTAGCCCCATGACATCTGGAGGGTTCCCGCAATCATGGTGGGCAGCATCATCGACAAGGCCATGAAAGATTTGGCAATGGTGCGGTGGATATTACCTGCGGAATGTTTACTGAACACGTTAAGACAATACAGATAGAACACGATGCCGAAGCCATACCCGAACTGCTCGATGAACACACAGATGCTGATTAACGAAAGACTCTCTGGAAGCATATAGCTCAAGAATACATACAGCAAATCAGGTATCGTCATCGCGCATGCCATCCACCATTTCCAATGGTTGGCACCATCACGATGAATCGCCTTGCTTCCTAACACGCCTCCTAACGACAAGCCGATGATTCCCACGGTACCCATCACCAAACCATATTCCTGAGGAGCCAAACCCAATCCGCCATTCTGCATCGGATCGAGCAAGAATAACAACGTCATCTTCCCCATCAGTGCCTCTGGTAATCTGTAGAGCAACAAGAAGAGGAGGATGATAGTCATCGACGGTTTTTGCATAAATGATTTCCACCCGCTCTTCGTATCCTCCCAGATATCCTGGAAACGGATATGCTGACGGGGTGTCGGATCCTCGTCTGGCTGCGCATAAAGATGGTAGAAGAACAATAACAGGAAAAGACCAGCCACAATGTAGAACACCAGACTCCAGGAATAGCGGATATTATTCCTGTAGAACACCTGCATATTTCCTGCCAACATCACCAATACACCTTGTCCTAACGCCATCGCCATCTTCTGCGACAAATGACGGATCAACTCTGCCCGATGAACGGTCTTACCAATCTTCTGCTGCCTATAAAGATTATCTGCCGCCTCGTTATGGGTAGCACAGGCAAAAGCGATAAGCCAGAACAAGAACAAGGTGCCCTGCAACCAGAACTGGGCATGGATGGTAAAGGCCACACCGCCGAAGCCTGCTCCTAACAATAACTGTGACAGCAGAATCCACCAACGACGGGAACGGGTCTTGAGAACGTATGATTTCCACAGGGGCTTGATGACCCACGGCAGATAGAACCATGCCACATAGAACGTGATAGCCGCATTGCTCAGTCCTAACTGCTTGTATAGGATCACAGCAAGCGCCATCAACGCCACTTGCGATAACCCCTTTGCGAAATACAAAGAGGGTAGCCAGCGCGGCATACTACGTTCTATGGTCTGTTCGTTACTCAATCTTTAATCTATAATGTTTAATGTTCAATCCTTCCTCTTCTTTCCAAACTCCGGATCAATCTTAATGAACATGCACACGATGAACGTGGCCAGACAGCAGATGATAGTCCAGATAAAGAAATGACGGTAGCCCAGCATTTCCTGCAACCAACCTGCAGCCATGCCCGGCAGCATCATACCTAATGCCATGAAGCCCGTACAGATGGCGTAATGGGAAGTCTTGTGCTCTCCTTCCGAGAAATAGATCAGATAGAGCATATAGGCCGTGAAGCCGAAGCCGTAACCAAACTGCTCAATGAACACGCAGATGTTCACTGCTAACAGACTCTCTGGTAGGGCATAGCTCAGATAGACATATACCAGGTCGGGCAAGGTAATCGCACACACCATCGGCCACAGCCACTTTTTCAGTCCACCACGAGAGGCAGCAATACCACCGAGAATACCACCGATGGTTAGTCCGATGATACCCACCGTACCGTAAGCCCATCCCACCTGCTCTGTAGTCAACGCCAATCCTCCTTTCTCCGTGGGATCAAGCATGAACGGACTGATCAGTTTCACCAACTGCGCCTCGGGAAGGCGATAGAGCAGCATGAAGAGAATAGCTGTCAATGCATGTTCTTTCTGGAAAAACGTCTTGAACGTCATGAAGAACTCCCTAACGATATTCTTGGCCGTCACATTCTCCACAGGATGATCACTGACGGGTTTCGGTAGTACCCATGCATGATAGATGCCCACAAGTAGGAAGAAGACAGAAAGAACACCAAACACCACCACCCAAGAGAATGGGATATCACCCGTTGAATCCTCCAGATGACCAGCTAAGATAACCAGCAGACCTTGTCCTGCTACTGTAGCAATACGGTAGAACGTGCTGCGGATACCGACAAACAACGACTGCTCATGATCGCTCAATCCATGCATATAGAAACCATCGGCAGCAATATCATGGGTAGCCGATGTGAAGGCTACTAGCCAGAAGGCCGCCAAGGTGAGTCGGAAGAAAAGTGAGGTGGGCAGTGCAAAGGCGATACAAGCGAAACCTACCGCGATAATCAGCTGCATGGTAACAGTCCACCAACGCTTCGTCTTGACCAAATCAACAAACGGACTCCAGAACGGTTTGATCACCCAGGGAAGGTAAAGCCATCCCGTATAAAGGGCGATGTCCGTATTGGAGATTCCCAACTTCTTATACATGATCACAGCGATGGTCATCACTGCCACATACGGCAGTCCCTCAGCGAAATACAACGTGGGTATCCATGCCCAAGGGGAACGTGCCTTTATTTGTTTTTCTTGATCCATATCTTTTTTAATATATTCTCTTTACTTCCGCACCCTGATAGTAGTGCAGCAAGATCTCGTCATAACGATACCCTTTCTCACCCATCACGGCGGCACCAATCTGACACAGACCGACGCCATGACCCCATCCAGCACCTTTCAGCACGAACTTCTGTGGGACACCTTGTACGATATCTATCGGCTCCACCTCGAAGGCACTGCTATAGAGATGTGTCTCACTCAGGGCACGACGAATCTCCAACTCCTTACCAATGGTGAACTGTCGTTCCGTACCCACGATTCTGAGTTTCCAGATCCTACCGCTCTTTCCTCGCTCTAATGGCTCCAATGCGACAATCTTTCCAAATGGCATCTTCAGTTTCCGCTCAATCAGTTCACATAGCTGCTCCTGTGAGTATTCCACCTGCCAACGATAGAAATCGGATGTTTCCTGATCGTAGTCGTTCAGCACCTGACTCAAGATATGCTTATCCTGTGTGTGGCAGAACGGATCGCCATCAGGTGTGGCCGCATCGGTCACTGAAACAAGGTACGGCTTCGGGGTATCTTCCCAGCAGTACTGGAACTCCTCTGTCACACCGCCACAACACTTACTGAAGCGGGCGTCGCAAATCTCGTCGCCATACATCAGAATCTGTCCGCGAGTGGCTTTGACAGCCTCCACTACATGGATATTATCTGCCTTGGTGATTCCCTGATAGCGCTGACAATGATCATCTGCACACACATCGAAGATGGTATGATCGTCACGGTCGTACCAACGAATCAACTCATCATCTTTCTTCACGAACGAGAAGAAGCCGTTGCCACCAGATGACTGATTCTGTCGTTTCTCCATCTGGGCCAGCAACCAACTGCGGGAGATGACCGCATGAGCCTTGAGGAATTCCAATGACGAGGTGGCTTTCATCTCGCTGGAAATCACACTGGTGAGGTAGCTCTCCACCGACAACTCATTGATGGCACAAATCTTTCCCTCCTCGACCACCAGTCGTAAGGTACCCAGGAAGGTCTGTGTCTCCTTGCGCTCCCAATGGAAGTTCACACCAATGGTCACATCCTTCATCGAGAAAGAGGCATCTTTCGTCTGGGGGATGAACTTCAATTCGCGGTATTGGTTACCGTTCCAAAGAATTCCTCCCTCGGAGAATGCCACCTCCTGTTCACCCATGATCTGCTCTCCCTTGGCGGTATAAGCCTTATTCAAGGAGAAGAGGATGCGTTCAGCGCTAACAATACCAACCTGCACCGTGGGTTCCACCTTCCATAACGTCTTGGAAACAGCGGTATTCTCGCTGTGTTGGATGCGACTGATCACCTGCTTCACCTCGTCGTCAGAAAGACTCACTTCTTGTAATATCGATACGGCCTTTTCCGGAGTCAGTTTATTGTAATCCTCTTCTCGCGGTGTGATAATCAGTCCTGACATATCCAAGGCACCAGGACTTACCAGTAACTGGGCGTCACCTTCGGCAGCATAGCACTCCGGACGGTGTTTCTTCCTGAGGAAGACCACCGAGAGATAATCATCACCTAGTCGCCACGACACAATGTTCATCATGGGTTCCTCTTTACCAAAGGCGAGGGAATCATATACCTTACGGAACAACTGCTCATCACCCTTAGCCGACTTGCTCTTGATGACCAAAGCAGGTGCGGGATAGTCATTGATGTAAGCGATCTGCTCATCCTCATTGAGCGAATAGATGGTGGTCAGATTCCTAGCCAACCGTTGCCAACTGTTCTGCAGCGGCAACTGACCGCTTGTTCCTGCTTGGAAATGCATATGATCCGGGGCGCTGGCTCCGCATTGTGGACCATTATAGAACACCATCAATTCTGGATACAGATCTAGCAGACGGTGAATCTCCCCGTAATTATCCTTGATGCGCTGCGGTTGGTGTTTCTTCTGAGGAATGGTAAAGTGTATGGGAAGAATCGGGTACGGATTGAGCAACAGATGGAAACGGCCGTCTATGTCTTTCGACATCTGCTCCTGCGGTCGATTTTGGTCGCAAAGGAAGCAAGGACGTTCCGACAATGTTTTCTTATCGATCTTCGCTCCTGTAGATACAATCCTCGCAGGATTGAACTGCACCTTCAAAGTTTGGTCGCCAAAAGCTAAATCCCGTGCTTTCACATTCCGAAGGAGATCATAGTTCTGACGTGCCAGTTCCCAAGTTTCAATCTGACGGTTGTAGAAACGTGTCAGGGCACTTCCCTCAGCTGTCAGACTCTTACCCGAGGCCATCTGCTGACGGGCCATGATCTCCATCGTACGCAAGCGGTCCTTATACAGGTTATTGGCGTTGACCTTCTCGACGCATAGGGCAGCATCACTATTTCCACCCCAACGACGACAGAGATACAACTCTTTATAGATTCTTCCAATACGATAGCGCCGGCTGAAAGCCAATCCTGCAGCATAATCCTCTCCATAACTGGTGTTAGGGAATTGTATATGACGCAACAAGGGCGTGAAGAACGCACGGGGCGCACCCAGTCCGTTGATGCGCAAGGCATTGTTCATACCGTTCTCGTCGGTCCACTCCGCATGACTGATCAGTCCTGGCGGTAAGGTATTCAGGTCGAAGTCGCACATCCTATAACTACCCACAATCATCGCCGCCTTCTGCTTATAGAAAGCTTGAACGATCTGTTGCAACGTGTCGGAAGAGGAATACAAGTCATCACTGTCCAGCTGAACGGCAAAGCGTCCACAATGCTCATCGTTAATGGCCATGTTCCAGCATCCTCCGATACCGAGGTCGTGACGGTCTGGGGTAAGAATGACAAGTTGACTATTGACTGTTGACTGTTGACAATTGTGAAGGATTTCCCCCGTTCGGTCGGTCGAGTGGTTATTCACTACGATGACGTTAAAGGGAAAGGTCGTTTTTTGTGCCAAAGCACTCTTTACTGCATCAGCGATGGTCTTCTCACGGTTAAAGACGGGGATAATGACCGAAGCCTCTACCTCGAACTGCTGTTCGTTGAAGTCGGGTACGATATAATCCGCTGGTGTTACCAAGGCACCAATCTCCTTGAGGTGTGCTGTGACAGCCTTCTCCATTTCTATCTGCACCTCTCGGTTGGCAGGGTTCACATAGTCGAACTGTTTCTCGCCACTCGTACGGAGGTCACTTTCCTCCTCGGTATATAAATACTCATTCAGATGGAAGAGCGTTCCCTTCCTACTAAGGAACAGTCGGAGGTCGTAGAGAGCAGCATACTGATAGTTCACGGGACGTGAAGTCAACTGTGCAGCATAGTCGTGCAATCCATTAGCACGGATAAGCAATAGACTACCGAAATCAAAATCATCCCTCACACTACCCGACTGATAGTCAATGACAGGATGTTTCACCGTAGTTCCATTCTCCACGGAATAGCGGTCGGCATACACCCACATAGCCTCGGTCTCCACAGCCACCCTCAGTAAACGCCGCAAAGCCCCATAACCAATGGTTAGGGGCGTTGCTTTCAGATACAGGAGGACATAGTCGGCTGTAGTCTTCTCTTCGATCTCGGCCAGCGTCTCTGATGACATCAGTCGCTCTGTCACCTCTCCGCTCAGCAGATGCACTCTACGGATAAAACGGCTTTCCTTAAGTTGCTGCAGCGTGGAGGCCATTTGCGTCTCATTGCCGAACAGGAAAGCATCTATCTTTTCTCTCATGATGATTACCTATTTCACTTTCTCCCCGCAAATGTAGCGAAAATCTGCTGAACAGCCAAATAAATCGAGAGATTTTTACTCAGACTCACCAGTCATCGTCATCATTGCCTACGATACCGTTCTTCAAGGCTTCCTCCACTTTGTCGATGATGGCGTTGGAATAGGCGTGGGTCATGACAAGAGCCTTGGCGCAGGTACGCTTCTGAGGATCCTTCTCCACAAAGGGGTAGTGATGAGCAATCTCCCACTGGTCGTCATAAAGAAAAGCATTGGTCTTGTCATCCTTCTTACGCTTGGAGTCACCGAAGGTTCTCTCGTCAGGCTCTATCGGACTGAGCCATCCACCGCTAACATCGGCCAGAATATCATAGTTCTGCACCGTGTAGGTAACACGTACCCTACCCTCCTTGATATCAAGACGAATGACGGGGGTGATGCTGACCGAGTATTTGTTCAGTGTTCCCGTATGACGGGCGATGTCGAGGATCGTAGAAGAGATGATGATACAACCAGTTTCCTTGTCGTTGAGGGTAATGGCCTGCTTGTCCCTAAAGGTAGCTGTCACCCAGTAGTTCAGTGCCACGTACAGCTGTCCCTTTGTTTTGCCAGGCGCCTGGATCACCTGCTGGTACGTCAAACTCTCATTCTTGTCGAGTTGCAGTCTTTCAGCGAGGTTCTTGGCTGCATCGAGCCACTTGTCACCGTAACGTTCCTTGGCATATTTCTCCAAGTCGGCTGTTTTCATTACCTGAGCTTGAACACTCATTGCACCACAGATGGTAAAGATGGCGACAAGCACCCAGTTTCTGATCTTTTTCATGACGATTACTGTTTGACGTTTCCTTATTTGACTTCTACGTAGTTCCTCCTGTTTTAGAACTTATACTTCACACCACCCAGGATGATACCCTGCTCACCGATACCTGCCTCGAAGAAGCCACGTACGTTCTTACCGAACTCCAGACCGATGAATGACAGCTGATACATGAAGAAGGTGTCGTTACTCTTGTTTTCCCTGTTCAACTCAAAATCCTTTTCCTTGCAATTGTGCAGCATGATACCGGCACCAGCCTTGGAATACAGGGCGAAATGGTCCTTATGAACCCAGTCGTACTTCACTGCGGGCATCACTGTGAAATAGTCGCGGGTGCGCTCACCGATCTTTGTATCTGTCTTTTTCTTCATCACATCGTCACTGTAGTGGGCGATGGCAACGATACCGCCAACAGCAAGACGAGGGTTGTTCAGGTGGTAGAAATACTCCAGACCGACAGTACCAATCTGTTCATTGGATTTCGTCTCTGCACCAGTGAAACTGTCGAATACTGCGTTGCTAAGACCGTAGCCCAGACCGTCAAATACGGCAGATGCTCCCAAACCGTAGCTGAGGCCGATCTCATGGCGCGGTTCATTACTCTGTGCATTAACACTCAATGTAGTCATTAAGGCGGCTACAACCATCATCATAATCTTTTTCATTGTTCTTAATTTTTTAATTGTTGTTTGAATTTTCTGATGCAAAGTTATGACGATTCTGAATAGTAGCCATTAAATTTCGTGTTTTTCGTTCTCAGTTGTTACGACTGTGAATTAAAATTGCGACAGACTGGAGTCACACCCTTCCAATCTGTCGCAATTCTCTTCCAAAACCCTGTTTTATGATTAGTGTTGTCTTACGGGAAAGGTAAAGTAGGTATCAGGGAATGGTTCATCCTTCAGAGTAAAGTGCCACCATTCACTGTCAAGAGGCTTGAAACCGTGACGGAGCATGGCTTTACGCAGAATCATACGGTTGGCAAACTGCTCAGCAGTAATGGAACGACCAGTAGGACTCTTGCTGTTATCACCCGTATAAACACCTGTCTCGGGATTCCCACAAAAGTCGGGATGACTCTCTGGACCGAACCAGTCGAAGGTGCCACCCATATCCACCTCTTTCTCCGTGGCCATGTCAAAGAGGGTAAGGTCAACAGTGGAACCTCTTGTATGACCGCTCTTGGCCATGATGTATTCCTGGTCGAAGAGCACGCTCTTGTCAAGGTCGGGATAGAAACACGACTTCATCAGCGTGTCAGGAATGTCAGCCGCCCAGCGTACGAAATGATCCACACCTTTCTGCGGACGATAAGCATCGTAGATCTTCAGTCGATAGCCCTGTGCCTTCACATCATCACTAACAGCACGCAGACTCTCGGCTGCTTGACGAGTAATCAGGGCCACTGGCTCCTCATAACCGTCAATGCGCTTACCAACAAAGTTGTAGGTACTGTAATAGCGTATCTCCAGGATGGCATCAGGTACGGCCTCGGCCAGAGGAACAAACTGACTCCTATCATCCGTTGCCTTTATGTCCGTACTTAGTTTACTACTTGATACGCAGGAGGTCATCGTTACACCGCAAAGAATCATGATAACGGTGTACATCTTAATGAATGATTTGTTCATATTAATTGCTGTTTTGTTCATATGTCTGCTTTATTAAAAAGACGAGGGTACAACAGCGATATCGGTTTTAACCAGCCTTGTTGCACCCCCGTTCAATCCCTATAAACTGAGAGAACTATTTTTTATGTTGTTTCGGATGTAATTTAATGTCTATCTTAAAGTTCGCACGAAGTTCCTTGAGCGTAGATTTCGAGAGGTAAGCTCGGCCCTGACGCTTTCCTTCTGGAAAGAGGAACTGCAAGCGCTTGCCGCCTAAAGCCTTCTTTACCACCGTGCAGGTAGTCGTTATAGGCTCGCCCAGTTTGAAGCCACTGGTGGCGGCGCGGCCTTGGAACTCAACTGTGGTGTCCAGGTCTTTGTCATAGAGGTCGAGGATAGTATCGATGGTGGCCATGGCTTCGTCGGTAGTGGCACCGAGACGGATGGTGACCTCATGGAGGTTTTTCACCTCCAGACCAAGGATTTCGTCGGCGCCTAGGAAGTCGGCAACGCGACCCAAGCTGAGGTAGTAGCCGAAGCTGTCATTCTCGTCAGTGTCCTTATAGGTGAAGATACTGTACTCGCCGTGGTCTGTCTCGGCCTCAGCCACCTCCACCCTCATACCAGCAGGCTGTTTCTGTGCCGATGCAGGAAGGGCGATAAGGGTCATTACAAAGATAGTAGCGACAACTGCTAACTTACTGTACATTGTGGAAAACATCCGTTGAAATTGCTTGTTCATTGTTTTACTTTTTTGTTGTTTATTTGAATTGTTGATGCAAAAGTACAATCGTATTATATTAGAAACAACTTTTCCGTGATTTTTCAACATCGTTTGTTGCGACAAACAACAGATATTGCGACAAATCGGGCTTACACCCTCTCAAATTGTCGCAAACGTTGTTCTGATCATGGTGAAATTCGACATATTGACTCACTATTTTTCCGAAATGACGACAATTGATAGGAATTCGTGTTAATTAGTTGTCAATTTGTGGAAAAAATTATCTCCTTCGGAATATTTTTCGTACCTTTGCACAAATTATGTAAATCCTATTTATAAATATCCATAAAACTACCATAAACAACAAAATGAAGAAGAAACTGAATAAAGTGCTGGTACTCGGCTCTGGCGCTTTGAAAATTGGACAGGCAGGCGAGTTCGACTACTCAGGCTCGCAAGCACTCAAGGCATTACGTGAAGAAGGAATCCGTTCGGTACTGGTGAATCCGAACATTGCTACCATCCAGACATCGGAAGGTATTGCAGACAAGGTGTATTTCCAACCCGTGAACACCCATTTCGTGACGGAGATCATCAAGAAGGAACGTCCCGACGGTATCCTGTTGGCCTTTGGCGGTCAGACAGCCCTGAACTGTGGTACAGAACTTTATCAGAAAGGTATTCTTAAGGAATATGGCGTAGAGGTGCTGGGAACCTCTGTCGAAGCCATCATGAACACTGAGGACCGCGACCTCTTCGTAAAGAAGTTAGGTGAGGTTGACCTGAAGGTGCCAGTGAGTCATGCAGTGGAGAACATGGAAGATGCCCTGAAGGCTGCTCGTGAGATTGGCTTCCCCATCATGATCCGTTCGGCTTATGCTCTCGGAGGACTGGGTTCCGGTATCTGTCCCGACGAGGAAACATTTATTGAACTGGCTGAAAGCGCTTTCACCTTCGCTCCGCAGATTCTCGTGGAAGAGAGTCTAAAAGGCTGGAAGGAGATTGAGTTCGAGTGCATCCGTGATGCAAACGACCGATGCTTCACCGTAGCTTCTATGGAGAACTTCGACCCGCTGGGCATCCATACAGGAGAGTCTATCGTGGTAGCTCCCACCTGTTCACTCACGGAAGAGCAGGTGAAGATGTTGCAGGAACTCACCATCAAGTGCGTGAAGCACCTCGGCATCGTAGGTGAGTGTAACATCCAGTTCGCTTTCAATGCCCAAACCAACGACTACCGTATCATCGAAATCAACGCCCGATTGAGTCGTTCTTCAGCCCTGGCATCAAAGGCCACAGGTTATCCTCTGGCATTCGTTGCTGCGAAGATCGCTCTCGGCTATACACTCGACCAGATCGGTGAGATGGGTACTACCTCATCGGCCTACGTAGCCCCGAGTTTGGATTATATGATCTGTAAGATTCCGCGCTGGGACCTCACGAAGTTCGCAGGCGTTTCCCGTCTGATTGGCTCTTCTATGAAGTCAGTAGGTGAGATTATGTCTATCGGTCGTTCTTTCGAAGAGATGATTCAGAAAGGACTCCGTATGATCGGTCAGGGCATGCACGGCTTCGTGGGTAACGACCATACTAAGTTCGATAATCTCGACGACGCATTGCAGAACCCCACCGACCTGCGTATCTTTGCTATTGCCCAAGCATTGGAAGAAGGCTATAGTATCGAGCGTATTGAGGAACTGACCAAGATCGATGTATGGTTCCTGGAGCGTCTGAAACACATCGTTGACCTGAAGCACGAACTGCTGAAGTACAACAAACTAGAAGAACTGCCCGATGAACTCCTGTTGGAAGTGAAGCGTGCCGGCTTCTCTGACTTCCAAATTGCCCGTTTCGTACTGAAGACACAGGAGGGTAACATGGAGAAAGAGAACCTGGAGGTACGTCGCTACCGTAAGCAGAAGGGTATCGTGCCCAGCGTAAAGCGTATCCCTACTGTGGCCAGCGAGAATCCAGAGCTGACCAACTATCTGTATTTTACTTACACGCATATCCCTGCATTCCAGGATGAGTTTACTTGTGCAAAGAACAATTGTACTCCTTCTAAAGAAAAATATGTGGCCAAGCACGATATCGATTACTACAAGAACGAGAAATCGGTAGTGGTGCTGGGGTCAGGTGCTTACCGTATCGGTTCATCTGTGGAGTTTGACTGGTGTTCAGTGAACGCCATTAATACCGCTCGTAAGTTAGGGTATAAGTCAATCATGATCAACTACAACCCCGAGACGGTATCCACTGACTACGATATGTGCGACCGTCTGTACTTCGACGAACTGTCATTGGAGCGTGTGCTCGATGTGATTGACCTCGAAGAGCCTCGCGGTGTGATTGTCAGTGTGGGTGGACAGATTCCTAATAACCTCGCCATGAAACTCTACCGTCAGGGTGTTCCCGTACTGGGCACCTCTCCGGTGAATATCGACCGCGCAGAAAACCGTGATAAGTTCTCAGCCATGCTCGATAAGTTAGGCATCGACCAGCCCGCATGGCGTGCGCTGACTTCCTTCGAGGATGTGAAGGAGTTCGTGGATGAGGTAGGCTATCCCGTATTGGTTCGCCCATCATATGTGCTCTCTGGTGCTGCCATGAACGTGTGCTATGACGATGAGGAACTGCACCGTTTCCTGAATATGGCTACTGAGGTATCGAAGGAGTTCCCAGTAGTGGTGTCACAGTTCATGCAGGACACCAAAGAAATTGAGTTCGACGCTGTGGCTGACAAGGGCGAGGTGGTGGAATATGCTATCTCTGAGCATGTGGAATATGCCGGTGTGCACTCTGGTGATGCTACCATGGTGTTCCCCGCCCAGCATATCTACTTCTCTACAATCCGACAGATCAAGAAGATTGCCCGCAAGATTGCGAAGGAACTGAACATTAGCGGACCGTTCAACATCCAGTTCCTGGCCAAGAACCGTCAGGTACGCGTTATCGAGTGTAACCTCCGCGCCAGTCGTTCATTCCCCTTCGTATCTAAGATCCTGAAGCGCAACTTCATCGAAACAGCTACGAAGATCATGCTCGACGCACCCTACTCGAAGCCCGACAGAAGCGAGTTCGATATAGACCGCATTGGTGTAAAAGCTAGTCAGTTCTCATTCGCCCGTCTGCAGAACGCCGATCCCGTACTGGGTGTGGATATGTCATCTACAGGTGAGGTTGGCTGTCTGGGTGATGACCTGAACGAGGCTCTGCTCAACGCCCTCATTGCTACAGGTTACAGAATCCCCAAGAAGAGCGTACTGATCTCTTCAGGTGGCGTGAAAGGAAAGGTTGACCTCTTGGAACCGGTACGTGAGCTGGCCAAGAACGGATTCGATATCTATGCTACAGGCGGTACAGCGAAGTTCTTCAACGAGAACAACGTGAAGGCCACGGTTGTGTCATGGCCTGACGAGGATGGTGAGAACAATGTAATGGACATGATTGCCGATCACAAGTTCGAACTGATCATCAACGTGCCGAAGAACCACACGAAGCGTGAGCTGACTAACGGCTACCGCATCCGTCGTGGTGCCATCGACCATAATATTCCACTGCTGACAAATACCCGTCTGGCCAAGGCATTCATCCAAGCATTCTGCGACCTGAGTCTGGAGGATGTCAAGGTGAAGAGTTGGCAGGAGTACAATAATTGATATCAAGGAAGGAGGAATGGAGAAGGTACTGCTAGGACTGTCGCTCCATGAGCTGAAAGAGGTGGCGACGATGTTGGGAATGCCTGCCTTTACAGGCGGACAGATTGCGAAGTGGCTCTATGCACAGCATGTGACCGACATCGACGACATGACAAACATCTCGAAGGCGAACCGCGAGCGACTGAAAGAGCAGTACATTATCGGATGTATGCCTCCCGCTGATTGTCAGGAGTCGAAAGACGGAACGAAGAAATATCTCTTTCCCGTAGGTGGCTCCGACGAGCCGAAGTACGTGGAGACCGTCTATATACCAGATGGCGACAGGGCAACGCTCTGCGTAAGTTCCCAAATCGGTTGCAAGATGAACTGTCTGTTTTGTCAGACTGGCAAGCAGGGGTTCGAAGGGAACCTCTCCGCTGCCGACATCCTCAACCAGATCTACTCCCTACCGGAACGCGACAAACTCACCAACATCGTGTTCATGGGACAAGGGGAGCCAATGGACAACTTAGATAATGTGCTGCGGGCTACAGAGATCTTAACAGCCGACTACGGCTACGCTTGGAGTCCGAAGCGCATCACGGTGAGTAGCGTCGGCATCAAGAACAAGCTGAAACGGTTCCTCGATGAGAGCGACTGTCATGTGGCCATCAGTCTTCACTCTCCCCTGCCCGAGCAACGGGAGCAACTGATGCCTGCCGAACGAGGCATGGGTATTCAGGAGGTGATAGATTTGCTGCGCAACTACGACTTCAGTCATCAGCGCCGTCTCTCGTTCGAATACATCGTCTTTGGCGGTGTGAACGACTCGGAACGACATGCCCGGGCAATTATCCAACTGCTCAAAGGACTGGAATGTCGTGTAAACCTCATCCGTTTCCACCAGATACCAGATGTGGATCTGAAGGGAGCCAGCGAGCAGAAGATGGAGACGTTCCGCAACTACCTCACGCAACACGGAGTGTTCACCACCATCCGTGCCAGCAGAGGACAGGATATCTTTGCAGCCTGCGGTCTGCTGACCACAGCGAAGAAGTCATCTAGCGAGCAGCGGTCATGAGGAACTTATGGCTTCTCATCGTGCTCCTGCTTGTCGCCTGCGACAGCAGGAATCCGCTTCTCCCCAAGAGTGGCGGGCGACCGTATGAGGTGGTGGTGGAAGACGACTGTGACAGCATGATCTTCCGCGCCCTCGATATCGATGTGGAAGGATTGCCACAAAGGGAGCCTTCGTTCGATGTGTCTATGGTGACAAACGACCGCTATCAAGACATCACCCGTCTGGCACGTAACATCGTGCGGGTGAATATCGACCCGAAGTACGGGAAGGCGCAGATAAGATATGCTCAAAACGTGGATGCGCAGCCGCAGATGCGAATTAGTGTTGATGCACCAACAGCGGAAGCATTGCGAAAGGCTATGCCGGTAATCGGTCCACAACTGCGCAATCTGCTTAACCGCTCGGAGATGAGCACCGCCCTCAACTACCTGAAGGCACATCATCTCGACAAGGCGCAGACAAGTATCCGGGAACTGTTCAACACAGAGATGTACATCCCCGAGGATCTGACAGCCAGCAAGCAAGGTAAACAGTTCGTATGGTTCTCCAACCAGCAGGCACAGGGAATGATGAACATCTGTCTCTATACGTATCCCGCAAAGGATCTCAACACAGAGGAGTGGATCATTAAGCGAGACAGTATCATGAAAGAAAACATCCCCGGCGAAGAGGAAGGGATGTATATGACTACCGTCAGAAACGGTATCTCGCAGGAGCGAATCAAGCTAAAGGACCAGGAACGACTGATCATCCGCGGTCTGTGGGAAATGAAGAACGATATGATGGGCGGACCTTTGGTGGCACATGCCATCTATGATAGCGCCCGTGCAACGGTGATAGTTGCAGAAGCGTTCGTCTATGCACCGGAATCGAAGAAGAGAAACAAGATCAGGCAGTTGGAAGCTGCACTCTATACATTAAATACGCAGAACAATGGAAAATAGGAAAATTCGCGTGGCCATCACGCACGGTGATACCAACGGCATCGGCTATGAACTGATATTCAAGACGTTCGCCGATCCTACCATTCTTGAATTGTGTACCCCAATCATCTACGGTTCGCCTAAGGTGGCCGCTTACCACCGTAATGTCCTCGGCATCCAGGCTAACTTCACCATTATCAGTAAGGCGGAAGACGCACACGACGGGAAGGTGAACCTGCTTACCACCTTTGATGATGAGATCAAGGTGGATATGGGAGAGCAGTCGGATGAGGCCGGCACTGCAGCGCTGAAAGCCTTGAAGCGGGCTGTTGACGACCATGCCAAAGGATTGTTCGACGTACTCGTCACCGCACCGGTGAATCCTTCAAGCATCAAGAATAATGCGTTTCCGTTTACCTGTCAGACCGACTATATAGAGCGTACAGCGGGTAACGGACAGAAAGCGCTCACCATCTTGGTGAACGAACACCTCCGCGTTGGCATGGCCACCCGTCCTCTGCCTGTTAAGGATATAGCTGGTTCCATCACAAAGGAAACAGTGGTGGAGAAAGCCCGCGTGTTCTTCAATACCCTGAAGCGTGATTTCATCATCACCAACCCGCGTATTGCCATCCTCGCCTTGAATCCCTGTAACACCAAAGATGCTCCTGTAGGAAAGGAGGAGCAGGAAATCATCATCCCCGCCATTACAGAACTGGAGGCGAAGGGTATTCAGGCATTCGGTCCCTACCCTGCCGATACCTTCTTCGGTAACGGAATGTACGAGGCATTTGATGGCGTGTTGGCCATGTACCATGATCAAGGACTGGCTCCGTTCAGAACCATCGACATGGGCGAAGGAGTATGCTACACCGCTGGTCTGCCCATTATCCGGACAAGTCCTGCTGTTAACTACGACTTGAGTCTGGCAGGAAAAGGACTGACCGATGAGACCTCTTTCCGTCATGCCATCTATCTGGCCATCGACGTTGCCCGTCATCGTCATGTCTCCGATACTTCCAGTGCCAACCCGCTACCTAAGCTCTATCACGAGAAACGCGATGACAGCGAGAAGGTTCGGTTCGCCATTCCCAAGGCCAAGACAGAGAAGAATTAATACACCTACCTGACCTGTGGCTCTCTCTAAGAACAAGTATCAGAATATCTTCTTCATCTTCGGCCTCGTCGTACTCACCATCATGGTGACACAACTCGACTTCGCCGAAGTATGGAAAGGTTTGCGCCATGCCGGCTACTGGTTTTTCGCCGTGGTAGCCCTATGGGCTGTACTTTATATTTTCAATACCGCAGCTTGGTACATCATTATCAAGAGTCAGGAAGACAATATGCACCCAGTCAAGCAATCATCACCCGTCAGCTTCTGGTGGCTGTACAAGATTACCATCTCGGGCTTTGCGCTGAACTATGCCACACCCGGTGGACTGATGGGTGGAGAGCCTTACCGCATCATGGAACTATCGCCTAAGATCGGAACAGAACGAGCCTCCTCATCCGTCATTCTCTACGTGATGACCCATATCTACAGTCATCTATGGTTCTGGTTGCTCGCCACCTTATTATATATAATAACACAACCCATGACCGTTTTCATGGGAATGGTGTTGGGATTGGTGACGCTGTTCTGCCTCGCGGGCATCTGGTTCTTCCTCAAAGGTTATAAGAAAGGACTGGCCCTACGACTGATGAACTTCTTGCGTCATATCCCCGGTGCGAAGAAATGGGCACGAGGTTTCATCGAAGCGCACAAAGAACAGCTCGACAACGTGGATCTTCAGATTGCGGCCCTGCATAACCAGAATCCGCGCACCTTCCTTGGTGCTGTCATCCTGGAAATCGCCTGTCGTGTGGTATCTGCCCTCGAGATCCTGTTCATCCTCATGGTACTCATGCCCAGCGTGAATTTCATCCAGTGCGTTCTCATCCTCGCCTTTACCAGTCTTTTTGCCAACATGCTCTTCTTCATGCCTCTGCAGTTAGGCGGCAGGGAAGGCGGTTTTCTGATGTCGGTTAACGGACTGGGAATGACGGCCAGTGCAGGTATCTTCGTGGCACTGATCGTCAGAGTGCGTGAATTGATATGGACAGCCATCGGTTTGATGCTAATCAAACTCGGCAAGGCAAACAGTCCTAAAAACAAAAATTAACTGCCATTTTTGCAGTTATATAAAATAATATGCGTAATTTTGTCAGCGATTATGAATACGTCTGAACTACAGAGAATCAAACAGCGGTACAACATCGTGGGTAACAGTCCTGGGTTGAACCGCGCACTCGATGTCGCCCTTCAGGTGGCACCGACTGATCTCAGCGTACTCATCGTCGGAGAGAGCGGTGTAGGAAAAGAGATCCTTCCCCGCGTCATTCACGACAATTCCCCCCGCCGCCGTGAGAAGTATTTCGCCATCAATTGTGGCTCTATCCCCGAAGGAACGATCGACAGCGAACTGTTCGGTCATGAGAAAGGCTCCTTCACCGGTGCCATTGGCGAGAGCGAAGGTTATTTCGGCGTAGCCGACAAGGGTACCATCTTCCTCGACGAGGTTGGTGAAATGCCCATGGCCACACAAGCCCGTCTGCTCCGTGTACTGGAAAATGGCGAGTATATCCGTGTGGGCGGTACACAGATCCGCAAGACCGATGTCAGGGTGGTGGCTGCCACGAACGTGAATATCCAGAAGGCCATCAGCGAAGGACGCTTCCGCGAGGACCTCTACTATCGTCTGAACCAGGTACCCATCCAGATGCCGCCATTGCGTGAGAGAGGCGAAGACATCATTCTGCTGTTCCGTCTCTTTGCCTTGCAGATGGCCGAGAAATACCGTCTTCCCAAGATTACGCTCAACGAAGAGGCGCGTCAGATGATGCTGCACTACAAATGGCCGGGCAATGTCAGACAACTGAAGAACATCACCGAGCAGATGTCGGTACTGAGTCAGGAGCGCGAGATTACCGCCGAGGCACTCAACCATTTCATCCCCCACGATACCGAGAGCACCATGCTGGCCACCATCCCCTCGAGTGGCGGAAGGCACAGCTATGAGAACGAGCGCGAGGCACTCTACCAGGTACTGCAGAAACTGGGAGGTGAGCTGTCTGATCTTCGTCGTGACATGAACAACCTCCGCAAGCAGCTCGACGATGCCCGCAACGCCAGTTTCATCCCCTCGCCCACTGCGGTGCAGAAGATTCCAACGATTATCGATTCACAGTCGCATATCGACTCCTTCAACGAGCCTCTGAAGACCGAAGATGCGGTGGCTGAGGAGATCAAGACGGAGCCTGAGACACTCAATCTGGAGAATATCGGACGACAGATGGTAGAGAAAGCCTTGGAACGTAACAAGGGAAACAGGAAGAAGGCCGCAGCAGAACTGGGCATCTCCGACCGCACCCTCTACCGTCGCATCAAGCAGTATGGTCTGGAATGCATCATGCTCATCTTGTGTATGAGTTCGCTGTTGTTCTCGTCGTGTGCCTTCAAAGGCTACTCCTTCTCGGGTGCCAGCATCGACTACAATGAAACCAAGACCATCACGATAGCCGACTTCCCCATCCGCTCTAATTATGTTTGGGGACCTATGGCTGGTATCTTCAACAACCGACTCAAGGATGAGTTCTCCAGTCACACCAAACTGCAACAGGTGAAGAAGAACGGCGACCTCGTCATCGAAGGAGAGATCTCCAAATATGAACAACGGAATAAGTCGGTCACCGCAGAAGGACACTCTGCCATGACGGAGCTTTCCATGACCGTCACCGTGAGGTTCACCAACAATAAGAACCACGCAAAGGATTTTGAACAGCAGTTCAGTTCCAGCAAATCATACGAGACCACCCAGAGCCTCAACAGCGTACAGGAGGAACTCGTTACACAACTCTCGAAAGATATCGTAGATCAAATATTCAACGCTACTGTAGCAGACTGGTAATGGACATAGAACACCTCATCAAACACCCCGAGTTGCTCGACAAGGAAACGCTCTACGACCTGCGTTCCCTGCTGGCCATGTATCCGTACTACCAGACGGCTCGACTGCTCATGCTCCAGAACCTGTACCTGCTGCACGATCCTACCTTCGATGAGGAACTCAGAAGGGCTGCGATCTATATCACCGACCGCAAGACCATCTTCAACCTCGTGGAGGCTGGGCACTACAAAATCCACTCCCGGAACAACGCCCATGCAAGCAGTGCCGAAGGGCAGGCACCTGCTGATGAGCATGAGAACCGTACGATATCCCTCATCGACCGCTTCCTCGACACCCTGCCTGTGGTTGATGAACAAGCATCGGGCAAGAGCAAGCGTAAGCCTACCCCAGCCGACGCTGCCGTTGACTATGTGGCCTATCTCCTCGAGACGGAAGAAGAGAACCAAAATCAGGCAGAGCAACCCAGTATGAGAGGACAAGATTTGATCGATAATTTCATAAACAACGAAGGTGGAAATTTTGATCTGAAAGAAAATCTGGAATTCTCGCCACAACTCGAAGAAGAAGAAATAATTGAAGAAAATTCCACCGATGAAGGCTATTTTACCGAAACTTTAGCCCGAATTTATATAAAACAAGGCAGATATTCAAAGGCTTTGGAAATTATTAAGCGTTTAAATTTGATTTATCCAAAAAAAAATGCTTACTTTGCAGACCAAATTCGTTTCTTAGAGAAATTGATTATAAACAATAACAAAAATATGTAAAAGAAAATGACAAGCATTTACACTTTATTCGTCGTATTGATTGTCCTGGCTGCACTGCTGATGATCGGCATCGTGCTCATCCAGGAATCGAAGGGTGGTGGCTTAGCCTCAAACTTCGCATCTTCCAATGCCATCATGGGCGTCCGCAAGACTACCGATGTCATTGAGAAGGCCACTTGGACACTGGCAGCTGCCATGGTTGTACTCAGCGTTCTTTGTGCTTATGTTGCTCCTACAGCTTCTTCTTCTCAGAGCGTGCTCGAGAATGTTGCTACTGAGCAGCCGCAGACCAATCCGAACAACCTTCCGGGCTTCGGTGCCAGTCAGACAAAACAAGATGCACCTGCCGCACAGGAGGCTGCACCTGCTAAGGATGCTGCTCCCGCAGCACCTGCCGCACCTGCAAAGAAATAAATACAAAAAATAGCGGGATTTATTTGGCCATCTCAAATAAATCCCGTATCTTTGCACCCGCTAAACGCCAAAAGGCTCTTCGTTCATCGAAGTAAAGCGGTACATGGTGCCCGTAGTTCAGTTGGTTAGAGCGTCAGATTGTGGTTCTGAATGTCGTGGGTTCGAG
>JBGUJY010000075.1:0-8176 GCA_045114185.1 Prevotella sp. | reverse complement strand
TTCAGAATGTGGAGCGGAAAACGGGACTCGGACCCGCGACCCCAACCTTGGCAAGGTTGTGCTCTACCAACTGAGCTATTTCCGCATGTTTTAAAGCCATCTCTCTCGATTGCGGATGCAAAGGTACACATTTTCTGCGAACCTGCAAAACTTTTCCTGCTTTTTTTTCAATCCATGCGATTTTTATAGTCGGCGTAACTGTATTCCCTCAGCATTTCCAGTTCACCGTCTGCATGGAGGAAGGCAATGGACGGATGAGGCACGCCGTTGAACATATTGGTCTTCACCGTGGTGTAATGCAACATATCCTCGAAGATGATGCGCTCTCCTACCCTCAGCTCATGGTCGAACTGCCAGTAACCCATATAATCACCACTCAGACAACTATTGCCACCTAAACGATAGAGATGGGATGTGGAATTGGGTGTCATGAATGAATCCTCTACATGCTGTGCACCTCTCACCTCGGGATAGTAAGGCATTTCAAGACAGTCGGGCATATGACAGGTAAAGCTGACGTTGAGGATGGCGGTGCGGATACCCTGATCCTCCACCACATCCACTACTTCGGCCACTAGCGGACCGGTCTGCCAACCGAAGGTGCTACCTGGCTCGAGGATGACCTGCAGGTTGGGATACCTCTTCTTGAATCCCTTTAATATATTAATAAGGAGAGGAACGTCGTAGTCCTTTCTCGTCATGAGATGTCCACCACCGAAATTGATCCATTTCAGTTGGGGAAACCACGGCGCGAACTGCTCCTCAATATGTACCAGTGTACGTTCGAACACATCGGAGCCACTCTCGCAATGACAATGACAGTGGAAGCCCTCGATATCGTTCGGTAACTGCTTCGGCAGCTTGTCGGCAGTTACACCGAACCGTGTTCCTGGCGCGCAAGGGTTATAGAGTTCCGTGCCCACCTCAGAGTATCTAGGATTGATACGCAAGCCGATGGAGCACTTCCCTGCTGTGCGTTCATGGAAACGTTCGTATTGCGAGAGTGAATTGAAGGTGAGATGACTGGAACAGCGCACGATGTAGTCAAAGTCCTTATCGGTATAGGCAGGCGAATAGGTATGTGCTTTCTCCCCAAACTCCTCCGCAGCCAAGCGCGCCTCATACAACGAACTGGCGGTCGTGGCATGGATATATTCGCGGAAGATGGGGAAAGTCTTCCACAGCGCATATGCTTTGTAGGCCAGGATGATCTCCACCCCAGCCTCCTTAGCAACCCCCGCAATCAACTGCAGGTTTCTGCGCAGCAGTTCCTCTTCCAATACATATACCGGAGTCTGAACCCCATCGAACGTCTGTCTGTCAATTCGCATGGAATACCTTATTTAGTGTCCTCTGCCACCACCGCTGTAGTTGTTCAGCGAGACCTGGGAACCACCACTGATAGAACCGCCGACATTGGCCATACCACCAAAGTACTCTGTACCTCCACTGACAGTCACGCCCGACTGCAAAGCTGGTGTGGATGAGGTATACACAACGAGCTGTTGGTTACCACCACCGCCAGGACCGCCACCTGAAGAAGATTTACTCGGTGTCTTGAAAGCCAGTACGAGATTACTGCCATTATACAGGGCATGCCAGCTGTTCTCTGCCCACGAGGTAGTTGACATACATGTTCCGCCTGAGATGCTGGCTCCGTTCTCGATACCACCGACAGCAATGACTGTACCGCCTTGGATGTAGAGCTTCTTCTGCTTCTCACTATTAGCATCGATAGCCACTTCCGGCTCTTTTCCGCCAATGGCATAGATCACACCACCCTTGATATAGCAGTTACCGTTGGCATCAATACCGTCATTGTTGGTTGAGCGGGCATAGACATAACCGCCACTGATGGTGATATCTCCCCCACCATTGATGCCATCGTCGTAACTGTTGACAGTGACATGACCGTCGGTAATCTGAATAGCTCCTTCACACTGGATGCCTTCGGATTTCGTGGCCGGACAGTTCACGTTAATCGTACCGCCATTAATGTAGATATTACCACTGTCCTCATCATCATGATCGGTAGTCTCACCTGTCGATTTATCGCCTTCGAGGTCGCACTGGATACCATCATCTTCAACACCGCTGATATTGATCTCGCCGCTCTCCACTAAGAAGAACTGGCTACAGTTGATGCCATCGCCTACAGCAGATGTCACGTTGATGGTGGCATTCTTGAGGGTAAAATACTCACCGGTCTTGATGGCATGCTTCACGTTACCCTTTACATTGAGCGTACCCTTCTGGGCAAACTCGGCATGTCCCTTGATATAAAGAGCACCCTTCTGTGAACCGCTAGCTGCATCAACAAGCGTATTGGTAGTACCAGTAACCACCTTTACCTTGATGCGCTTACCATTCTGGATGCACACAGCAGCACCGCTATAAACAGGAGAAGAGTTGGTCAGCGTCAAACCGTTCAGTTCAACGGTAGACTTATAGTAACCTGTGCAGTAGAACTCACCGTCGGATGATGAACCCGACAGCGTATAGGTAATCTCCTCACCCACTGCGCTACTCTGATCGATGGATACATGGGCTCCTCTGATAGCGGGGGTGACATACTGGGCAATATTACCAGCCACATATACCTTGGCTGATGAACCTTCATATACAACGCTGACAGTACCATCGGTTACTTCAGTATTATCTACAATAATGCTACTTACATCGCTGAGCTTGAATGCCTTACCCATAATGGTTACAGTGTTACCTCCGGAGAAGATCATCGTACCTGTTTGGGAAGCAGGGAACTGATAAGTCACATTACCTATCGTCATATTCAGCGTCTGAGCTGATGCCGTAAGGGCGACGAGCACTACGGCAAGGAGAGTCATTATCTTTTTCATTGTTTCACTGCCATTTTATGGGTTCCATTCTTGCTACGCACCACATATACACCATTCTTCATCTGGTCTTTGGTTACCTTCCTGCCATTCAGGTCGTATATGTCAGTTATCTCATTCCAGTCAGAAATATAGAGTGTTTCGATGCCTGTTGATTCGTCATGGGTTGAGAAATACATCTTGCTCAGGTTCGAGATGGTAAACGACCGGTCGCCTGCTTTCAATGTAGATCCCGAGACGGAAATGGTTAAAGATGATGTGGATACAGATACCCTAGCCCCGTCGGTCATCTCGAAGGTCAGATAGGTGTATTCCTCAGCACTTACTGTTAGTGTTCCTAACAGGAGCATCAAAAATAGAAATAGCTTCTTCATAAATGTAGTTTTTAGAAATTCGGTGCAAAGATACACTTTTTTGTGAATAATGTGTTTACAATTTGAAGGAATTATTTGACAAACTGTCGTATTTAATACGAATTTGACAAATAATACGATTTTTTGGATTTCCTGTCATTGTTTGTGGATGCTCTGTCTATTCACTTCTGGTGTTTCTCTCGATATTGCTGGGGAGTGATTCCCGCATTCTGCTTGAACACACGGTTGAAATAGGAATAGTCGTGATATCCCAGCATCTCTGCAATACCCTTGATGGACAGGTCGGAGGTGACAAGCGCCAGTTCTGCCTTCTCCAATCTGCGCTTGGTGATATACACATTAGGCGTCTGTCCTGTTTCTCTTTTGAACACGCGGATGAAGTGATCCTTCGACATACAGGCTTTGTCGGCTAGCATATCAATATCCAAATGACTGTCCAGATGCTTGCGAATATAGACCATCGTCTGATGAACACGATTATCCTTCACCTCTTCTTTGAGCACCGCCTGCTTGAAGAAACGCGACATCAGGATATATAAGATACCCCGTGACTCCATCTTGTCGTGGAAAGGACGTTGCTGGTTCAGACGAATGTTACCGACCAGTGCCGGATGATTGTCATAGGCCTGCGGATTCGACGCCGGTAGTCTCAGAAAAGGATTGATAGCACAGAGCCGTTTGATCAGTTCAAGATCTGTAGGCGAAGCATCCACCTCAACAGGGAATGAATAGTCATCAAGCACGCGCATTCCTCGCTGTTGGTCTTCGTAGATATGTATATAGTAATGTGAGAACGAAGCTTTGCATACATAACTGTGCTCCGTAAAGGCGGGGATGAAATAAAGATGGTTTGGCGTGAGGGTATAGTAATTGGAACCTATACCTACCTGAGCCTCCCCTTCTGTTACATAATACAGACGGGCAAACGGACTACGAACATGCTTCCAGTTCCAGTCACCGTCATGTTGGGCAAAGCCTACATGAAGTGTCAGAAGATGAAGCTGATCAACGGATAAATTCATCATGCAATTCTATTGGGGTTCAAAGTTACGGATAATCATCGAGAAAAACGACATCGGATAGGATAAAATCGACAAATATCGATGTAGAATTTTGATTATTATAATATTTTTACTTACTTTGCAGAAAATATCGATATCAAAAATATGAAGAAACTTATTGCAACTATCTTCTTATGTGGTGTAACCCTCGTGATGAACGCACAGAAGGTTTCATCACCCAACGGCAATTTGTCGGCTAAGATCATTGACAAGAAACTCGTTATTAACTACAAGAAGCAGCAAGTGCTCGAACTGGCTAATATTGAATATGCCAATTTGAAGTTTGCCAAGAATGTGAAGGATGACTACCTGATGCTGGAGGGTAAGCGACTGCATTGTACCAACAAAGCCAATGAGTATCAGGCATCTATCGGACCAAACGCGAAGATCGTGATGCGATTCTACAACGATGGCATCGCCTTCCGCTATGAATATACGAACTTACAGAACAGCAAGATACCTGAAGAGCATACAGCTTACATCATCCCAGAGGGAACAAAACGCTGGATGCAGCAGTGGAGCGACGGCTACGAGGGTTTCTTCCCGATGACGACCACTGCCAATGTGAAGACATTGGGCGGCTTTGGCGGTTCGATGGTTCAAAAGGACATTAACACCCACTGGGGGTATCCGTTGCTGATGGAGCCTATTGACGGTGTGTTTGCTCTTATCACCGAGGCCAACATCGAACGTCGTCAGAGCGCTTCAAGTCTTTTCAATAACGGTGAGGTGTTCAACGTTAAGCAGGATCAGAACGACCTATTGCTGACAGGCGACTGGCATACACCTTGGCGCGTCGTCATCATCGGTAAGCTGGCCGACATCGTACAATCAACACTGGTGACGGATGTCAGCGAACCATCGAAACTGAAGGATGTCAGTTGGATCAAGCCCGGTGTGGTGTCTTGGATTTATTGGGCGAACAACCATGGTTCGAACGATTACAATATCATCAAGAAATATGTGGATATGGCCGTTACGCTACATCTGCCCTATGTGCTTATCGACGCTGAATGGGATGAGATGGACAAGTTGGCCAGCAACGAGGGAAAGACTATCGAGGATGCTGTGAAATATGCTATCTCCAAGGGTATCAAACCGCTGATATGGTATAACTCATCCATTGGTTGGGTGAATGGCGCTCCTGGTCCTAAGTACCGTCTGAACAAGCCCGAGGATCGCGAGAAAGAGTTTGCATGGTGCGAGAAGATCGGAGTGGCTGGTGTGAAGATCGACTTCTTCAGCGGCGACACGCAAGCAAACATGGACTACTGTCAGGATCTGCTGGAGAGTGCTGCCCGTCATCATCTATTGGTGAACTTCCATGGTGCACCTATTCCTCGCGGATGGCAGCGCACCTATCCCAACCTGCTCTCCACGGAAGGCGTCTATGGTGCTGAGTGGTACAACAACGTGCCTCACTTTACGAAAAAGGCGGCTAGTCATAACGCCACACTGCCCTATACACGAAATGTCATCGGTCCGATGGACTATACCCCTTGTGCCTTCAGCGATTCACAGCATCCGCATATCACTTCAAAGGGTCATGAGCTGGCACTCACCGTACTCTACGAGAGTGGCTTACAGCACCTAGCCGACCGTCCGGAGAGCTTCCTGGCTCAGCCTCAAGAGGTACAGTCATTCTTAGGAAAGCTGCCCACCGTATGGGATGAAACACGCTATATCAGTGGCTATCCCGGTGAGAGTGCCGTACTGGCTCGAAGAAGTGGAAAAACCTGGTATGTAGCTGGCATCAACGGAAAGGACGATCCACAAACGCTCGTTACCAACCTCAGCTTCTTGGGTAAGAAATGGAAGAAGATTCAGATGTTTACCGACGATGCCAATGATCATTGGCAGATTAGCACCACAAACATACTGCCCAAGCAGATCAGCTGTCAACCGCGAGGTGGCTTCGTTTTGGTCATTAACAAGTGAGTATTACTGCTTCCCTATGAAAAGAATAGTAACGATCTTTGTGTGTGCGGTGACTTTTACTTTACACGCACAAACTCCTTCTTCCTGCGGTCCTGTGCCAACAACCAACCAGTTACAGTGGCAGGAGATGGAGATGTATGCCTTCATCCACTACTCGATGAATACCTATACCGACCAGGAGTGGGGCTACGGCAATGAAGACCTGAAGCTGTTCAACCCTTCAGACCTTGATTGTAGGCAGTGGGCGCGCGTCTGCAAGCAGGCTGGCATGAAAGGCATCATCTTTACTGCCAAGCATCACTGCGGCTTCTGCATGTGGCCCTCAAAATATACGGAATACTCGGTGAAGAACACTCCTTGGAAAGATGGCAAAGGCGACGTGGTACGCGAACTGGCTGAGGCCTGCAGAGAGGAGGGGCTGAAGGTTGCCGTCTATCTGTCGCCGTGGGACAGAAATCATAAAGACTATGGCAAGCCGGAATACGTGACCTACTTCCGTAACCAACTGCGCGAACTGCTCACCGACTATGGCGACATCTTCGAGGTGTGGTTCGACGGAGCCAATGGTGGCGATGGATGGTATGGCGGGGCTAACGAGACGCGAAGGATTGACGGGAAAACCTACTATGGGTGGGCAGAGACCTTCCACATGATTCGTGAGTTACAACCGAATGCCGTCATCTGGAACGATGGGGGCGACCGTGGTGACCTACGCTGGGTGGGAACAGAAGCCGGCAATGTGGGCGAGACAAACTGGAGCCTGATGCCCAGCAAGGGCGACACACCTTGGCACATGCTGCACTATGGTGTGGAGAATGGCGATGTATGGTGTCCTGGTGAGACGAATACGAGCATCCGTCCCGGGTGGTTCTATCATGAAGCGGAGAATGCCCATGTGAAGAGTCTGTCGAAACTGATGGACACCTATTATAAATCGGTGGGGCGCAACTCGACACTATTGCTGAACTTTCCCATCGCTCCCAACGGGCGCATCCACCCTACTGACTCGCTGCGAGGCATTGCCTTCAACAAGATGATTCACGAGGTATTCAAAACTGACCTCGCCCAGAAGGCCAAGAAAAAGACTGTAGGGAATGAAACTATCATCACTTTCAAGAAACCCACAGCATTCAACCGGTTCGTTGTCGAGGAGGACATCCGATACGGGCAACGCGTGAAAAAGTTCTCATTAGAAGCCAAAGTTAACGGGAAATGGATGCCTCTGAAGGATGAACTCGTAGAACAGGGCGATGGCTTGACCACCATTGGTCATCGTCGCATCATCTGCTTCCCCAATGTAACGGCTACCCGACTGCGCTTTACAATCATTGAAGCAAAGTGTGAACCCATCATCAAGCGAACCTCTGTTTATCTTGCCCCAGAACTGACAGCAGATATCCCTAATAGCGGCGAGAAGCGTAGCAGCAACCTTCATTATTTCTTCAGCAATCCCAAACAAATGATGATTGACTGGGACACCGAGCAGACCATCACCGCCTTCCTATATCTGCCACCCAAGAACACGCGCGAAGGATTGGTGACTCACTACACTCTATGGGCCTCCAACAACTGGCATGATTGGCAGAAGATAGCTTCGGGAGAATTCTCGAACATCATCAATAATCCCATCTGGCAGACCATTAAGTTCGCGGCTCCAGTCAAAGCAAAGATTCTCCGCCTTGATGCTGATCACATGGCAGAAGGTGACCGCATGTCCTTCGGTGATTTCGAAGTAATAACACAATAAATAAATGAAAAAAACATTATTGATCTTAGCATCAGTCCTGACAATAACAGCACAGGCACAAACGACTCTCGATTGGGAGAATTCTGCCGTATTGGGTATTAACAAACTGCCGTATCATGCCACGTTGCAACTTCCATCAAAATGGAAAGATTGTAAGGAAATTGTGAGTCTCGACGGACAGTGGAAGTTTCATTGGTCGAA
>JBGUJY010000074.1:0-81422 GCA_045114185.1 Prevotella sp. | reverse complement strand
GGGAACCCGTACGGCAGTTTAGCAAACTGCTGGTTTCAGCCACTCACCCATCCTTCCAAGAATGCTTCGTGTTAGAAACCGAGGGGTATCTCCTCAAATGCGAGTGCAAAGGTAATGCTTTATTTTGACATGGCCAAACATTTTTCGAAATATTTTCAAATTTCTTTCTTCTGACAATCATTCCACGATCTTGATCATCTTGAAGAGTGAGATCTTACCGTCGGGATTGACGGTAGCATTGATCTTATACTTGTTCGAGCCATTTTTCGATGCATCAGTATATTCCACGTCCTGATTGGCTGAGAAGCTCACGTTGTATTCGTATCTGTCGTTTGCCACTTCCCGTTTCTTGATGTCGTAGTTACCAGGGAGTCGCCAGATCATCTTTACCACATCTTCTTTATAGAGCTTGTCCATCAGATCAACAATGTCGCCCTTGGTGGCGTTCTCCTTATTGAGCAGTGTCATCTCTTCAGCCACGGTATTCTGCAGAGAAGTCTCGTCTTTTTCGTTAATAGCCACAAAGAAGTTATGGAACACAGTAGATACGAGATTCTTCTCTTCGGGTGACACATCTTGTGCCTTGAGCTTCTTCATCTGTTCTTCTGCCTCATCATAGTGGTCACCATCGGGGTGGTCAGTCATATACGACTGATACGATTCGGGGGTATTGATGTTATTGCTCTGTACCCAGTCGATGGAGTCAATCTTATGCATAGCCAACTGACGATGGGTTGTACCTGGATATTTATTAAGGTATTCCATCAGTATGGCCTTGGAATTACTATTCAGTGCATTGGTCCAGTCGAGATCTGCCTGCTTGAGGGCTTTCAGATGAGCCTCAATGCTGTCGCGATGTTCCTGGGGCGCATCTTTGAACGTATCAAGGTAGCCTTGCAGAATTAGCGGTTCAGTGCTTCGCATGGCAATCTCGAACTCTTCGTTCTCGCGGTTCTCCTGTGCCTGGTTGTACATATAATAACATGTACCGAAGATGAGCAGGGCAATAACGAAAGAAACTATGATGGCTGCCTTGCTTTTCTTCTTCTTAGGCGGTGTGGGAGGTGTTGTCGGTGCCTCCTTCGGCGCTGCCACCTTAGGAGTCACTTCATTCATCACCGGTGCGATGATGGCAGGGGCAACGGGTTCCGTTACGGTTTGTACAGGCGTGCTGATGGTTGTATGTCCCCGTGTCGGTCGGTGGCAATGAGGACACAAATCTTCTTCCTTGAGATATATTTCACCACATTCAGGGCATCTGATCACCTTGCCGGCTATCTCCACGCCGCAACTTGGACATGTGGGCGCCTTGTCACTGATTTGATGTCCACATTCTGGACATTTGATGATTGCCATAGTGTTTGTTGTTTGTTCTTATATTGTTTGTGGCTAACGGTGCCGGAAACGGATTTCACGCATGCTATGCCTTCCCATGAACCTGCTTTTGTCCACGTAGGTGTTGATGCCGTTGATTCTTCCCTTTGCCGTATATTGCCATATCAAGTAGTCACGATCGTCTGCCAGTACCGGAGGCTCGTCGGCGTACATGGCCACCATCAGTGGATAATCATCGATCATTCCCAGCAGGTTCTTGTTGTAGAAATTCCTGCCTGTGTAAATCAGCGGTTTCTGACGGTATGCCTGTTCTACCATTACGAGGAACTGCATCAGTGAGTCGATGAACTGCTCATGGGGTAGGTTACCCGTTGACTCTACGTCGATCATTGGAATCAGATCCTGATCGCCTGGACGGCACTGTGCCTTGAAGTTATCCAACTGTTTCTGTAACTCTGACTTCGGACGGAAGAAATGGTAGCTTCCTACCTTTAATCCGTAGCGATGAGCCAATTCGATATTCTGTGCGTATTTATCGTCAATGCGGTCTCCACCTTCAGTAGCTTTCAGATACACATACTGCATCTTCGTGTTCTCACCAACCGTCTCCCAGAATACTTGACCCTGGTAATGACTGAGGTCGATGCCATGAATATGCGTACAAGTATCTTCGCATAGGATATAGTTTCCCTGTGCGTAAATGCTTGTTGAAATAATGGTGAAAATGACCAATAATAGTTTCTTCAGATCATTCATACGTGCAAAATTACAAAGAAAATTTGTAATTTTGCAATGAACTGAAGATTTTTTTATCCTTAACGACTATTCTTCAATCTCAGAAAGACTTCTGGCGAAGTTCGCCATGAAGCTACTGATGGTTTCCACGGGGTTGTACCGCATATAGCGCATGCTTCTACGAAGGTTTCTGCGCAATACACGACTGTTATTCTCTACCATACCATTGGTGCGCATTCTGAAATGCCAGTTCTCTGCGGTGTCTGTAGCGGTATGTGTCAACGAACGTTGCGTCAGTTTCGATGCGGCCTTTTCCTCTTTCTGCATGAATGGAATCTCATCAATATCGAAATGGAATACTTCTATGAGGATACTTCCCTGCAGACTAGCTAGGCGTGTAATACCCAACTGATGTAGCCACTGCTCGAGTTTTACAAAGTCAACCTTGTCACCCTTGATTCTCAGAAACCGTCCCATCTCAATGATGCCCTGCAGGGATATTCCCTTGGAGAGCGTCTGGTTCACATTGTGAATGATGATGTTGAGCATCTGCAACGTTTCTTCAGAGCAATCATCGCTGTTCTGTTCCTTCTTACGTAGTTTCTTCAGTTTTCGTTTCGACAAGAAATTCGTCAGCTGGGGCTCCTCTTTCGTAATAGCAAGCAATGAGGAATCAATGGAAGGGATCTTTTGATCGCTGATTCTTTCCACCTCCTGACGAAGGGATTCGGTATAGGTTAGCTGACGATCATCCGCATGTTGAGAAAAGCCACGGGCAATGTAGGGGAGGACATGCTGTACCTCACCGATCTGTATCAGTCGTTTCCACTTAAAGGCTGACATGGGTTCCACGACTTCATAGTCGTCGAAAGCTCCAGCACGTAGGATACGGAAGAAATTCCTATTGATAATACTTGACTTACTCATGGATGATCAGCTGTAACGTTTGGGATACCTGAATAGAATAGCGAGCAGGGCAACAATGCCTGTAGCGAGAGGGTAATATAAATAAGGTATAATCTGGATGGGGTTCAGCTGTGCCAGTCCTGCGGCCATCAACATCTGTGCTCCATAGGGGATCAGACCTTGCATACAGCATGAGAAGGTATCAAGGATACTGGCACACTTACGGTTGTCCACCCCGAACTTATCTCCAATCTGCTTGGCAATACCTCCCACGGTGATGATGGCCACGGTGTTATTAGCTGTACAGATATCCGTGACGGCCACTAATCCGGCAATGGAGAGTTCAGCCCCGCGTTTGCTCTTGATATGTGTTGACATCTTGGAGATGATATAATCAATACCACCATTGGCCTTGACTATTTCCAATAATCCACCCGCAAGCATAGTGACGATGATCAGCTCACTCATACCAATGATTCCGTCGCCCATTGAGCCGAACCATCCGTAGAGGTCGTAGGTGCCATTCACCATTCCAATCACTCCAGTCAGGATGATGCCTATGGTGAGCACGGCCATCACATTCATGCCGAAGATGGCGCAAACCAATACCACAAGATAAGGAATCACCTTGGTGAACTCCACTGTCGGAATATCAGTTGGTGATTGTATGCCTGAACCTGCGAAGATATAGATGACGAAGATGATCAGTGCAGCGGGCATCACAATGAAGAAATTCACACGGAACTTATCACTCATCCTACAGCCCTGTGTACTCGTTGCCACAATCGTTGTATCTGAGATGAACGAGAGGTTATCACCAAAGAAGGCTCCACCCACCACTACAGCCGTCATCATGGGGATGCTCACTCCCGTTGAACCAGCGAGTCCTGCTGCAATTGGAACCAATGCCACGATCGTTCCCACACTCGTTCCGATGCTCAGGGAGATGAAGCAGGCGGCCAGGAAGAGTCCTGCCATGATCATGCTTCCAGGTAACACCATCAAGGTAAGGTTCACGGTGGCATCAATGCTTCCCATCACTTTGGCAGAGTTGGCAAAGGCTCCTGCCAGCACGAAGATCCAAAGCATCATCATCATGTTACTCGTGCCAGCTCCCTTACTGAACATATCAATGCGCTTGGGCAAGGGGAAGTTCCACGAGGTGGCTACAGCATAGATACTGGAGATCATAAACGCTACGGTAATAGGCACCTTGTAGAAGTCGCGTGCGATGATGCTCGTGACGAGGTAAAGGACAATGAACACCAATAGTGGTGACAAAGCCAATAGTCCTTGCTTATTACTTATGCGCATTATAATGTTACACCGTTTTTAAAGATGGCTATTTCGCGGTAGTCATTTTCTTCGTTATGTGTCTTCTCGCCATTGGCAATGGCAATGATCTTGTCAATGAACGCGTCGAGTAGGGCATCCATCGACTGTCCCTCTAACAACGCTCCGGCATTGAAGTCAATCCATTTCGGCTTCTTATGATACAGCTCACTGTTGGTGGAGATCTTCATGGTGGGGATGAAGGTGCCGAAAGGTGTGCCTCTACCTGTGGTGAAAAGTACCATCTGACAACCTGATGCTGCCAGTGCAGTGGATGCAACCAAGTCGTTACCCGGGGCAGAGAGCAGGTTCAGTCCTTTGCTCTTCAGACGGTCACCATAACCCAATACACCCTTCACAGTCATACTTCCGCATTTTTGCGTACAACCGAGTGCTTTTTCTTCTAACGTAGATATACCTCCAGCCTTGTTTCCCGGAGAGGGATTCTCGCCAACGGGTTCACCATGAGAAAGGTAATAATCCTTGAAATCATTAATTAGACAAACGGTCTGCTCAAACAGTTCCTGATTCTCGCAACGGTTCATCAAGATGGTTTCAGCACCGAACATCTCAGGAACCTCGGTTAAGACACTCGTTCCACCTTGTCCTACGAGATAGTCGCTGAAGCATCCAACAAGGGGATTGGCCGTGATACCACTGAGTCCGTCAGAACCACCGCATTTCAAACCAACACGTAGTTCATGGATGGGGCACGACTGTCGTTGATCATTCTTGGCTAGCTGATAGAGTTCGCGTAGAATCTTCATGCCAGCCTCTACTTCATCACCTTCCACTTGTTGTGTGACCAACAGTTTGATGCGCTCTTTGTCATAGTCACCTAACAACTCCATAAACGCATCCGGCTGGTTGTTCTCACAGCCCAAAGATACGATAAGTACTGCTCCAGCGTTGGGATGTAATACGATGTCTCGTAGAATCTTACGGGTGTTCTCATGATCACCTCCCAACTGCGAACAACCGTAGTTGTGATGCCATGCATAGACCGCATCAATCCCTTCGAGTTTTGTTTCTTCTTTCAGCTGACGGGCCAGTCGTTCTGCCACGCCATTGACACATCCCACAGTGGGGACAATCCATATTTCGTTTCTGATTCCCACATCGCCATTCTTGCGGACATAGCCGTTGAACGTACGGTGGTCGGGTAGGGTGTTTGTCTTTACATCTACAGGATGATATTCGTAGGTCAGCTTACCCGTCAGGTTCGTAGCGAGGTTGTGCTCATTAACCCACTGACCTGCCTTCAGGTCTTGGCAGACATGACCGATGGGATAGCCGTATTTGATGATGTCTTCGCCTTTCTTTGTGTCACGAATAAGCACTTTATGTCCTATGGGAACATCTTCCAACAAGGTGATTTGCTGATGATTCACCTCAATGGTTTCCCCTTGGTGCATGGGACGCAGACAGACGATGACGGTGTCGGCAGGGTTGATTCTGATGGTAGCTGACTGCTGCATAGACACAATTTTTACAACTGTGTTCTACGGTAGAAATCTACATTCTCTTTAGTGAGAAGCTCAATAGGCATGTAGTTGATGGGATCCACCTTCTGTTTCAAGACAATGGCTTTGAACAAGGTGTCCACACAATTGTATCCTTGCATGAAGGCATGCTGGGCAATGAGGAACGAGATGGAACCCTGACGCAGACAGTTCGCATTCTTTCCCACCATATCATACCCCATGATCTGCACATTTCTGCGGTTTGTTCGTAACAGGAAATCACCGACGATATGAGCCTTGGAACACATCGTGATACAGTGATGTACTTCAGGATGCTCAGCAAAGAAGGCCTCCAACATGGCATCATACTCACGTTTGTCCTCATCAAGGGGCAGGTCGAGCTCTATGATCTTCACTGAGGGGAAATGATCCTTCATGTAATGACGGAATCCCACCTCGCGGTTGTCCTGCTGCTTACTGGCCACCTTACCGTCTTTCGTCTGTTTCATCAGCATAATCTTCTTCTCGTGAGAGGCCACAAGCATCAGCATCTTTGCTGCGAAATAGCCACTGCAGAAGGAGTCCTGACCGAAGAAGGAGAGGGGTTTGAGATCGGGCATGTAGGAGTCTAACAGAATGAATGGAATATTGCGTTCATGCAACTGGTCGGTGTATCGCTGGGTAACCTCAATATCACTGGGCACAACAATCACGCCGTTCGGTGATTGATCGAGTACGTTCTGGAATGTCTCAGAGAAAGTCTTCGTGTCTAATCGTTTGTAATAGGTCACTTTCACATCAATGTGGAAGTCGCGTCTGGCCTCACAAGCCTTCATGGCACCCTCTTCAATCTCCTGCCAGTATGCCTCACTCTCGTGCTTGGGCATAATAAGATAGAAGGTATAGGATTTGTTGTATGCTAAAGCACTGGCATACATGTTGGGCTGGTAGTTGATTTCCTTCAGGACCTTTTCTACTTTCTCTCGTGCAGATTTCGATACGTTCGGACGGTTGTGAAGGATACGGTCAACAGTTCCAACAGATACTCCTGATTTCTCTGCAATGTCTTTGATTCTTACTTTTTGTGCCATTGTGAATTGGTTTGTGATGATGGGTTGTTAGCGAACACATTTCTTTTCGGATGCAAAAATAATAATAAAAGTTGAATTGTGCGAACACACAGCACATTTTTTTCTAACAAACTCATCATTTCTCGATTTTTCTTTGTAAATTTGTCGCCGAAACCCTGTTTTTGTGTACGCAAACAACAGGTTGTTGATTTCATTTGTAAATACTAAGTTCAAAAGATATTAAGATTATGGCAAAGATTGTAACCCTGGGCGAGATCATGCTCCGCCTGTCACCGCAAGGTAATGACCGTTTTATTCAGACTGAATCCTTCCGCATCATCCCGGGTGGAGGTGAGGCAAATGTAGCTATCAGCTTGGCCAACTATGGCCACGACGCTTATTATGTAACCAAGTTGCCGAAGCATGAGATCGGTCAGATTGCCGTTAATGCACTCCGTCGCTATGGTGTCAATACCCAGTATGTGGTGCGCGGTGGTAATCGCATCGGTTTGTATTATGCAGAGACTGGTGCTTCCATGCGTCCCTCAAAGGTCATTTATGACCGTGCCAACAGTGCCATTGCAGAAGCAGATCCTTCTGACTTCGACTTCGACGCTATCATGGAGGGTGCTCAGTGGTTCCATTGGAGTGGTATCACACCGGCCATCTCTGACAAGGCGGCTGAGCTGACACGTCTGGCTTGTGAGGCTGCAAAGCGCCACGGGGTGACAATATCTGTTGATTTGAATTTCCGTAAGAAGCTCTGGACCTCAGAGAAGGCAATCTCTATCATGCGTCCATTGATGAAATATGTGGATGTATGTATAGGTAACGAGGAGGATGCTGAACTCTGTCTGGGTTTCAAGCCTGATGCTGATGTAGAGGGCGGTCAGACGGATGCTGCTGGTTATGAGGGTATCTTCAAGCAGATGATGCAGGAGTTCGGCTTCAAGTATGTTGTTTCTACACTCCGCGAGTCTTTCTCTGCTACCTATAATGGCTGGAAGGCATTGATCTATGACGGTAAGGAGTTCTATCAGTCAAAACGCTATGAGATCAATCCGATCATCGACCGTGTAGGTGGTGGTGACTCTTTCTCTGGCGGTTTGATTCACGGTCTGCTGACTAAGAACACTCAGGGTGAGGCACTGGAGTTCGCCGTGGCTGCTTCTGCGTTGAAGCATACTATCAATGGTGACTTCAACATGGTTACCATCGAAGAAGTGGAAGCACTTGCAGGTGGTAGTGCGAATGGACGAGTGCAACGCTAAATTATAGTTCAAAGTTCATAGTTTATAGTTCATAGTTCATAGTTATGAAGCAATTTGAATATAAGGTGATCTCTTCTGTGGTAGGCACAGAGAAGAAGTTGAATAAGTTGGGATATGAAGGATGGGAACTGGTTGCCGTCTTCGATTGCCGACTCTATCTGAAGCGTGAATACAAAGAATAAAAGTAAGAAATGGCAAAGTTTGATAAGATAGCTGTACTTAAGAAGATTGGTGATACAGGTATGGTACCTGTCTTCTATAACAAAGATCTGGAGATCTGTAAGAATGTGATCAAGGCCTGCTATGAGGGAGGCGTTCGCGCCTTTGAGTTCACTAACCGTGGCGACTTTGCACAAGAACTGTTTGGAGAACTAGTGAAGTGGGCTGACAAGGAGTGCCCCGAGCTGGCTCTTGGTATCGGTTCCGTGGTGGATGCTCCTACCGCAGCCATGTATATCCAGTTGGGTGCCTGCTTTGTGGTAGGACCGCTGCTCAATCCTGATATTGCACCTGTGTGCAACAGACGATTGATTCCTTATTGTCCTGGATGCATGACCGTCTCTGAAATCGGTAAGGCACAGGAGTTGGGATGTGACCTGACAAAGGTGTTCCCCGGTGATGTGGTGGGTCCCAACATGGTGAAAGGTCTTAAGGCACCCATGCCTTGGTCGAAGATCATGGTGACTGGCGGCGTGGCTCCAGAGGAAGAGAACCTGAAAGCATGGTTCAAGGCAGGTGTCTATTGTGTGGGCATGGGATCCAAGTTGTTCCCGAACGACAAGATCAAAGCCAACGATTGGCAGTATATAACCAATAAGTGCAAGGAGGCTTTTGGCTACATTGCTGAAGCTCGTTCATGATAATCCGTTACGAAAAGGCTCGATAGGACTCTTCCTATTGGGTCTTTTGTGTCTTTCAGCCTGTTCTTCTTCTCATCGAGAAGAGGTGGATCAGCTGAACGACATCTCCTATGCGTTCCATTATAAGGATCTCGACTCCACATGGTACTATGCCAGGAAGGCGTATGACTTGGCCGAGCACTATAGCGACGGTCGTGCAGAGGCATTGAACAACATGGCCTTCGTCAGTCTGGCCAAGATGCGTTACCAGGAGGCTAACCGTCAGCTCGACAGCATACCTATGCTTTCGAATAACCAGATAGAGCTCCTGATTGCGGATATCCAGCAGATGCGCCTTTGTCAGCGTGTATCTCGCAACAAAGATTTCTATGAATACTATGAGAATGCCCGCAGGTCATTACGAAGGATAGAGGAGGAATCGGTAAACCTCACACCTCGCATGCGCCAGCGTATGATCTATGCGAGGAGTGAGTTGGCCATTGTCGCATCTACCTATTATTATTATATAGGACTCGAGAAGGCTTCGATTGAAGCGCTTGAAACCATCAAGAACGATCCGGAATTAGAGAAGGATACGGCACAGTATCTGAACTATCTCTACCAGATTGGTGCAGGCGGCATCATCACAGAAGGTACCAAGGAAGAGGTGAACCAGCAGGAATGGGACTATCTGATGAAATGCTACCAACTGGCATTGCATAGTGAGAGTGTTTATTGGGAGGCGAACTCGATGCAGGCACTCAGCGAACATCTCTTCGAACCGGATATCAGAAGGGTACTCATCAGGGATAACCTACCGGCGATGAAGTTCATCAACCCTGGCGCATTGCCCGATTCACTCATTGCAGGAAATCTTGCTGAGCAGTCACATATCCTGTTCAGTCGTTACGGTGATGTCTATCAGATTGCTGGTTCCTACCGTACATTGGCTTCCTGTTACTGGGCCTTGGGGGATTACAATGCGGCTGGCTATTTCCTCGACAAGGCGTTGCATTCCGACGAGGCCGTACATCAGGCGCCTGATCTGGTGGCCAGTATCCATGAACGGTTGTCAATGACCTACGCTGCCATCGACAGCATTCAGCTGAGTAATTATCACAGGAACCGTTACCTGGATATGCAGGACAGCACTCGTCAGGACAGGATGCTGGAGGCGCGTGCGGAACAGTTGGGACAATCAGTCAGACAGCTCAATGCCATGCTCATTGCCGTGGTGGTGATGATCCTTTTGGTGACCGTTTCCATGTTCCTGTTCAACTGGCTACGAAGAAGAAAAGACAATGCTTCTTCCTTGTCATCATTACTTGAACCGCTTGAAGAATGGAGAACAAATAATGAGCAGCAAGTCAATGATTTAAAGGAATTTTATGAAGAATTGAATGAATCCCGCGCCATCAGCGAGAACTTGATTGATACCAGTAAGAAACGTCATGAGGAGAACCGTGCCAAACTCTTCCTCGTGAACAGTATCACGCCGCTGATCGACCGGATGATTCATGAGGTGAAGAAACTCAAAGATGGCAAGGAAGACGAGGAGAAACGTAAGAGTCGTTATGCCTATGTGGCTGAACTCTCAGATACCATCCATCAATATAATGATGTGCTCACGCAATGGATTCAGTTGCAGCAAGGACAGCTCTCATTACATATCGAGAGTTTCCGAGTTCAGGAACTGTTCGATATCGTGGCAAAGAGCAGGATGTCGTTCCTGTTGAAGGGCATCACGCTTCATGTGCATCCGTCGGCAGATGTGGTGAAGGCTGACAAGACCATGACGTTGTTCATGATCAATACCTTGGCGGATAACGCGAGGAAGTTCACGTCAGAAGGCGGCGAGGTGACCATCGAGAGTCATGATACAGGTGATGCCGTGGAGATCTCCATCACCGATACGGGTCAAGGCATGGATGAAGAGGAGTTGGATGGCATCTTCAAGCATAAGATCAGTGGCGGTCATGGCTTCGGATTACTGAACTGCAAGGGCATCATCGAGAAATACCGCAAGGTGAGTCAGATCTTCCAGGTATGTACCATAGAAGCAGAAAGTAAGAAAGGACAGGGTAGTCGTTTCTTCTTCCGTCTGCCCAAGGGTATCCTGCGCCTCCTGCTACCATTGTTCTGTCTTTGCTCATTGTCCGCTTTTGCCGACACAACCGATATCACGAAGGCTTCGGCTTATACGGACAGCGTGTATCAGAACAACATCAAACGACAGTACCGAAAGAGCATTATCTTTGCTGACAGTGCTATCACGCGCTTGAACCGCGACCATCATCAGGTGTATCCCGATGATGACCAGTTCCTGTACTTATTGGAACTATCAGCCACGGAACCCGCAGAAATCAATTGGTTCCACCGTCATCTGAATGCTGATTACGACATGATCGTGTTCCTTCGTAATGAGATCGCGGTGGCTGCCTTGGCCTTGCACGACTGGCAGTTGTACCAATATAACAATAAGGTTTATACGCAACTGTATAAGGAGAAGTCGGCTGATGACCGTCTGGAGTCGTATGTCAGTGTGATGCAACGCTCGGAGTCGAACAAGTCGATAGCCATGGTCCTCCTGATTCTCTTACTCCTGCTCATCCTCGTGGCTTACTATTTCCTCTATTACCGTCATCTGATCCATTATCGTTTCTGTCTGGAACAAGTTGGGCAGATCAACTCCATGCTGCTGAGCAAGGAGAATGATGAGGAGAAACTGGAACGACTCAACAAGATTATGACCGTTGGAAACTCCAAATGGCCACAGAATCTCTTATCAGTGGTGGAGCAGATCCAGCATGCCTTGCAGGACAGTGTGGCGTTCAACAAAACGCAGCACCTCACCATCGAACTCTCTGAGGATGAGTTGCGCCGTGCGGAATATGAGCAACAGAAGTTGTATATCAGTAACAATGTCATGGACAACTGTCTGAGTACACTGAAGCATGAAACCATGTATTATCCCTCTCGCATCCGTCAGCTTATTGATGGTACAGATACGCATCTGTCAGCCATCGACGAACTGGTGTCTTACTACAAGGATCTCCATACGTTACTCTCGGCACAGGCCATGCGACAGATGGAGACTGTTCGTCAGGAATGCAAAGCCGTGGGACTCCATGGTGCCCGACTGACAGGCGATGAGAGTCTGCTGCGCTACCTCTTTGAAATCATCCAGAAGCTGAGTGGAGAGAAAACGCTCAACATGGAACTGTCAGAGAAAGATGGGAGGTATGTAACCTTCCATATCCGCATGCCACACCTACCATTCCGGGATCTATTCGTACCATCGCTAGAGAACATCCCGTTCCTTATCTGTCGTCAGATAGCACGCGACAATGGTGAAGCAACGAATCTTCGTGGATGTGGCATCACGGCAGAGTCGGCTGATGATGGTAGCACACTGCTGCACGTCACCTTGGCAGGCTCCATTCTAACCCCTAACACCCAAGAACCTCTTAAAACCATTAACCCATCATGAATCCATTCAAAGTCATTATTGTAGAGGATGTAGCCCTCGAACTGAAGGGCACAGAGGGAATCTTCCGTAACGAGATTCCCGAAGCCGAGATCATCGGTACCGCAGAGAACGAACCCGCCTATTGGCGATTGATTAAGCAGACCAAGCCTGATCTGGTACTCCTTGACCTCGGACTTGGAGGCTCTACCACGGTAGGCGTGGAGATCTGCCGTCACACCAAGGAGGCTTATCCTGATGTGAAGGTTCTGATCTTCACGGGTGAGATCCTCAACGAGAAACTGTGGGTAGATGTTCTGGATGCTGGTTGCGACGGTATCTGTCTGAAGAGCGGAGAACTGCTTACTCGCGGTGATGTGTCGAGTGTGATGTCAGGTAAGAAGATGGTATTCAACCAGCCCATCCTCGAGAAGATCATCGACCGCTTCAAGCATAGCGTGGGCAGTCAACTGGCCAAGCAGGAAGCCATTGTCGATTATGAGATCGATGAGTACGACGAGCGATTCCTTCGTCATCTGGCACTGGGTTATACCAAAGAGCAGATCACTAACCTGCGCGGTATGCCCTTTGGCGTGAAGAGTCTGGAGAAACGTCAGAACGAACTCATCCAGAAACTATTCCCCAATGGCAACGGCGGCATTGGCATCAACGCCACACGTCTTGTAGTGCGGGCACTCGAACTACGCATCATTGACATAGACAATCTTGTTCCTGATGAAGAGTAAGTTCTGGGCTTGGCTCACCCTTGTTCTCGCCGCTCTCCAGATACTACTGATACTGGTATCATGGATCATCAGTTCGGCTACTCAGCAGACCTACGTACACTCTCTGCTGAGCAGTGAGGGTATTCGTTGGTTCATGGGGCGGTTTTCTGAGAACTTGGCCACGCCTGTATTGGTGTGGATGCTGGTGATTGCCATTGCCTATGGGGTGTTCCGTACCAGCGGACTTGCAGAAGCAGTAGCCGACTTGATACATGGTAAACGACCGTCATACCGTCAGCGTTTCGCCTTGACGGTATCAACGGTCTTGCTTGTCATCATCCTTGCTGTTGTGTTCTATCTCACTTGTACATCTCATGCTGTATTGCTCAGCGCCACAGGTACTCTTTTCCCCAGCAGTTTCAGCAGGGCACTGATTCCCATCGCTGCCTTCACCGTCACAGTCATATCTATCGTCTATGGCTTGTTAAGCACCCACTTCCTTTCGTGGCAGCAGGTGTTCCAAGGAATGACCGAAGGTGTTCGCCGCACCCTTCCCTTATGGGTAGTCTATGTCTTCGCTGCCCAACTCATCCAGTCACTCCTTTATGTGTTCACTCAGTGAGAATAAAACAGTCACAATTGTGACAACATATCTACTATAACATGAAACGAACCATTATTTGCACATTGCTTGCCTTGGTCGTAATGACCGTGCAAGCGATTGATGAGTATCAGTTCCATAGCGGAACTGCAGTATTAAAAGGACGTATTTTGAATAAACCTGCCAACGAGTGGGACATCGTTACGGTGTACTCGTTCAACCTGTTTACGAGCGGGGAGCAGGTGCATGCCATCCCAGTTGCTGACGATGGCTCGTTTGAGGGCGTGATTCCATTGGCTCATTCGCAGAGTGTGCGGATAGATGACATAGGTGATGTGTTCCTGGCTGTTGGGGACACGGTGGAGTTGACGAAGGATGCCACAAAGGGTTACAGAGAAGGTGTGACGTTTGTTGGAAATAGTTCGAGTGGAACTATCAACCATCTATGGCCCTCATTGAAGAAACACTATTGGGGGGATAAGCTGCTGGATGAAGAGAGCCTGACGGAAGCGGAGATTCCTTCATGGAAGCAGGGGATGGCAAAATTGATGGATATCATCATAGCTGATATAAAAACTGACCGACTACCGTTGCCCGAAGGAACGAACAGCTTTGTTAAGGAAGTGCTGGGCGCCAGTCTGCTGGGTGAAACCTTCATGGCCGCACTCAATGTCTTTCGCAACAACATGACCACCTTAAGGAGGGGAGCGTACTACGATTTCGTGGTTGAGCGTGAAGAGTGGTTGCTTAACAATCCCGCCATGATGTTCGCTGTGTCCAAACCCGAGTTCCTGATCAACTACGCACAGTTCTACATGATGACTGATGTCGGCTATATGGACAATAGTTTGCGAATAGCTGTTCATCCGCAACAGGACAATGCCGAGGTGGTTGCCTATAAGTCGGAGTTCTACCTGCCGCGCAATTTCAATGCTGACTTGCACCAACGACTGCTCTCGTTGCGGGCAGACTCGCTGCTGACTATTGCCGACTATTACTGTATGGCCACGGAATCCATTCGTAAGGGCTATCATCTGAAGAAGAACGATTTCCTGCTGCAAGTGGCCGTCTGTCGTGATATTTTCCAGGAGAGTCATCTTGACAAGAGTACCTCTCCCGACGCCATGGCAGCCTTCTTTGCCGGTGGCATTCCAATCTTTGAACATCCTGTGGTGGCACATCATGCCTTGGAAGCTTACCGCCAGTACGTGATCAGTAGGGAAGGTCAGTCCATGAAAAACGCTTCAGCCACACCCGAGGCCGATGCCATCTTCGAACGTATCATCGCACCCTACAAGGGTAATGCCCTCTATATCGACTTCTGGGGAATGGGCTGCGGTCCTTGTCGTGTAGCTATGTTGGATGAACGTGAGAAGGTGGAAAGGATGAAGGATAAGCCCGTTCGTTTCTTATATATCTGCGATGAGAAGGACAGTCCGCGTGCTGTTTCCGAACAGTGGATGCAAGAGAACAACATCAAGGGTGAACATATCTATGTGACGCATGAGGAATGGAAGCAACTATCGGTGAAGTTCCAGTTCTCGGCCATCCCCTTCAATCTGGCGCTCGATAAGGATGGTAACTTTGTGGAGTGTGAAGACCTCAATCGTTTATACAGGTAATCAGTGATAGCAGCAAATAATCGCGCAAAGTCTTGGTGACCTCGAAAAATATGAGTACCTTTGTCATCCGTTAACGAGAAGTATCAATATCAAACCATAAAATAATGAAAAAGCTTTTATTAGGTGACGAGGCGATTGCTCAAGGTGCATTGGATGCAGGACTGAGCGGCGTGTATGCATACCCCGGCACCCCATCAACGGAAATCACGGAGTATATCCAAGAGTCTCCGTTAGCGAAGGAACGCAATGTTCACCGTCGCTGGTGTACGAATGAGAAGACTGCCATGGAGACTGCCTTGGGTATGTCGTTCATGGGTAAGCGTGCTTTGGTGTGCATGAAGCATGTAGGACTGAATGTGTGTGCCGACCCGTTTGTGAATGCTGGTATGACTGGTACAAACGGTGGTATCGTGGTACTTGTGGCTGATGATCCTTCCATGCACTCATCACAGGATGAGCAGGACTCACGTTTCTATGCGAAGTTCGCCATGATTCCTACCTTGGAGCCGAGTAACCAGCAGGAGGCATACGACATGATGGCTTTTGCTTACGACTATTCTGAACGCATCCATCTACCGGTGCTCATGCGTGTTACCACCCGTATGGCACATTCTCGTGCTGTGGTGGAAGTTAAAGATGAGCCGCGCAAGGAGAACGAGAAGAACTACAATGCCGTGGCTGCCAATTGGGTACTCCTCCCCGCTAATGCCCGTCGTAGAAATGATGCTGTGACGAAGCAGCAGGCTGAACTGGAAGAGGATGCCGTGAACAGTAACTTCAACCAGTATTGCGATGGTGACGATCACTCATTGGGTATCATTGCGAGCGGTATTGGCTACAACTACCTGATGGAAAGTTTTGCAGGTGGCAAGTGTCCTTATCCTGTACTGAAGATCAGTCAGTACCCGTTGCCTAAAGCATTGATCAGGAAGATGACGGCTGCATGCGACCGTGTGCTGGTGATCGAGGAGGGACAGCCGTTCATCGAGGATCAGCTGACAGGTATCATGCCTGGTGATGCGGAGATTATCGGACGACTGACTGGTGCGCTGCCCAGAACAGGTGAGTTGACTCCTGATGCTGTGAAGAAGGCATTAGGACTGCCGTCGGATGAGTCATTCGCTCCTTGCGAGGATGTAGTTCCCCGTCCACCAGCGTTGTGCCAGGGCTGCGGTCACCGCGATGTATATACTGCCTTGAACAAGGTGTTGGAAGAGTATCCCAATGCTCGTGTCTTTGGTGATATCGGTTGCTACACCTTGGGATTCCTTCCACCGTATCGTGCCATCCATAGTTGTGTGGACATGGGTGCGAGCATCACTATGGCCAAGGGTGCTGCCGATGCAGGACAGTGGCCTGCTGTGGCCATCATCGGTGACTCCACCTTTACCCATAGTGGTATGACCGGTCTGCTGGATGCCATCAACGAGAATGCCAATATCACTGTGATCATCAGTGATAACCTGACAACAGCCATGACAGGCGGTCAGGACAGTGCTGGAACGAACAAGTTCGAGGCCATTGTTCGCGGCTTAGGATTGGATAACGAGCATCTGAAGGTGGTAGTACCACTACCGAAGAACATGCCCGAGATTACACAGATCATCCGCGATGAGATTAACTATCAGGGTGTGAGCGTGATTATTCCGCGCCGTGAGTGTATGCAGACACTGCAGAGACATCTGAAACAAAAGAAAGCACAGGAGGGTAAGAAATGAAAACAGATATCATTCTTTGTGGAGTAGGAGGTCAGGGTATCCTCTCCATCGCAACGATCATTGGCGAGGCTGCCATGAACGAGAACCTATATATCAAGCAGGCTGAGGTACATGGTATGTCACAGCGTGGTGGTGATGTGCAGTCGAACCTGCGTATCTCCAGTGATCCTATATACAGCGACCTGATTGCCAAAGGCGGTGCTGACGTGATCATTTCCATGGAACCCATGGAGGCTTTGCGCTATCTGCCGTATCTCTCCAAGGAGGGATGGATCATCACATCCAGTACGCCGTTTGTCAACATCCCTAACTATCCTGATATGGAAGTTGTGAAGGCTGATCTTGACAAACTGCCGCATGTTATTGCTGTGGATATCGAACAGTTGGCCAAGGACAATGGCGTACCGCGTTCTGCTAACGTGATTCTCCTGGGTGCTGCCCAGAAGGCGCTCGGCATTGAGTATGACAAGTTGGAAGATGCTATCCGTCGTGTATTCAACCGCAAGGGCGAAGCCATCGTAGAAGCTAATATCAAGGCGTTAGCTCTAGGTAAGGCCGCACAGAAATAAGCGATTGCTGATATTTAGAAAAAGAGAGGTGCCCACCGTTAGTTTTTTGTTCAACTAAAAGGTGGGCATCTCTCTCTTTATATGATTTTTATATATTTAGCGGGGATTGTTCTCTTGGAAGATTGCCATACGCTCATCCAGCAGCGCATACTGATGATCCTCTATAAAGGAGGTACAAACACGGAGTCCTTCCTGATGACTGCCTGTGGTAATCAGACAGATGGCGCTGACACCATAATACATTAACTCATGGGCTAACTCTCCACTTGTCATACCCGGATAACCAATGGTGAAATAGAAACCATCCGCAATGGGTTCGTCCAGGTCTTTGTCATATACCACATGGAAACCATGACGACAGAAGATCTCTTTCAGCTGATGAGCGCGCTGTCCATACACACTGATCTCCTTTCTGAAATCATACTTTCCTTCCGTAGCAGCCTGTAACATGGCAGCCATGGCAAACTGAGCGCTATGACTGGTTCCTGATGATAAGGCATAGAGCATTCGGGTGGAGAACACAGGACCGAAAGGTAATCCTTCGTAGCGGTCGGCCAAGTCGGGATAATGACGGTGGAACAGCTTGTCAGAGATACAGGTAACACCAATACGTTCGCCTGCATAACTAAATGCCTTGGAGCCGCTGATGAGCAACATGTAGTTGTCGGTATAGCGTGCCACGGTGGCCTGATAAGGTGGCTCGAACGGTACACTGAGGTTCTTACGGAAATCCATGGCGAAATAAGCCAGGTCTTCCATCACAATCACATCATACTGCGTAGCCAGCTCACCGATGGTCTTCAGCTCATCCTCATTGAAGCAGATCCATGAGGGGTTATTGGGGTTACTATATACGATAGCGCAGATGTTCCCTTTGCTAAGGTACGACTCCAGTTTCGCACGGAGCTTGTCACCACGGAAATCATATACATCAAATGTTTCGTACTTGCCACCCATGACCTGCAACTGCATCTTCTGCACAGGGAATCCGGGATCGATGAACAATACTGTATCCTTTTTCTTGTCAGCCTGCAGACAGGTCAGGAATGAAGCGAATGTTCCCTGCATGGAACCGCAGACAGGTACACAACCCTCTGGCTTAATATCCACGCCGATGAAAGCCTTCACAAACTGCGAGGCAGCCTGCTTCAAAGAAGGTGCACCTTGTATATCTGGATAACTATGGGCGATACCGTCCTGCAGTGCCTTGATCTGCGCATCCACACCTACCTGAGCAGCAGGCAGACCAGGGATACCCATCTCCATCTTGATAAACTCCACACCGCTTTCCTTTTCAGCCTTAGCGGCTACTTGCTTTACCTCACGGATTGTTGCCTGGGCAAAGTCCTTAATACCGAGATCATCTACGAGACGATCTACTACTTCTTTCTTAATTGGGGTCGATTTCATTATTCCGTAATCTTGACGTGCAAAGGTACTAATTAGTATGGTATTGACCAAATAAATACTTGTTTTTTCCCTTTTACTGTCATGAATACAACCTTTTCAACATTTTTTTACCAATATCATTGTCGTTTTAAGAAAAAAATAGTAGATTTGCAGAGTCATACTACTAAACGGAGAATCCAATAATCATTAATCTTAGAATAACATGAAGAAAGTTTATTTAGCACTGATGTGTGTGGCAGGTTTCACAATGTTGACAGCCTGTGGTGGCAGTAAACCCGAAAAGGACGCTGCTGAGAAAGAAAACCAGGAAGCTGTAGAAGAGAATGTACAGGCTTCTGAAAACGAAGATGCGCAGGATGCAACCGATGTATGGTCAGATCCCCAGAGCGTGGAGGAGTTGGATATGAATGCTTTCTATGAGGCAGGTGACTTCAAGCCAGGGGCAACCGTAATCTTTGAGGACAACCAAGCAGGTGAGAAAGCTGGTGAGCTGCCTTCGAAGTGGGATGTGAAGTCGGGTAGTGCAGAGATTGCAGAGGCTCCCGGTGGAAAGTTTATTACCATGTCAGGAGGTGACTCCCATCTATTCCCCATGGTGAATAACGGCAGTAAAGCCTTCTTGCCGGAGAAGTTCATGACGGAGTTCCAGTTCCTCTTTGGAAATGACGTATGGTATCATGTGGTGTTCTTCGATGCTGAAGAGAACGAGGTTGTCAGCGTTAACTTCTTGCCAACGACCATCGAATGGAATGCACAGAAGAAAGATGAAGACTGGGTGAACGGAAATCTTGATGAGCTGGACAGGAGCATCAGCAAGAAGAAATGGAATCATTTTGCAGTTTCTTACGACAGTGGAAACCTGAAGATCTTCATCAATGGTAAGCGTCTTGCCAATCTACCGAATATCAAACCTGTTGGTCATTTCCTGATCAATGCTCAGGATGCCGACGGCAAGAGTCATTATTTGAAGAACATCCGCGTTACGAAATAAAAGAAAGGCAGTGGTTTTCCACTGCCTTCTTTATTCTTCTACGATACCTGCCTCAATCCATTGATTGGCAAGTGTCTTACAATCAGCGAGCGCTGTTTCACGTTCCACCTCATACTCCTCGAGCAGGAGGTCGGCCATGTCTTCCACGGTAAAACTCTCGCGTTGCTGAACGATCTTCCACAGATATGCCGATGATTCGTTCATACTGATGATATTGCTGAAGTCGATATTCTCTTTCCCTTCAGCTACGATAATCTGCTCTCCACATACGTTTCGCAGGTTGAATCCTTTCTTTGCTTTCATATATTTCTTTATTTGATTTTGAACAGTTTTAGCCATATTCTACGGTAGAAGGCCAAGAGGTAACGACGGATGGGGTAGAGGCGTGTCCAGATCCATGAATACGTTCTCCATTTCATGCCATCGGTGCGGTCGAGAGTTTCTCTACCTTTTCTGTAGAAACCAATGACAGCCCCTTTTACATCGTTGAGTGAGCAGTGTTCTTCTCTCAGATTCCCATCACCACGCAGAATCACATGGTCACCCTGAATAGCGATAATTCGATGCAATACGAAGTGTTTCTCTGCAATCTCTGCTAATACAGGGTCGCCCACCTTGGGGTTTACGGCTTTTGTTAACAGGGCCTTATCACGTCCGTCCTCCAGGAAAGGTCGCATACTATAGCCCTTCAGTCGCAGGGTGACGGTATGTCCCTCATCCAGCAACTTCACGATCTCTGGGATCAATACGGCATTGGCATATTGTACTTCCTTGATCTGGATATGCTCGTTCGTCATGATAGGTTCCTATATACTATATTGTTTATTTAATCCTGTTTGGTTACGGCTGCATGACAGACACGCGCCGCTTCTTCGTTGGGCAGACAGTGCAGCGTGTAGATTCCTACCAACTCCACCACCTTGGTTACGGTATTGCAGATATTGTTGAAGATATCCTTATCCCACTTCATGGTAGAGCATGAGGGTAGGAAAGAGGCGAAGGCCTCGATGGGTGGTAGTTTCTCAATACTGTTTTCTTGTGCCCTGTCTATACGGGTGATGGCTCCTAAGGGAGCTTTCACCTGACGGTAGCAAGGGGTTTTACCGCTCCAAGGACTGCCGTAGATGAACACCTGGTTATCGATAACCCGAACCACGGGATTGTCATCATTCATCAGATCACAGTTCTCGATATATCGCAGCCACATGCTTACCTGAGTACTCTTACCCGTTCCACTCTTCGCAATGAACGCATAGCCTTTACCATTACATCTTACCAGTGAGGCATGTATCATCAGCGTCTGGTGGAAACTGCCTGCAAAGGAGTAGATGAGCATGAGCGCATTGTTCAGTCCGAAGCACCGCATATTGTAGTTGCCGTTCAAGGCACAGCGGCAATCACTGAAATCCTTATTGGAACGAAGCAGACAGCAGTCGGCGCCATTGATATCCTTGATGATAAACTGGTAACCACCGTCATCAAGCTCATCCACAATAGTATCACCATTCCCAGTATCGAACTTCCTTATGCGCTCCCGATGTTCTTTGCCGACAGGTCTCAACGAGTCATCCACAGTTAGTTGGAAGAAGAGATCCGTTAGTTCTGATGGATCTATGCGGAATGGTTCGAATGATGGAAGGAGTCGCATTCCGTTATATCGGGAATGCTCAAAGACGATACGTATCTGGTGATCAGCTATGCTGAATACATGCGTGCTCCCTTCTGTCATGAGCGGTTCTTTTTCTTCTTCTTTCCTTTCTTGGCATCCTTGGGAGTCTCAGTGGTATCTTGTTCTACCACTTGAGCAGGTTGTACCTTATCGAACTTAAACTCATCAGTCTTGAGGTATCTGATATCGAAGTTACCCTTCTTGGTATATTTAGATTTCAGTTTCAGATACTTCTTCTCAATGTGCTTGCGGTCGAAGGCATAAGAAACAATGCAAGTGCGGAATGGTTGATTCTTCCCTGTGAGGTAGTCACGTAACTGATTGGAATAAGAGTCACGACTAGACAGGAAATTTGTTCTCTCTGCCACACTGACATTTTCTAACTCCTGAATATCGGTGAAATATACTATAGAGTCTTGGAATGAGGCAGAGAAGCCATATATATATACTTTTTGAACGGTTTTGTTCTTAGCCATCATACCCTGACAAAGGGTCAGTAAGATGAGGGCAAGAAGAATATATCGTTTCTTATTCATTTTGTTCTATTATTGTCCTAAATATGATTTTAGCAACTTATTCTTGGTGTTATGACGGAGTCTGCGGATGGCTTTTTCCTTGATCTGACGAACACGTTCACGGGTAAGATTGAATTTCTCACCTATCTCCTCGAGTGTCATCTCCGGCTGATTGATTCCGAAGAACGCCTCAATGATATTCCGCTCACGCTCATTCAGTGTCAGTAGGGCACGATTGATCTCTTCACGCAACGATTCCATCACCAGGGCACGGTCGGCCATCGGCGCATCATCATTCACCATGATATCCAACAGACTGTTATCCTCACCGTCAATGAATGGGGCATCCACAGACACATGACGACTATTCACCTTCATGGCATCCTCTATCTTCTCCTGCGGCAGGTCCACCTTGTCAGCTATCTCTTCAATGCTGGGACGACGCTCGTTCTCTTGTTCGAAACGGTTCAGAACCCTGTTGATCTTGTTGACGCTGCCTACCTGGTTCAGTGGAAGACGAACAATTCGGCTCTGCTCTGCAATAGCCTGAAGTATGCTCTGTCGAATCCACCATACAGCATACGAGATAAACTTGAATCCACGTGTCTCATCGAACTTCTCAGCAGCCTTGATCAATCCTAAGTTTCCCTCATTAATCAGATCAGGTAGACTAAGTCCTTGGTTCTGGTATTGCTTGGCAACGGAAACCACAAATCGCAGATTTGCCTTTGTCAGCTTCTCCAAAGCCTCGCGGTCACCTTTGCGGATACGCTGAGCCAGCTCCACTTCTTCATCTACGGAAAGCAGGTCTTCGTGACCAATTTCCTGTAAATATTTGTCGAGTGAAGCACTCTCTCGGTTCGTGATAGACTTGGTGATTTTGAGTTGTCTCATGGTCATTTGATTGATAAGCAGATGCAAAAATACTGCTTTTCATACAAATCCCCAAAAAAAATGCCAATTATTTGATGATTTATCGTATAATTGGCATTTTGTTGGAGAGTTCGTTATTGTTTATTCTTCATCACTTAGTTCTACTACGAAGTAGGCTTTCTTACCTGTAGAATAGATACCTTTGATGTAGAGAACCGGATCACTGCTGGTTGAAGCTGATTTCACGGCCTCCTGCAGATCAGCCACAGTACGCATCGGCTCATCGTTAGCATTCAGGATGATGAAGCCATCGGTGATACGTGCCTTTCTGAGGGCTCCGTTACCTACCTTGGTTACCTTCAGACCGTAGTTGATCTCCAACTGTTTCTTCTCTTCGGCATTCACCTCGCGGATGTTTGCACCCAGTACATCGAGATCAGCTGTCTTCACCACTTTGGTATTACCTTGTGCATTCTTCAAGGTGACATGAGCAGTCTTCTTGTCTTTGTTGCGCATATAGGTAAGAGTAACCTTGTCACCAGGACGCTTGTTAGCGAGGTACTCCTGCAGTTCAGCCATAGCCTTGAGAGGCTTACCGTCGATAGCAGTGATCACATCACCTTCTTTCAGACCTGCTGCTGCACCAGCACCGTCATCAACAACCTTACCTACATAGATACCATTGATCACGCCGAAGTCGGGAACATCCTTACCCTGGTTCTTCAAACCATCAGTATAGGCATTCAAATCCTGTCCTTGAATACCAATCAGTGCACGCTGAACTGTACCGTAAGCTTTCAGGTCGCTCACCACCTTATTCATAATAGAAGTAGGAATAGCGAAGCCATAACCGCTATAAGATCCTGTTTCTGAGTAGAGCATAGCATTGATACCTACAAGCTCGCCATTGGCATTGACGAGGGCACCACCAGAGTTACCACGGTTGATGGCAGCATCAGTCTGGATGAAACTCTGTACGGCATTGACACTTCTCTCATCATTCATCTGACGAGCCTTGGCACTGACGATACCTGCAGTAACTGTTGTACCGATAGAGAAGGGGTTACCGATGGCCAATACCCACTCACCAATCTTCAAGTTCTGACTGTCAGCAATGGTAATTGCGGGAAGGTCTTTGCCGTTCACCTTGATCAGAGCTAGGTCGGAATTGGCATCAGTACCAATCACCTTAGCAGAGAACTCACGGTTGTCGGTAAGGATTACGGTAATCTCATCAGCACCGTCAACCACGTGGTTGTTAGTAACAACATATCCGTCTGTAGAGATGATCACACCTGAACCTGATCCCTGACGCTTTGGGGTCTGCTGTCTATATCTTCTTGTATTGCCTTGTCCGTTGTTCGGGCTACCGAAGAAACCGAACGGATCATTGAAGAAATCCTCAAACGGGTCAACCTGTCGTTCAATAATCTGTGTCTTGCTATTCTGCACGACCCTGATCGTAACCACGGAAGGAAGCGCTTTCTCTGCCGCATAGGTCAGATCAACGGGCTGTCCAGGAGCAGCACTCGATGATGATGAAACAAACGGTGACTTGTTGGCATAGACTTTCATGAAAGAACCTGCTGAAAATGCCATGGCAATGATGCACATGGCATACACCAAATAGTTTGATACTTTTTTCATGTTCATTTTCTGTTTATTAGTTGTTTTACTTCAATTCTTGACAGTTATCTATCGAAAAGATATGTGCAAAAATAGACGCAAAATTTGTTAATCTGCCATTTTGTCCCATTCATTTGTCCTCTTTTAACAATAGAGAGAGGGCTGTTAAAAGTAATTTGCGTGAGAAGCACGATTTTTTACATTCATTAGAGGTCATCAAATGTGACAGGTTGTTCTTTCACCTTCTCGTTTTTCTCCTCTTTCTTACGTGCCTCCTCATCAAGCGGCTCTAGTATTTCACCCTCCATAGGCTCAAGAATGGGGTTGCCATACTCATCCAGCAAGATCTCATCTTCCATAATGCCCGTTGTATCATTATCCAGGTCATAGTCAGAGGATGATACGTAGCTGGAACAATTATAAAGGTTGTCGGTAATATCTTTGTCAACCGGCTTTTTGAAATGACCATGATATTGCTTGAATGATTTGTCGCTCATCAATGACTGCAGGAAATAGCCACAGACGGGTAGGGCAGTACGACTACCTTGTCCTAATGCACCTGTTCTGAAGTGAATGCTTCGGTATTCACCACCTACCCATGAACCACAGACGAGGTTTGGAGTGATACACATAAACCATGCGTCAGAATGGTTGTTGGATGTACCCGTCTTACCACCGAAGTCGGTATCTGGAGCTGCATTGATGTAACCCCACAGACTCTGGGATGTTCCTCCCGGTTCACGCAAACCACCCATCATCATCTGTTGCATCAGGAAAGCACTCTTATAAGGTATAACTTGTTTCTCCTCTGTGGAAGCAACATATACCTCACGACCGTCTTTATCCACAATGCGTGTTACCAATACCGGCTCTACATGTCGTCCGTCATGAGAGATACAGCAATAGGCATTCACCATTTCTAATAAGGTAACATCGGAAGATCCTAATGCCAATGACGGTTCATCATCAAGCGGACTATGAATACCCATGTCGTGGGCAGTAGCAATGATGTTCTTGATTCCCATTTCCTGACCTAAGCGAACAGCCACAGAGTTAATACTCTTGGCAAAGGCACTCTTCAGTGGGAGGGAGTCACCAGAGAAACGACCGTTGGCATTACCTGGTGTCCAATTGATCATCTTGTTCTTTTTCTTGTCGAACACCTCCATGCTGATATATTCATCACGACGCTTGTCACAAGGTGTCAAACCCTGGTTCATGGCTTCAGTATAAACGAACAGCTTGAAGGTTGATCCCGGCTGTCGCATGGCAGTCACCTTGTCATATTTCCATGAGTTGAAGTCGATATCACCCACCCAGGCTTTCACATGACCGTTCTGCGGTTCCATGGCAACGAATGAGCAATGCATGAAGTGTACCATATAGCGGATAGAGTCCATGGTTGACATCTCGCGCTCAATGGTACCATTCTCATAATCGAACAACTTCACCATATGCGGACGGTTGAGTTCTGCATTGATGGAATCGAGGTTATTATGGTATTTGGCCTCAAGTTTCTTATAGAGCGGCAGTTTCTTAGCAATGCCTTCGATGAAGTCGGGTATTACCCGATGGTTCTCGTCTTGCCAAGGATCGGTGTTTCCCCAATGACTGTTGAAATTCTGCTGTACTTGTCGCATCTGTTTGGTAACGGCCTCTTCAGCATATTTCTGCATCTTGGTATCGATGGTTGTATAAATCCTCAAGCCACTGCTATATAGGTCGTATCCGTTTTCCGTACACCAATCATCGAGATAATTGGCAACGGCTTCACGGAAATACTGAGCTTCACCGTCATAGTTTGTCTCAACACTGTATTCCAGTTTAATGTCCAGTTTCTTCAGAGAGTCACATGCCTGCTTGGTCAGTTCACCGTTTCTAACCAAGTTATCAAGAACAACATTACGACGTTTCTTGCAATTCTCAGGATTCGAAATCGGATTATAGAAGGTAGTGGCTTTCAGCATACCCACCAATACAGCAGCCTGCTCTGTTTTCAACTTGTCAGGAGTGGTATTGAAATAGGTCTTACATGCCGTCTTGATACCAAAGGCATTCGATCCAAAATCTACCGTATTGGCATACATGGTGAGGATCTCTTCCTTGGTGAAGATGGTTTCAAGTTTTGTGGCAATGATCCATTCTTTTGTCTTGACAATCAGAATCTTAAGACCGGGTACTTTACCCAAGATACCTGTTGAGTAACGTGTTCTCACACGGAACATGTTCTTGGCCAACTGTTGTGTGATAGTAGAGGCACCACGAGCATCCTGGTGCAGGACAGCATCTTTGGCTGCACCGAACAGACCAATCGGATCAATACCCTTATGCTTATAGAAGCGTTCATCTTCCGTATTGATCAGAACTTTCCAAAAGACAGGATTTACCTCGCTGTATTTGACAGGAGTGCGGTTCTCATTAAAGTACTTACCAATCTCTTTCCCGTCAGCGCTATAGATAACGGAAGCCTCACTTGTCTGTGGATCCTTGATACCCGAGAAATAACCCGGTGACTTACCAAAGAGCCACAGGAAGTTGATGTCAACCATTCCCAGGTAGATAATGAAGATCAGGAGGAAGGAAACAAGTCCAACGAGGATCTTGATGTACCAGGGATGTTTGTACAATGACTTATACCATCTCCAAATACCACCAATCTTGTGAAAGAATCGTGAAAAGAATCCACGATGTGAAGAATGATGGGAATGACTATGATGGTGATGATGACTGTGATGTTCGTGATGATGATGACTCATTGTTATTTATTCTATATCGTTTGAAAAACGCTGCAAAAGTAGTAAAAAAGTGGTGTATTATATCACATCTGTGATATATTTTATGATTTCTTTAATAATGTTGTCGGATGAAGAATCAGATCGAGCGTTCTTGTCTGTAAGGTTAAACCAGCGGATGTTCACATCGCGCTTGAACCATGTGAGTTGTTTGCGGCAATAGCGACGGGTGTTTCCCTTGATGCGTTCCACGGCTTCTTCCAATGACCATACACCGTCAAAGTAAGCGAAGAGTTCTTTGTAGCCCACGGTGTTCAGACTCTGGAAGTCACGTTGTGTATACCATCGTTTCGCCTCATCCAGCAGACCGTCACGCATCATGGCATCCACACGATTGTTGATACGTTCATAGAGCTCTTCCCGATCACGGTTGAGTCCTATCTTCACGATGTTGAATGGTCTTTCTTTCTTTTCCCCCGTCCGCAAGGAAGTGAAGGTCTGACCCGTTGTATGGATAATCTCCAACGCATGGATTACTCTGCGGTAGTTCTTCTTATCAACAATCTCGTAGTATTCGGGATCTAATTCGTGTAGTTCTTCACAAAGCGCATCCAGTCCTTCCTCAGCCAAGCGTTTCTTCATCGTGGTCCGCTCTTCATCACCCACTGTTGGAAGGTCGCCCATGCCGTCGCATACCGCATCGATATACATCATGCTTCCTCCACTCAACATGGCAATATCATTGTGTTGGAACTGCTTCTCCAACAACGACAGCACATCATTCTCGAACATCGAAGCATTGTAATACTCACCAATGTCGAGAATCTCTACCATTTCATGTTTTACACGCGCTTGCTGTTCTTGGGTTGGAGTGGCAGTACCAATGGGGATTCCTCTGTAAATCTGACGGGAATCAGCATTGATGACAGGGATATGAAAATACTCGGCCACACGGAGGCATAGTTCTGTCTTTCCTACGCCTGTGGGGCCGAGTATAACAATCAGCGTCTTCATGCTTAGCGGATAATGCCTCGCTTGGAACTCTGCACGAAGTCGATAATGTATTGTATCTCAGGAATTAGTGGCAGGTTCTTCTTGATCTCCTCAATTCCTTCTGCCAGCACACCCTTACTATACAGCAGTCGATAGGCATCATGAATCAGCGTGATGGTCTCGTTGCTGAATCCTCTTCTACGCAAACCCACCAGGTTTACACCTGCATATCGTATAGGTTCTTTACCTGCTATGATGTAGGGAGGAATATCCTGACTTGTACGACTGCCACCTTGTACCATCACATAACCGCCAATGCGGATAAACTGATGGAAGAGAACTGTAGCAGAGATGATGGCATTGTCATCAACCACCACCTCGCCGGCAAATTTCGTACTATTACCAATGATACAGCCATTGCCAATCACACAGTCATGTGCCACATGCATATTCTCCATCAGCAGGTTGTTGGAGCCAACGATGGTTGTGCCTTTACTGGCTGTTCCTCGTGAGATAGTTACATTCTCACGGATACTGTTGTTGTCGCCAATCTCGCAGATCGTATCTTCTCCTTTGAATTTCAGATCCTGCGGTTTCGTACTGATGGAAGCACCCGGCATGAACTCATTGTTGTTGCCGATGCGTGCCCCATAGTTGATGGTAACACTGTTCTGCATCACGTTATGATCACCAATGACGGTGTTCTTATCGATATAGCAGAATGGACCGATGATATTGTCGTCACCGAGTTTAGCCTCGGGATGGACAAATGCTAAAGGACTGATCTGATTCATATACTCTTATTTGTTCTTGACGATTTGTGCAGTAAAGGTAGCCTCAGAAACGATGGCATCACCTACAAACATATAGCCTTTCATGGATGAAACACCATGACGAACAGGTGCCAGAAGGTCAACCTTGAAGATGAGGGTGTCACCAGGAACCACTTTCTGGCGGAACTTCACGTCAGTAATCTTCATGAAATAAGTGCTCCAGCGCTCAGGCTCTTCCACGGTGTTGAGAACCAGCAGACCGCCACACTGTGCCATAGCTTCAATCTGCAATACACCCGGCATAACAGGCTCCTGTGGGAAGTGTCCCTGGAAGAACGGCTCGTTACTGGTGATGTTCTTCACGCCCACAATGCTGGTCGGACCAATAGAGATCACCTTATCCACCAACTGCATCGGATAGCGATGGGGGAGAAGTTCGCGGATACGGTTCACATCCATGATGGGAGCCTCGTTGGGATCATAGAACGGAGCCTGCACCTCATGCTTGCGAATCTCCTTACGGAGCAGTCGTGCGAACTTGTTGTTGATGGTATGTCCCGGACGGGTAGCAATGATCCTTCCTTTGATAGGACGACCAATCAGTGCCATGTCACCAACGATATCGAGCAACTTATGACGCGTACACTCATTCTCCCACATCAACGGCTTATGCTGGATATAACCAATCTTTGTAGCATCCATGTGAGGAACCTTCAGTACGTCAGCCAGATGATCCAGCTTCTCCTGTGTTACCTCGCGTTCGTAGATTACGATGGCATTATCCAGGTCACCACCCTTGATCAGGTTGGCCTCAAGCAAAGGCATGATATCACGCACAAAGACGAATGTTCTTGCAGGAGCGATATCCTGAGCGAAGTTCTCAATCTTGTCGAGCGTTGCAAACTGACTGTTAATGAACTTCGACTCGAAAGAGCACATAGCTGTGATAGAGAACTCTTCATCAGGTAGTATTGTGATGCATGATCCTGACTCTTCGTCATTGATCTCAATCTTATGACGGATGATATAGAAATCCTTCGGTGCATTCTGCTCCTCCAGTCCTATCTCAGTAATCTTCTTGACATACATGTCAGCAGAACCGTCGAGAATCGGGAACTCAGGACCATTCACCTGAATCAGACAGTTATCAATACCCAAGGCATAGAGGGCAGCCAGACCATGCTCTACCGTAGAGACACGCACTTCACCTTTCCCTAATACCGTTCCACGACGAGTATCAATCACATTCTCAGCTACAGCATCGATGGTGGGTTCACCTTCCAAGTCGATACGCTGAATTCTATAACCCGTATTCTCTGGTGCGGGATTGAATGTAACCGTCAGACTCAGACCTGTATGCAGGCCCTTCCCAAAGAGGGAAAAACTACCTTTCAGTGTTTTTTGTTTCAACATATAATGATTCGTTTTATGGATTTTCGTTTATAATTTGCTCTTCAATTCTTCAACCTCTTTCTGGAGATCATTCAGTTGCTTGTAGATGTCAGGCAACTTCTTGAAGAGAACGCTGGATTTGAAGAAATTCTTGGGTTCGATGGCAGGACTACCAATCAGACTCTGGTTACCCTTCACACTGCTGTTCACACCGCACTGGGCACCCACGAATGTCTTGTCACCAACAGTGATATGTCCTGCAAAGCCAGCCTGACCACCGAACATACACCATTTGCCAACCTTTGTGCTACCAGCAATACCCACTTGTGCAGACATGACGGTGTTCTCACCAACCTCAACGTTATGGGCAATCTGTACCAAGTTATCCAGCTTCACACCTTTATGGATGATGGTACTACCCATGGTAGAACGATCCACACAAGTGTTGGCACCAATCTCCACATCATCTTCGATAATTACATTACCAATCTGCGGAATCTTGTCATATCCTTCAGCATTGGGAGCAAAGCCGAAGCCGTCAGCACCAATTACAGAACCAGCATGAATGGTTACACGGTTTCCGATACGACAGTCATGATAGATCGTCACATGAGGATAGATGCGTGTATTGTCACCTATCACCACATTGTCACCAATGCAAGCAAAAGGAGCGATATAGCAGTCCTTTCCGATCTTAGCAGATGATGAGACAAATGCTAAGGGGTCAATACCCGTCTTCTTAGTCTTCATACTTTCGTACAGCTGCAGAAGCTTGGCCACACTCTCATAAGCGTTCTTGACACGAATGAGGGTAGCGCTGACCGGCTTCTCCAACTCTACGTCATCGTTGATTAAGACGATGCTTGACTTCGTTTCATAAATATAATGCAGATATTTTGGATTGGATAAGAAGGAGATTGCTCCCGCCTTACCTTCTTCAATCTTTGCGAACGTGTTAATGGCCACATTCTCGTCACCTTCCACGCGGCCTTGAATAAGCTCAGCGATCTGTTTTGCTGTAAACTCCATATCGTTTTTATTATTTTATTCGTGCAAAGTTAATGAAAAAAACTCATAATCTTTGATAACAGAGGTAATATTTGCGAATTTTTTTGGATAATAGGCTAATATTTAATATTTCTGAACTCTCCGCAATATCCCGTATTGTACCATCTTTGTAGAGAATTCCGATACGGTCATCATTCACATCATACATGTCTTTTTGAATCACACTGACATTCATCAAGTAGTGTGCATCCTTCTCGTCAATACCCGTCTTCTCACTAATTTCCTTGCGCAAGTCAGCCAGTCGTTCCTCCGTGATAGGTTGCTCATGCACCTCCACTTGGAAGATGTTTCTATGAATGAGGTTAGTGGCAAGGATTGACAAGATTTTGTCATGACTATCCATCCACACTTTGATGGCACTCCAGATATCATTATCATCCAGCATCTCATAGTGATGAAGCGCCTCTTCGTGCTCGTTAAACCAGTCAGCATCCACCTCGTTGACGAGGAAATATTTCAAGGATGGGGGAGCGAAGACATCTTCTCCGTTCATGACCAGATACTTGGCTCTTAGCAACGTGTTGACCAACACTTTCTCACAGGCAACGGCCGTTTTGTGCAGATACACCTGCCAGTACATCAACCGTCGGGTTGTCAGGAAATTTTCTATGGAATAGATACCTTTCGAGTTCACCACCAGCTTGTCATCCACCACATCAAGCATCTTGATGATGCGGGCAGAGCCAATGTTTCCCTCTGTGACACCCGTGAAGAACGAGTCGCGTCTGAGGTAGTCGAGACGATCCACATCCAGCTGACTACTAATGAGCTGATGGAGGAACCGTTTAGGGTATTCGTCCTTGAAGATCATCAGGGCGAGATTCAACGCCCCGTTCATTTCTTGGTTGATCTGTTCCATCATCAGTAACGAGATCTCTTCATGGGTGATACCATGGATCAGGGTGTTCTCCAGTACATGCGAGAAGGGCCCATGACCGATATCATGCATCAGGATTGCTGCTTCCACAGCTTCCTCCTCACTGTCGAAGATATAAATACCTTTCTGTTGAAGAGATCTGATAGCCTCACTCATCAGATGGAAAGCACCGATGGAGTGCTGGAAACGTGTATGCTGGGCGGCAGGATAAACGACAGACGCCAGTCCTAACTGCTTGATACGTGTGAGTCGTTGCATCAGTGGATGCTGCACGATTTGCAACAGCGGACCGCGTGGTATCTTAATGAAACCGAATACCGGATCGTTGATAATCTTACTGTCGTTCATGTTCTATTCAGATCAAAAGCCTATTCGCTTTAATTCCTCAGCCATTTCCTGTTGCAGTTCTCGTGCCTTGTTTCCTGCGATCTCTGCAAAATGATCATCATTGGAAGCATAGATAATGCCACGAGAAGAGTTCACGAGCAATCCGCAGTCCTTGTTCATACCATATTCGCATACCTCATGCAGACTGCCACCTTGTGCACCTACGCCAGGGACGAGAAGGAAATGATCAGGAGCCAGTTTACGGATGTCCTCAAACATACGACCTTGTGTGGCGCCTACCACATACATCATGTTGTCGATGGTTCCCCATTCCTGCGATTTCTTGATCACCTTCTCAAAGAGACGTTCGCCTTGTGCATCTTCCATGAGCTGGAAATCATAGGAACCCTTGTTACTGGTCAGTGCCAGCAGCACTACCCATTTCCCTTCGTACTGAAGGAAGGGCGTTACTGAATCTTCACCCATATAGGGAGCCACGGTAAGGGCATCAATATCGTACTCATCAAAGAAGGTGCGGGCATACATCTGACTGGTATTACCAATATCACCGCGCTTAGCGTCAGCAATGATCAGATGGTGCGGATGACTTTCCTTCAAATACTCGCACGTCTTGACAAACGCTTCCAGACCTTTCAGTCCGTAGGCCTCATAGAAAGCCAGGTTCGGCTTATAGGCCACGCAGTAGGGTGCTGTAGCATCAATGATGGCCTTGTTGAACTCAAAGATGGGGTCGTGCAAGTCGAAAACGCACTGTGGCATCTTCTTCGGATCTGTGTCAAGACCCACGCAGAGGAAACTCTTCTTCTGCTTGATTTGTCTGATTAGCTCTTCTCTGTTCATAATCAATTCTTTATAGTTCGTTTTCTTTCATTCTCTCAGCATTCTCTGCCACGGTGAGGGCATCAATCATATCTTGGATATCACCACCAAGGAAACCTTGCAGATCGTGCGTAGTATAACCAATACGATGATCGGTTACTCGTCCTTGCGGGAAGTTGTAGGTACGGATCTTGGCAGAGCGGTCACCTGTGGATACTAACGTCTTCCTTCGTGAAGCAATATCATCCATGTATTTCTGGTGCTCCTTATCATATATAAAGGTATAGAGGCGAGATAAAGCTCTTTCCTTGTTCTTGGGCTGGTCACGCGTTTCTGTACACTCAATCAGGATTTCTTCAGTTTCACCTGTATTGGGGTTCTTCCACATATAACGAAGTCGTACACCAGACTCCACCTTGTTCACGTTCTGACCACCAGCACCTGAACTACGGAAGGTATCCCATTTGATTTCTCCCTCGTTGATATGTACTTCGAACTTATCTGCTTCTGGCAATACGGCCACAGTGGCGGCACTGGTGTGCATACGTCCTTGAGTCTCTGTGGCAGGAACACGTTGTACACGATGTACACCACTTTCGTACTTAAGTGTGCCATATACATCAGCACCACTTACGGCGAAGTCGATTTCCTTATAACCGCCCACAGCACCTTCACTGACGCTAGTCACGGAAAGATTCCATCCTTTGGAATCGCAGAAGCTCTTGTACATCTTGAAGAGATCTCCGGCAAACAAACAAGCCTCATCACCACCAGTACCAGCACGGATTTCCATCTGAACATTCTTGGCGTCCTCAGGATCCTTGGGGATGAGTGCCAATTTGATCTCCTCTTCCAACTGCGGTTGCAGATCCTCATTCAATGACAGCTCCTCGCGAGCCATTTCCTTCATTTCTGGATCGTCCTCGTTAGTTAGGATGTCCTTGGCTTCCTTGATGGCATTCAGACAAGCGATATAGCGTTTGCGGACATCCATGATGTCACCAAGGTCTTTGTATTCCTTTGTTAACCTCACAAAACGGTTCTGGTCGGCAATCACCTCTGGGTCGGTAATCAGTGTTGACACCTCCTCAAAGCGAGCCTCCAGACCGTCTAATTTCTGTAATATTGAATTATTCTCCATTATAAACCTTATATATTTTCGTTGCTTCTTTCACGACGTAGAATCCCTTGGGAAGTTCTTGCAATACAGTTTTGACTGACAATCCCGTCTGAGAAATACTCTTCACCAGTACACCATTCAAGCTATATATACGCAGATCGTGAGTGGGGGAGTTGTTGACATTATCTGTTATACCAGTTGAAATGGCATTGGATACTTCAGGCCAGAAAGTGAAAATGTATTTGAAACAGTTATACTCATCTGATAAGTCAATAACTCGTCCCCAATGTACAGAACTGTTGAAATTACCCTCAGCTACAGTTACCGAAGAACCATTGATTTTAAGTACAACTACCGCATGCAGGATATAATCACCCTCAAAACGCACACCATCACCAACATGTATCTCTGGAAGATTGTCGTACGTTCCCTCAACTTTTCGGATGGGATACTCATAATTGGAAGCATACTCCATCATGTCCATCATAAAGCCAAAGCAACCTCCGCCAGTATAACAACCAAGATTGTAACCATCAAACACCACTTTATTATAATAAAGATGGGAATTGTCCCATGGTGTTCCTTCGGTATATCCTTCTTGCGTTTTACGACTCATCAGTCGGTTGTACACGTCTGTCTCATTCAGCGGTGTCTGTGCCACCATTGGCAGAACAGAAACTGCAACGATGAGAGATACAAGTATCTTCCTGTATTGCATCATTATACAATCGTGAATTAATAGTTGAACGTACCGAACTCACTTTGGATAGTGAGAGAGCGCGGTCCTTCCTCAATATGACCGATGATTTGTGCGTCGATGTTGAACGACTTGGAAATCTCTATCACACGTTCTGCCATATTGGGCTGTACATAGATCTCCATGCGATGTCCCATATTGAACACCTGGTACATCTCACGCCAGTCAGTACCACTCTGCTCTTTGATCAAGCGGAAGAGTGGGGGAACGGGGAACATATTGTCTTTTACCACACGACAGTTATCACCTACGAAGTGAAGCACCTTTGTCTGGGCACCACCCGTACAGTGAACCATGCCATGAATGTCAGGACGCATCTCATCGAAGAGTTTCTTGATCACAGGGGCGTAAGTCCTTGTAGGAGAAAGTACTAACTCACCTGCTGTAACCACATTTCCGTTACCAATCTCAACAGGTGTATCTAAACGACAGCCACCACTATACACCAACTCTTCGGGTACCTGATGGTCATAACTCTCTGGATATTTCTCAGCTAAATACTTACTGAACACATCATGACGAGCAGAGGTGAGTCCATTACTACCCATACCGCCATTATAACGCTTCTCGTAAGTGGCCTGACCCGTACTACTCAGTCCTACGATGACATCACCAGGACGGATGTTCACATTATCAATCACATCACTGCGTTTCATACGACAGGTAACGGTGGAGTCCACGATGATGGTACGTACCAGATCTCCTACATCAGCTGTTTCACCACCAGTAGGATAGATACCCACGCCCATCTCACGGAGTTCTGCCAGCAGTTCGTCGGTACCATTGATGATAGCAGATATCACCTCACCAGGAATCAGCATCTTATTACGACCGATGGTGCTGCTGACCAATATATTATCAACAGCACCCACACAGAGTAAGTCGTCAGTGTTCATGACAATCGCATCCTGCGCAATACCTTTCCATACGGAGAGATCACCTGTTTCCTTCCAGTACATATAAGCCAGACTGGATTTCGTACCAGCGCCATCAGCATGCATGATATTGCAGTATTCAGGATCACCACCTAAGATATCAGGAATGATCTTGCAGAATGCTTGTGGGAATATACCCTTGTCAATGTTTTTAATGGCGTTATGTACGTCTTCTTTTGCCGCACTCACGCCACGCATCATATATCTGTTGTCCATTATTCAATTAGAATTTCACTTCTGGAGCTTTTTGTGCAGCTGCATCAGCCTCGAACTTATCCATACGACTGAACCCGAACAAACCGGCAAAGATGTTGTTGGGGAATGAACGGATGCCCGTATTGTAAGTCTGAACAGCTGTATTGAACTTGTTACGAGCCTCGTTGATACGGTTCTCTGTACCCTCCAACTGCACCTGCAAGTCCTTGAAATTCTCGTTGGCTTTCAGGTCGGGATAAGCCTCACGGATAGCGAGCAACTTACCAAGAGCTGTAGAGAGTTCGCTCTGTGCAGCCTGGAATTCCTGGAGTTTCTCAGGAGTGAGATTGGTAGGATCAACTGTTACCTGCGTAGCCTTTGTACGAGCTTCCACTACGTTCTGGAAAGTCTCCTGCTCATGCTTAGCATAGCCCTTCACAGTCTCCACCAGATTAGGAATCAGATCAGCACGACGCTGATAAGCGCTCTGTACGTCAGCCCATGCCTTGGTAGCTGCTTCCTGATTTTTTACCATACCATTGTATGCACCCTTTGCCCAAAAGAAACAGAGAATGACCAATGCGATAATCACTAAGAATCCATAACTCTTCTTCATAATCGTTTTATTTTAATGGTTATACATATATTTCATTTCTATTTTACTCTATTTTACCAGCCGCCTCCAGCACCGCCGCCACCAAAGCTTCCACCTCCGTAGCCACCGCCGAATCCGCCACCAAAGCCTCCTCCCCATGAGGAGCCCCAGCTACCAGATCCGCCACCCATTCGTGAACGACCGAATCCCGTATAGCCTGTTCCGCTATTCTTCATGTCGAGCCATCTGTATTTCTCGTTCAGTAAGCTATAGAGAATGAGCCAAATAACGGTGATGATAGAGGTCATCATGGTAGGAAGATCCGTTCCATCATCCGCCTTACCAATGGTCAGGTCGTCTTCAGTAGGACCAGCGAGTTCTCGTTTCTCTACGGTGAGCGCATACGTAGCCTTGACCAACGACAGCATACCACCATCAGGATTCTCCTCTCGCATATAAGGAGTAAGATAGGTACGAGCCAACCTGCCACATTCAGCATCAGTCAGCTCACTCTCAAGTCCTCTACCCGGCGCAATAAAGTATTTATGATCCTGATAAGAAACCACGATTACGAGTCCTCGATCCGTTTCCTTCTTACCAATACCATATTTATTACCCACATCCTGAGCCATGCGGAACGCATCCTGGTTCTCAATGTAGTTCACAATAATCACTGCAGATTCAATACCCACCGACTTATCGAGATCCCACAAAATACTATTCAAGGAATCCACCGTCTCCTGTCGGATTACAGAATCAGGGTTGGACACATACTGACGACCGTCAGTGAGGTGGGGCAGGGGGATATTAGAGGCATTCCATACTTTAGAGCTGGTGTTCAATGCCACACCATCATCCTTTATCGTATAGCTGCAAGAAGCAAACGTAGAGAACATCACTGCCCAGAACAGTGCGCCATAAAACAGCTTGTTGAACTTGAACGAAGGCAGATCATTATCCTTTTTCTTCTTCTTGCTCGGATGACTCATATTGTATGCCTCATCGAGTTTCACCAAATTAGGATTCTTCACCCGATGAACAAACATATACCACCCACCAAACACGAGGGCGATCAAACCAAACAGCAGGAAGAAGACCTGCCAATAGGTCATTTCTGAACCAAACGCATCGGTGATAATTCGATCAATGAAGATTCCTCCCACCAATGAGATGGCCACGATGATGAGTATGGATGTTGTACTCTTGTTCATTTGTTGATGACTTTAATCCTGACTATGCCACAGTTCCCAACTGGCAAAAGCCTGCAGGAGCAGCATTTCCAGACCGTTCTTCACGGTAGCACCTTTCTGACGCCCCTTATACATAAATAATGTCTCATCAGGGTTGTAGATCAGGTCGTACAGGATATTGTTCTCGTCCATTGCCTCATAGGGCAGATTCGGACACTCGTCACTATGGGGATACATACCCAGTGGGGTACAGTTCACGATAACGTTATATTCGTGGATAACCTCAGGTGTTATCTTCTCGTACTGAGTGGTACCAGGACGTTCATACCTACTCACGAAGAGTGTTTCCAATCCTAAGGATTTCAAGCCGAAGTCGATGGCCTTCGAAGCGCCACCTGTTCCCAGGATCAGTGCTTTCTTATGGATGGGCTCCAGCATCGGTTCGATACTTTTCGTGAAGCCAATCACATCACTGTTGAATCCCTTCAGCTTGATGTCATTACCTTTATGATCTATACGGATCACATTCACTGCACCAATGGCACGAGCTTCAGGACTCACCGTGTCGAGGTAACTGATCACCTTTTCTTTATAAGGAATGGTCACATTCAATCCTTTCAGTTCCGGGTTTGATGCCAGCACTTCGGGTAATGCTTCGATGGTGGGTATCTCGAAGTTGATGTACTTCGCGTTAATACCTTCATTTTGGAACTTCTCGTTGAAATAGCTGATCGAGAACGAGTGTCCTAAAGGATAGCCTATCAGTCCGTATTTATCCATTGTCCTGTATATTTAGATGGGTATAATTCATTTTTTAGCAAGATACATCGTACATACACCGAAAGTGAGTCGTTTAAAACGGGCCTCACTGAAACCGGTCTTTTGCAGGATCTGTACCATTTGTTCGCCCTGAGGGAACACCTCCATGGTGGCTACAAGGTACTTATATGCATGGTGGTCCTTTGACAGCAGTTTCCCGTAGAGTGGCAGCAGGGTATGACTATACAGCCAGAACAACTGCTTCATGGGGAAGCGGGCAGGTTGGGTGAGTTCCACAATGCTCAGATGACCGCCCTTCTTCAGTACTCTTGAGATCTCTTGTAATCCCTTTTCCAGATCCTGGAAGTTCCTGATGCCGAACGCCACTGTGGCCGCATCGAATGTTTCATCAGGGTAGGAGAGAGCCAGACTGTCGTCTTTCTTGAACGAGATCGTGTCTGCGAGTCCTTCTGCTTCCACCTTCTCCCTTGCCACCTGCATCATCCCTTCAGAGATGTCCACGCCAATCAGCTCTTGTGGCTGTAGCATACGGGCAGCCATGATGGCGAAATCCCCAGTGCCAGTAGCAATATCGATCACCTTTTCAGGCTTAAACGGCACCAACTGTTTGATGGCTTTCCGTCGCCAGCCCTTATCGATATCCCAAGAAAGACGGTGGTTCAACACATCATAGGTAGGTGCGATATTGTCGAACATCTGCTCCACCTGTCTGCCTTTCTCCTGACCGTCCTGATAGGGGGTGATCTCTTCCTGCTTGTACATTATATCGTTTTCAGATATTCGCTAACGTTCTTCTCGATGCGGGCAGCGATATCGCCTTCCTCGGCGGCCTTGTCAAAGCGCTCACCTACGATGTGCTCATACAGCTCGATATATCTATCGGATACGCTCTCGGCATATTCATCTGTAATCTCAGGCATCACCTGTCCGGGTTCGTTCATGAAGTTATGGTCGATGAGCCATTGACGTACAAACTCCTTTGAGAGCTGACGCTGGGGCTTACCAGCTTTCAGGTTCTCTTCATAGCCGTCAGCATAGAAATACCTACTTGAATCCGGTGTGTGGATCTCGTCAATCAGGTACACCTTACCGTCGCGCTTACCGAACTCATACTTGGTGTCCACCAATATCAGACCCTGACGGGCGGCAATCTCCTGACCTCTTGCGAAGATCTTGCGGGTATAGTCCTCCATGATCTCATAGTCCTCTTTGCTGACGATACCCTGGGCGATGATCTCCTCTTTGGAGATATTCATGTCATGACCCTCATCTGCCTTTGTCGTAGGTGTGATGATGGGCTCTGGGAAACGCTCGTTCTCACGCATGCCATCTGGCAGTTTCACGCCACAGAGCTCTCTGCAACCATTCTTGTACTCACGCCATGCTGAACCTGTCAGGATCGAGCGGATGATCATCTCTACGCGGAAGCCTTCGCATTTCAGACCCACAGTTACCATAGGGTCGGGGGTGGCCAGTTTCCAGTTCGGACAGATATCTGTTGTTGTGTCCAGGAACTTGGCTGCAATCTGGTTCAGCACCTGTCCTTTGTAGGGAATACCCTTGGGCAATACCACATCAAATGCCGAGATTCTGTCGGTTGCCACCATTACAAGAATGTCGTCATTGATGTTATAGACATCACGCACTTTACCATGATACACACTCTGCTGACCATCGAAATGGAAATCAGTCCTTGTTAACGCTTTCATTGTTTATTTCTTTATTTTGTTCTTTGTTATTCTTGTCATACGACTCATATGCATTCACAATCCTCGTAACGAGTTTGTGACGCACGATATCCTTCTTGTTCATCTCGATAAACGAGATACCTTCCACACCCTTCAGTACCCGCATCGCCTCACGGAGTCCGCTACGTGCTTCATTGGGCAGGTCAACCTGGGTCATATCACCAGTGATGATCATCTTGGTGTTCCATCCCATTCGGGTGAGGAACATACGGATCTGGGCAGGTGTAGTGTTCTGGGCCTCGTCGAGAATCACGATGGCATCACTCAGGGTACGGCCTCGCATGAATGCCAATGGCGCAATCTGAATGACGTGCTTCTCCATCATGTCCTGCAGCTTCACCGCAGGAATCATATCCTCCAGGGCATCGTACAGCGGTTGCAGGTAGGGATCGATCTTATCCTTCATGTCACCGGGCAGGAATCCCAGTTTCTCACCAGCTTCCACGGCAGGACGACTCAGAATGATTTTCTTGGCCATCTTTTCCTTGAATGCCTTCACGGCCAGGGCAATGCTCAGATAGGTTTTACCCGTACCTGCAGGTCCTACAGCAAAGATCATATCATCTTTGTCGAAGGCATCAATCAGCTTCTGCTGGTTCTCGCTTCGGCTTTTGATGGCCCTGCCTGAGATAGTATAGGCCACAACACCCTTAACCGATTCATCTTTGGTTTTCTTACCATTGACGATATCGAGGATGTCCTCTTCACTGATGCGATTAAACCGCAACACATGCTTTCGCATGGTTTCTATCTGTTCCCCGAAGGTTCTTAACTGCTCATCATCGCCCAATACACGAATCACGTTGTCACGGGCAACGATCCTGAGTTTCGGATATAAGGCCTTGATCATCTGCAGATGACTGTTGCCTACACCATAGAATACCACCGGGTCTATATCTTCAAGAACGATATGTTTCTCTGTCACTACGCTAATTTTTCTGCAAAGTTACGATTTAGTGAGCGAAAAACCAAATTTTGGAGCAGCGAATACAAATAAATGCTTGCATTTTATTTGTTGAGTCGTGACAAAACTCATCAATTAGATAAATTTTGTAGCAGCAAAACAAATAAATGCTTGCATTTCATTGTTGGGATGCTGCAAAATAGGACCCATGGTCCAAATTTATTTGGGTTTTTCCGAACGATAGTATCTTCGGCGGAGCCATAGATACGAAAAATCTGAGTAAGTGAGAAGAAATAAAACGATTTGTTTTCTCTAAAGAGAAGATTTTATGCTATAGTTGTAAAACTATGTTAAATGATGGCCTTCTCATGCAAGATTTCACTACTTAATGAATTTATAGAAATAAAGAGTTTCATTTCGACAAACAAACAATATGAAAAAGGCTATTATCTTTTGGATGTGTACTGCGGTTTTGACTATTACAGGACTGACCAGCTGTAGTGATAGTGATGATGATGTAATACTCGTGAAGGATTACAACAATTATAAGAGCGCTATTGTTGGAACATGGTATTTGGCAAGTCATTCTAGTGGATGGGGAGGTAGAACTGACTACAATGCTGGTGAAATCATCGTTATATTCACAAATAAAGGAGAAGTAACGGTTGTCAATAAAAGAGAAGACCAAAGCCCTATCCCAACAAGTACATTTACGTACTCGTTTAAGAAAATCGAAAGATCCATATTTACAGGTGAACCGAGTACTGCTATATATTTTAACGACTCCAGTTTCTATTATCACATTAACATTGATGAAGGGGTTCTATATATTTCCGCAGAAGTCTATGATGGTGATGGTTATGAATTGAGGAAAGTGTCAAAAGTGTTAAAGTAAATAAACAGAAACATATGAAAAAGAACTTTATTTTGGTTGTAATTACTGCAGTTCTGTCAATAGCAGGACTGACTAGTTGTGATACAACAACCCGTGATGGTGACTGGGAACCCATGAAGTGGAGTGCGGAACAAGAACTGAGTGTAGATAATGATTATTACGTTATCCCTGCCGAGGGTGCTACGGTTTCGTTCATTTGCAAGAACTATAGTGCCCCTTGGATATCTAATGCCATTACAGGAGGAATTCAATACCTTCCTGATTACGAGAAAGGTGACTATAGGAACATCAAAGGTGATTGGTTTTCTGCCTCGACGATCAACAACCGCCTTACAGTAACCTTTACGGAGAACACTGCGTCAGATCGTTACATATCCCTAACCGTCACCGCTGGTGACATCTTCTACTCCTTCCTTTTCAAACAAAAGGCGAATAGGCACTGATAGCGTAATCCATAGAGTTTGACTGCATAATTCAAGGAGTTTGATTGCGTAATTCTCCTTGTTTCGTTACACTATCCTATGAGGCCTTCCCAAAGGCCTCATTTTCTACATCATGAATATCATTCCCTATTTATAGGATAGGGAATATCCGTGATATTCCTTATAAAGCAACTATCGGGATTTCCCGACTGCATCCAGATGCATCTTGCGGAGTTGTTCAGCAAGCCAGGTAGGGGAGAGTACTTGAACGGTATTGCCCATACTAAGGAGATGACGGGTGAAGTCTATGGTGGGACGCAATGACAATTCAAAATCGGAATAGTCATCATATTGGGCAATTTCCTGCTGACTGTGATGAATGGGTAGGTCACGTAAGTAATAACGCTCATGACCAAACACCCGGATAACGATGTGTTCCTTCTCTGTTCCATCATGTACCACCACGCCGAAACTATCACTGAAATACGAGGCAGCATCAAAGTCGGGATCCATCTCAAATTTCACATCCGTCAATGATAAATCCCTGATTCTGTCAAAGGCAAAAATGGCGAAATAATCAATCGCTTCACGGCCTTCAGAAGCGTCTCTACGGAAGCGTCCAAGTATATACCAGCGTTTGTCGAACAACTTGATGCAATAAGGTTCAAAATCAAGCACTTTTGATTCTTCTGCACCATAACGCTGATAACTGATTTTTACCCTCACATTCTTCTTCATTGCTTCAATCACCAACGGCAGATATTCGCCACCTGAAGAGGGGGTTTCTAGCAGGATTCTATTTTGAAGCGACAAGCCCTCACTGATGATATTGCTGACCGACAATGTGGACAACATCCAGTTCTGCACACTGTCCTCTTGCAACACCTCATCATTGCCGATGTAATACTTGTAGCCGTTCTGACGATCACAGTCGATGTAGATGCCGAAGATATCCTCTATGGCATCTTTATGTCGGTAGAAGGTAGTGCGCGACAACGGAATCCCTTCGCTCATCTCCGTTCTCATCCAACGCTCATTGATCTCTGCGAGCGTTATCCGCCTGGCCTTGCGAATGGTGTTCACCAACCAGATATATTCCTTAAACTTCTCCGGTGTTTTCATGATGTGAGGGGTTATACTAAGTTTCTAGTGATTTTTCCCATTCTTGGTGTTTATTAAACCAATACTTCTTATAGGTTCCTAATGCTCCTACTTGGCGAGGGTGTGCAAAAGGCAATACCTTGATATTGTAATTGTCGAGAGATACATCAGTAGCATTACCATAGCCATACAATTTGACATATTGGTTGAGGGAAGAGTAGGGGACCTTTGCAATTTTCTTTAGAAACTGCTTAATAGGAACATCGCCAAGCAGTATTAAAAGGTCTGCTTGAGATTCTTTTATTTCCGCCAAAATCTCCTTAGAACGCTCACTATTACAGTATTGATTGGGACACTCTGGAATGGTGACTTCATTCAATCCATATTTCTCTCGAACTATCTCGTAAGTATCCTTTAATGCATTAATCTGATTGTCGTTCAATCGGGTTTCCGGCAACAGATCACAGAGCCATGCATCTTTTCTAGAATAACCTAATGGAGCCAATATATGCTCATCAAGAATTTTTGCAGATGGGCCATTGTATTTTGTATCTGCTGGTTCCAACGTACCAAGTTCTTTGGGAATCTGTATTCTGCTGATAATCTCTCTCGCCTCTTCTTCATTGCCATCCCAGAAAATACGAGGCTCACTAGCCACAGCGAGAGTAACTTTCCTTGGTACTTCACCACCAGACCATGTTGCATGAACCGCACTAGCATACACACCTAATACGAATACTTTTTTAGGTGTTCGATCCTGCTGTACAACTTTGTGTACAACTTCTCCAAAAGGGAAATAGTATTCTTGACGACCGACTAAATCTTTCAAGCGGTACAAAAGTGCCAGAAACCACTCTTTATCAGTTTCTGTAGCATGAAATTCTGACCAGTGGTTGAAATATCTCCATTTTGAATACAAGGCAGCTCCAATTATTTCAGGTTTATAAATTCTATCAATGACAGATTTCAGGCCATCTAATGTATTCCATGCATCAACACCATAGATAGTTGCGAAACAATCACCACAATCCATTACAAATCCCAAGGTTCTACAATCATTGGGGAAATCCATGGAATCGAAAAACTCATAATACGCTTCCGTATTAGGGTCAAACTCATTCTGGAAGTAGTTAATGTACTTCTCGGTAAATGAATTGATGTCAATTGTGTGTATTTGTTTCATCCTCTGCAATTGAAATATACTTTCCAAGCAACTCCAAACCAACTTTCACTCTATCTTCTGTATCTATACCATCTTCGTTCTGATTGATAGGATATGTTTCGACAATATCGCCATTTCCATCCCATATTGTATAAACATTGTCTGCTAGTGATAGATATAGAGGGCCTTCTGTTGTTTTTAGAATATGTTTTGAAATGCATAGTTTATCAAGGCCTTTATTACCATCTTCCTTATCATTATATGTACTGTACGAATAGTTGTTTAATTCTAACCCTACATTCTCTGCTCCCATTAATTCATAGAGGGTCTTCAAGAAAACATCGTGGTTATAGCCGTTTGTGCTCCATTCTGTTGTCATCAAAATGACATTATAATCCTTCGACCTCATGAGCTGTTGGTGAGCATCGTCTCTCTTTTGCCAAATATTATGATGCCGCCAGAAATATTTACCATAGTTGTTGAATCGGCCGTCCTTATTAGTACGCATCGCATCATATTTAATAATGTAGTAACGTAACGGATAAATGTCAGCCTCTTGAATATATGATGTAACAAAGTTATTAAGATACTCATCGTCAAATTCATCCTTTTGTGACAAAAGTTGCTGTAAAACCGCACAAAAGTTATCCTCAAGACGGACTGGACTAAATAGCTCTTGCCACATACGTTCCTTCACATTCTTGTTCACATAAAAATCCCCAATGCCAATTTGATAGCGCCAAGCATCTTTTTCGAAATAATCACCAATGGCAAGCAGAGCCTTGTTTACAATATGTAGATTACAGTTAAACAAGCTATAGAAACGATCACACCAATCTACATGTTCCAAGCCAACTGCTTTAATGTAACCATTTAGATAGGGGTGATCTTCAAGACGGAACAATTTCTCGGCCATTATGGGATTCTCATTACTCCACTGCAGTTTTTGACGTTCCTCATCCATCTGCTTAGATTGGAATCTTGCCCTTCCTTCGTCCACTTGTTCTACAATACCCATAAGTATAATCTTATCAACTTGGGTTAGAAGTTCTTTCATATAGTCAGAACGAAGTGTGTTGACAGAATTGTTTACCAAATTGTTTACGATACGAAGTCTACGACGGAAATCTTCATCTGATAACTCTTGATGTTCCAACTTTAAAATGAAGCAATACAATAGGATAAACCTACCTAAGGGGAACTGGGGGCGTTTACCAACAATTATTCCATAATGAGCACAACAATCCAGGAAGAGATTGGGTTGCTTGTCTATTTTCGTTTTACTTGGTTGGTATTTGCCAACAGAGAAATAGCTATTGAAATATGCATCAATGTTTGGAATCCGCGTCCAAATGTCAAACATGCTCTCTAGTCTCTTTATATTCATTAAGGCCAGAGGATTTGTCTTTGAGAACTGTTTTTCTATAATATCAAACTCGTCATCAATTTCAGCTTCATTGTTCTGATAGCTGATCAAATCACTAACGAAATGTATATATCGTAGAAATTCATCATCAGTAACAGTATCTGCCTGAAGATTACCTGTTTCACTGTTCCTGTATGGCCATAACAAGTCGGACCATTCTCTATCCATCTTACTGATGATACGTTTTGCAACCTCTTTGTCTATGATCTTCATCTGCAATTCCAGTTCAGCCTTAAAGTGCTTAAAGCGCGTAAGAGGTTTCCCGCGAGAATTCATCTTGATATAGAGTTCATCTGTAATACCCATTTTATCTAATGGAAGAAAATAAAAAGTAATAGCATCGCCCAATAGATTATTCCATATATCTTCAGTCTTTCTGAATAGGGTATGGATAGCGTCAAGCATGACAAGCATAGACTTCACAGTAGGGTCGCTTTCCCATTCCAAAAGAAACCAAGCCTCATCCTGTATCTGCACAGAAAGCGTTTCTTTGCTGAAGTCTGGGATGAATTGAACCAAATGCTCACAAAATTCCCGGCTACTCACACGAGTTTCATAAGTAAAGTTCTTCAGAAAAGAGAAATCTTCTTCATTCAAATTTTCATGTTGAGCAATGTAATAATGGAGCAGAAATAATGTGGTTAGTCTCTGCTGTCCATCCAATGGGATAAGCTGATAATTATTATCTATTATACCATAAATGAAGTCTAATGTCGTATGCTTTCCATTCACAAGTGCATCGTATAGAACATGAAGAAATCGCGATCGAATTCTGTTCACTTCAGGTGTTGTACGTCCCTGTGCATAGTCACGCTGAATGATAGGTATGGTAATACCTTTCACTTCTATATCGTTTTCCTTCCAACAAAAAATGCTTCGGAAATTAATTGCCTTACTTACTACCATTGCTCATCGGTTCTTTTAAATAATCTACCAAAATCTCATTCATTTTATCGATATAAGCCACCCTGTCTTTCTTTCCCCAAAAATGAAGACTTATGCTGGTTTGCTTTTCTGAAGAATAATATTTCATGAATACCATCCTTGTACAATAGGGAATGTATTGCCCTTGAGCATCCATCTCTCTAATCTTCCTACATTTAGCATCAAATAGCGCATTACTTAACGCAGAGTTCTTAGAACATTGTAGCAAGGCCATATTTGATAGAGAATGCACATACTCTGTATCACCTTGTTCAGAGAACAATGTTGTAATTCTGTCAGACAACTTGTCAAACTCCACATCGGTTAATCGTTCATTATCTAATGCCTTCTGTATTTCTTCTGTGAGTTCATTCGTATTATCCATTCCTTTCACCGAATCAAGATGCAGTTGTAGCCACTCCTTCCATTTCTCTTGCGTATTAAGTTTCAGCGAATGTTGAGCATGAATATGTTCTAAACTCCATGATTCATTATTGAATTCCTTAAATGGGAATCTTGATCCAGATCCATTCTTCATAAGGGATATAACATTAAAAAGAAGCAAGATGTTGGTTATTGTATCACCATCGGAAATGTAATTCAACTCTGCATAAGGCTTCTTGCAGTCAATACTCTGTCGTATCCATTCGTCAAGAAGACTATCCATCTGCGTTTTTTTTAGGTTCTTGGTTTCGTCCATCATCCTGTCGATAGTAAGTGTTCCAGATGCAACAAGATAACCAATCTTATGATACCATTCGTATTTCTTATACCATTCTTTCAGACGGTAATAGTAACTAAGAATATCATCCCATAGTTGTTTGATACCTATCTCTTCTTTACGTTTATTGAACCAATAGAAAGTGTAAAACTGTTCTCTTTCATCATCCTTCTTGCCCGATATAAAGTCAAAAAGAAGTTCTATCCAGGTAGCGAAGCTTTCTTCCTTTTTCTTTGTTAGGAAATACCAAAAATCAGAATCATGTAATTCTCGCTCTATAGTATCCCATTGCAGAGATATCTCAAGTTGTCTCTTCTCTTCTAATTTAATATCTAGCTTTTCGTTTTTTCTTAAAAAGAGAGCCTTTACGAGTTCAGCATTCGTCAATGGTATGCGACCAATATTCAAACGAGTGAATAGTGAAATAGCATCTGCCTCGGAACCAGAATCCAACTCATACCAAATAACCTTTACATTGTTATCAAAGTGTTCTGATATTTTGCCAGCAACATGTAGAGGTTTTTTCTCTCTATCTATAGAAAACCATTTCTCAACAGTCTTGTATGCCTGATGTATGAAATGAAAATCAATGTTTGAATTGGCAATCGTTTCATCTTCTATGTTATTGAAGAAAAACTCGATTTCCTTTCTCGTTTCATAGCAGAGTGTGTAATTGACGTCTTCTATATAATCTGGCCACCTATTCGTCATGAATTTGTAGATAATATATAGTGTTGTCAATCTTTGTTGTCCATCAATGAGTTCATATCTACCATCATTATCCTTCCTCACGACAATAGGTTGAAGACAATAAGGATTATCGCCGTTTTTGTATACATCGTTGAGCAATGCCATCACTTGTGACTCATCCCATCGATAACCACGTTGAAACGAAGGAACATAGAATTCACCTTGTATCTTCCCAACCAATATTTCTCCTAATTGAATGTTGTCGTCAATCATTGTTCTCCTGTTTTTAGTTAAACGAAATGATGCTACAAAGTTAGCGAATAATTTTCACTTATGCAAATTTAAACAGCGTTCTTTTGCTTGTTCTATTTTTTCATCATAATAATCTTCAGAGATTCCGTATTTTTGACATGCCTCATATTTAGGGATACCTTTTCGTATGGCCACATAAACACATATTAGGACGGTATCTTCTTGAGACCATCCTAACATATCAGCATGCATATTAGCAGTAAAATCATCGTTCATGATAATTCTTTATCATCTTTCACCTTAGCCCTATTCAACACAATCGTGTCTTCCATGGGAGCACCCATCGTCCAGTACTTGTAATCGTCGATGATGAGATAGGGGAGAAGATACTTTCCCCAGCGCAGTTCTACTCCATGATTACGCTGCATAGTTACGAAGTACACGAACTCTTCATCAGTCAGGGGACACCTACCACGGACTACATACTCATGCGGACACCAGGGCATTGTCTTGGCAAATGTCCACTGACAACGAGCAATCATCTCGCGCAGTTTAGTGTAGTTCAGTTCGTCAATTTCTTTCATTATTCAGACTGTTCTATTGTTTTCAATCGGCATCTACTACCTGCAACACATGGTCATTGATGTGTTCATCTTGAAGACTCATGGTGTGATTACAAGATGGACAATTGAAGGGAGTTTCTTCTTGGAGAGAAAGGGGAATGGGTTTTGAAAAATCCCAACTCATAAGGACTCCTTTGTCAACTCTGAACACATTCCCACATTTGGGACATTTGATTGTATATATCTGTGCCATAACCATTGATTTTTAGTTCTACTTACGTTTGATCCAAATAGTGATATGAACTTGCTGTTCCGGGTGAGCATCTGGGATGATGCGGTTGATGCGACATTCGAAGATATCGTTGTAGCCCATATCCAGGAAGGCGGCGAGGGGTTGATTCTCGTCTCGAGGTATATAGCCTATGCAAATAGGTTCATTATTCTGCTCGTCAGTATAGGCAACAGCTACTGCATCACCATCATAACGATTCTCTGTATCTCTTACAAGAGAGAGCCTAGTTCCAACTTTGAGTTCGTTCCACACCTCGTCTGCATCGTGATACATTCTACCAGCGAGGTGGCAATCCATGAAATACTTCTTCTTTGTTTCCATCGTTCAATACTTTTTGTTTAACAATCAGTTCACGATGCAAAGATAATAGTAGGTTGTTTCAGAACGTGGTACAAGTTAGATATATTTTTCCATATTATCGAATAAAGGATGGCGAACAGACGAACGAACAGTTGAACAGTTTTCTGCTCGTTATTTATTCTCATAGAAAAATGCCACTTTGCCACATTGCCACTTTGCCACATTAAGCACATTTCAATAAAATGGAGGCAAAAAGTGTAAGAATAAGTGGTAATAAATAGATATATTATAAACCTTATAATTTTATATTAATATATAATAATTATTATATATTAATATAACTTATTAGTTTGTGTACATCAAAAACACCTTAATGTGGCAAAGTGGCAAAGTGGCATTGTGGCAAAACGTATTTTCAAAAACTGTTCAACTGTTCGTTCGTTCGATCGTCCGCAATAAAGAACGTTGATCGCGGGGAGTGAGAACGTCACTTACTAAAAGAAAGTATGGCACTTACTAGGAGAAAGTATGGCATTCAGTGTTTTTTAACAGAGTAGAGTAGGTTTCTTAACAGATTTTCACGAGCCACAGAGGTCGAGATTTGGTTATTGCATCAAAATGTTGTACCTTTGCAGAGAAATCTAAAATTGAAGATCTTGGGGAAAATGAAAATAACAATGAATACATATTTAACAAAATCTGTATTGAAGAGGATTCTATTGATTGTTGTAATCGCCATGATAGCGGCAGTGAATAGTAATGCACAGATTGATCCACAAGTAAGAGAAGTGCTCAAGAAAAGTCAGGAGAAAATGAGCAGTCCTTACGGTACGGAGATTGAAATGACTATCGATGTCACTTTGATGGTGAAACTCACAGGTATGAAGATCAGGGCGTTAGAGAAAAACAACAAGACGAGGCTGTTCCTGGAATCGAAGGTGATGGGTCAAGAGCTTGTGGTTGAATCAGGCTTTGACGGCAAGCAGGAGTGGCAATATGTACATCGTAAAGATGATGGCGGCAAAGCTAAGCGTGACACCCTCACCATCATTAAAACTACCCAAAAACCGAAGAATGAATACACCGTTGATTTCGGCATGGACAAGAACTACAAGGCCGCTAAGATGAAAGTCGATGGTCAGTATTACGAGATAACCCTTTCCAAACCCATCAAGAAAGACTCACCTAGCAAGGTGGTAATGAAAATTGACAGGAACAAATACTACTTCCGTGAAATGACAACAAAGGTCAAGGGAACAACGATGACAATGAAACTCAGTAAGATCAAGATCGGCGTCAGCGACGATTTATTCAAACTCGACCTGAAGAAATATCCCAATGCCATTGTCGTCAGAAAATGAACTGTAACAAAGTTAAGAACAAATGAAAATAACAAAGAATAATTACCTGGCCGGCTTCGCTTCGGTCGTCATCATATTAGCGCTCGTGCGCTGCATCCATCCCAAGATTGCGGAGGGAACTGTGAAGGAATTGGCTGGGGTTGAGCAGAAGGATTCGCTTCTTGCAGAAGAAAAGAAAAGCGAGAAGCAAGAGGCAAAAGAAAAGAAGCAAGAAGTGAATGAAGTAGCAAAGGAGGAAAAAGCAAAAGAAGAGGAGAAGGAAAAGAAGGTTGAGGAAGAGAAGCCGGTAGTGGCACAAGTGCAACCCGTGAAAGGAATATCCCGCTTCATTAACAGCGACGGCTCTATTGTTAAGCATAGAATCCTTAGTGTACCGCATTATTTGGAAGCATTCCCTGACAGTCAGCCTGTACAGGAACGTGCAGCCGCAAGATGGGGCGTCAAGCCGGTAAACAATCGTGAGGATGCTGAATCGAGAAAGAAGGAGTTGGTATATATGGGATCTTCACCATTCTATCACGTAGATGTGCTTCACAGGAGTGTTCCTTATCTAGTTCCCAGAGCAGCTGTGCTACTCAACGATATAGGAAGAGCCTATTACGACAGTCTGCAAATCAAAGGTGTTCCCCTGCATCAGTTCATCGTGACGAGTGTTCTCCGTACAAAAGAAGATGTGGCCAAGCTGAGAAACTACAACAGGAACGCCACCGAGAACAGCTGTCATCTATACGGCACTACCTTCGACATCTGCTACAATCGTTACAAGACCGTTCAGCCTCCAGGCGAGAAACGCAGGATGGTTCAGAATGACACGCTGAAATGGGTATTGGCCGAGGTACTGAACGATATGCGCAAGCAGGGCAGATGCTATATTAAGTACGAGGTGAAGCAGAGTTGTTTCCATATTACGACGAGGTAATAAACAAATGTTAAATAGGAATATTTTCTGTCGTTTCCTTTTTATTTCTTCGTGAAAAGTGTTACCTTTGCATCCGCATTTGAAAATGCCGATATGGCTCAGTTGGTAGAGCAACGCATTCGTAATGCGTAGGTCCCGGGTTCGAGTCCCGGTATCGGCTCTTTTTCGAATCTCGCTGTTAAGCACCCTTTCAAACACCATTTTAGTTTCGTTGCGGTAATAGCTCAGTTGGTAGAGCATTGGCTTCCCAAGCCGAGGGTCGCGGGTTCGAGTCCCGTTTACCGCTCCTTGCACCTAACCATCAACAAGATATTATCCATTATGCCAGAAAGACGATCCACACGCACTTCTTTAGATACCTCATACGGTCATCTTCAACCTCAGGCGCTCGACTTGGAAAGAGCGGTAGTAGGTGCATTGATGATCGACAAGGATGCCTTCTCTATTGTTAGCGAAATCATCCGCGAGGAATCGTTCTATGAACCCCGTCATCAGAAGATCTACAGAGCCATCCAGAACTTGAATATGGATGAACGACCTGTGGATTTCATGACCGTGATAGAAGAGCTAAAGCGCAATGGTACGTTGGAAGAAGTGGGCGGTCCTACATATGTTGTGGAACTTTCATCACAAGTAGCTTCCTCAGCCCATATCGAGTATCATGCCCGTGTGTTGGCCCAGAAGCACCTAGCTCGTCAGCTGATTAGCTTTGCCAGTGTGATTGAGACAAAGGCATTCGATGAGACCGTTGATGTGGATGATTTGATGCAAGAGGCTGAATCATCGCTGTTCGAGCTCTCTCAGAAGAACATGCGCCAGGAGTACACACAGATTGATCCTGTGCTGACGCAAGCCGTGGATATTCTTCAGAAGGCCGCTGCAAACACCTCAGGACTTACTGGTATTCCCACAGGTTTCACTCGCTTGGATGATATCACGGCAGGATGGCAGGCCTCCGACTTGGTCATCATCGCTGGTCGTCCGGCCATGGGTAAAACCTCTTTCGCCTTGTCATTGGCCAAGAATATCGCCGTTGATTACAACTATCCCATAGGTTTCTTCTCGTTGGAAATGAACAACGTGCAGTTGGTGAACCGTCTGATGTCAAACGTCTGCGAGATCTCCGGAAAGAAGATCTTGAACGGTCAGCTGGACGATGAAGAATGGAAGCGTCTCGACCGCAATATTCGTAAGCTGCAAGGAGCGCCTATTTATGTCGATGACACACCAGGTATGAGCATCTTCGAGTTACGTTCGAAGGCCAGAAGAATGGTGCGTGAAAAAGGCGTGAAGGTAATCATGATTGACTACCTCCAGCTGATGAATGCCAACGGCGCGAAGTTCGGTAGCCGACAGGAAGAGGTGAGCACGATCAGTCGTTCGTTGAAAGGTCTTGCCAAGGAGTTGAATATCCCCATCTTGGCGCTCTCACAGTTGAACCGTAGTGTGGAGAATCGTGATAATGGTGACAACGGCGGTGGTAAGCGTCCACAGTTGAGCGACTTGCGTGAATCGGGTGCTATCGAGCAGGATGCCGACATGGTGCTCTTCGTGCATCGTCCTGAGTACTACCATATCCTGCAGGATGAGAAAGGAAACGATCTTCGCGGTATGGCACAGATCATCATTGCCAAGCACAGAAAGGGTGCAACAGGTGATGTACTGCTGAACTTCCGTGGTGAATTCACACGTTTCCAGAACCCTGAAGACGCTATTGTGCCGCCATCAGGATCAGGTGGAGGAGAGATTATTGGCAGTAAACTGAACGACGATGATGTGCCCTTTGCACCGCCTCCATCACCTACACCGTTCTAATCAGATAGTTTATTGGAAAGATATTTGCCTGTGATGCTTTCATTACAGGCACATAACTGTTCTGGTGTTCCCGCGAATACCAGGTTACCTCCGCGGTCGCCTCCTTCAGGACCCAAATCAATGACGTAATCTGCACATTTGATGACATCCATGTTATGCTCGATAACGAGGATGGAATGACCGCGTTCGATGAGGGCGTCAAAGGCACGAAGTAATCGTTGGATATCATGGAAATGCAATCCTGTGGTGGGCTCGTCGAAGATGAATAGGGTAGGTTCCGACTTCTCCTGTCCCATGAAATAGGCGAGTTTCACACGCTGGTTCTCACCACCTGACAAAGTAGAAGAACTCTGTCCGAGCTTGATATAACCCAGTCCTACATCATACAACGGCTTCAGACGGTCAACAATGGTCTTCTGACCGTTTTCACCGAAGAACGTAATGGCTTCGGCAACTGTCATACATAAAATATCATAGATATTCTTCCCTGCAAACAGCACATCCAGGATGTCTTTCTTGAAACGCTTGCCATGACAGGCCTCGCATTCCAGCTCGAGATCGGCCATAAACTGCATCTCCACGGTAATCACACCCGTTCCCTTACACTCCTCGCAACGTCCCCCATCGGCATTGAACGAGAAATACTGGGGTGTGAAGCCCATCTGCTTGGACAATGGTTGCTCGGCATAAAGCTGACGGATAGCATCATAGGCCTTGACATAGGTGGCGGGATTACTACGCGAGCTCTTGCCAATGGGATTCTGATCTACCATCTCCACATGCTTCACACACTTCCAGTCACCTTCCAATGAGACATATTCTCCTGGATGGTCGGCCACCTCATTAAGATGCCTTTTGAGGGCAGGGTAGAGGATGCCCTTGACCAAGGATGACTTACCGCTACCTGATACGCCTGTAACGGTGGTCAACACGTTCAATGGGAACTTCACGTCAATGCCACGCAGATTATTCATTCTGCAACCTTTCAGGTCGATAGCTAAGTTCCACGGACGACGAGACAGCGGTACAGGAATGGTTAGCTGGCGCGTGAGGTACTGCATGGTGTATGACTGCTTGGAGGAAGCCTTGGTTGAAGGGGTAGGGGGTCCTTGGTAAACCACCTCGCCACCAAGCTGTCCTGCATCAGGGCCGATATCAATGAGCTCATCTGCAGAACGGATGATGTCTTCATCATGTTCCACAACGATTACGGTGTTACCCAATGACTGCAAATCTTTCAGTACCTGGATCAGTTTACCGGTATCTCTTGAGTGTAAACCGATACTGGGTTCATCAAGGATATATAAGGAGCCAACCAGACTCGAGCCGAGTGAGGTCGTGAGATTGATACGCTGACTTTCACCGCCTGAAAGACTATTAGAGGCACGGTTGAGCGTTAAATAGCTAAGTCCTACATTTACAAGGAATTGTAATCTATTATTAATTTCTAAAAGCAAACGCTTTCCCGTCATGGCATCATGCTCATCCAACTGCAGGTTATCGAACCATTCCTTGAGTTTTCCAATGGGCATCTCAACAAGATTTGTGAGACTCATTCCATTGATCTTTACATATTCGGTTTCCTTCTTCAAGCGGGTACCATGGCACTCAGGACACACCGTTTTACCACGATAACGACTCAGCATCACACGGTACTGAATCTTGTACTGATTCTCTCTTAACATCTCGAAGAAAGCATCGATACACACACGGTCGTGCATATCCTTAGGCTCTGTGGGAAGACCATGCCAGAGCATGTCTTTCTGGGCACGTGTCAGACGATAATAAGGCTCAAAGATGGGAAAATCGCACTTCACGGCACGTCTACAGAACTCATCCTGCCACATTTTCATCTTATCTCCGTGCCAGCACTGCACACAACCGTCATATACGCTCAGTGAAGAGTTCGGAATAACCAGTCGTTCATCAATGCCGATAATGCTACCGAAACCCTCACAGGTAGGACAGGCACCCAGGGGGGAATTAAAGGAGAACATGTTCTCGTTGGGCTCCTCGAAAGTGATGCCGTCAGCCTCGTAACGCGTAGAGAAATCGTAGCTGATATTACTAGGAAGGAACATCAATCGACACGCGCCATCTCCTTCATACAAAGCGGTTTCCGCAGAGTCGATGAGTCGTGAGATCACATCTTTTTCCGTATCAGCTGACAGGCGGTCGATCAAGAGCCACATCACAGGTTCCTGACTCTCAAGCATCACTTTTTCCACCTCATTTACCACATTCTCATCCGTTGCAAATTCATCAATACGATGAAAATCTCCATGGTAGAACATACGGGCATAACCTTGCTGCAGATACATGTCAAGCTGACGCTTTAACGTGCGGTTTTCATGCGGATGAACAGGGGCCATTACCACGAATTTAGTACCTTTTCCGTACTGTTTCATGCAGTTCACAATGTCTTCCGTGGTGTGTTTTTTGACTTCCACGCCGGAAATAGGAGAGTAGGTGCGTCCAATTCGGGCAAATAGCAGACGGAGATAATCGTATATCTCTGTAGTTGTTCCCACAGTACTGCGTGGATTTCGCGCAATCACTTTTTGCTCAATGGCAATGGCAGGCGGTAATCCTTTGATGTAATCACACGCAGGTTTTGACATACGACCGAGGAACTGACGGGCATAGGCACTCAGGGATTCAACGTAACGGCGTTGACCTTCAGCGTACAGCGTATCGAAAGCCAACGATGATTTTCCGCTTCCTGAAACGCCTGTAACGACGATCAGCTGATTTCTGGGTATCTGTAACGAAATTCCTTTCAGATTGTTTACCCGTGCATTCTTGATCTCTATGTAATTGCTCATCTGCGTATCCTATGATTGAATTTGCAAATATACGCATTTTCTAGCGAACATGAATGACTTTTACACTTTTTTCTGCCTTTATCACGCTTTTTTATTCAATCGCTCTTTTTGTGAAAGGGAAGCAATCTATTCTGATATCCATATTACTTATTTATCATAATGTTGATTAATAGTTAAATTGATATATATCATTATTTAATGCAATTTAACCTTTACGCGCGTACAACTTATTGGTTTTTTTTGTAATTTTGCAACGATTTGCGATAATTATTGCGTTATTTGACTGAGTATCAATATTTTAAGGTATTTTTGAGGTATAAAAGATGAGACAACTTAAGATTCAGAAAAGCATCACCAACCGCTCAAGTGAGGCTCTTGACAAGTATCTTGTTGAAATTGGACGTGCACCATTGATCTCTATTGATGAGGAAATTGAGCTTGCACAGAAGATACGTAAAGGCGGACCAGAAGGCGAAGCAGCAAAGGATAAGTTGGTTACAGCCAACCTGCGTTTCGTTGTGTCCGTTGCCAAGCAGTATCAGCACCAGGGGTTGACATTGACTGACTTGATTGATGAGGGTAACATCGGCTTGATCAAGGCCGCACAGAAATTTGATGAAACACGTGGTTTTAAATTCATCTCCTACGCCGTATGGTGGATCCGTCAGAGCATCCTCCAGGCTATTGCTGAGCAGAGTCGTATCGTTCGTCTGCCGCTCAACCAGGTAGGTAGTTTGAACAAGATCAACCACGAGATTAACCGTTTCGAGCAGGAAAACCAGCGCCACCCTTCCGTAAGTGAGCTGGCAGAGGCTACACAGCTGGATGAGGACAAGATTGGTCAGAGTCTGGCTGCTGACGGCCATCATGTAAGTATTGACGCACCTTTCCAGGATGGTGAGGACAACTGTATGCTGGACGTTATGCCCAGCGGTGATGATAGTCGTACCGACCGTCAGGTGGATCATGAATCGATGGCACAGGAACTGAAAGCCGTCCTGTCGAAGGTATTGAAAGAGCGTGAAATCATCATTATCCGCGAGTGCTTTGGCATTGATTGTCATGAGAAAGGACTCGAGGAAATCGGTGACGAATTAGGTCTTACAAGAGAACGCGTTCGTCAGATCCGTGAAAAGAGTATCGCCAAATTACGCGAAAGCGGAAATGCCAAGATACTCATGAAATACTTGGGATAAACAACGTGTCTCCTTCTTTCCTCTCACGACTGATCACCATTCTTTTAGCCACTTTATCGTTAAGTGTGCATGCGAAGGATCATAATGATACCATCGCGCTGAACCGTGTGTTCAACTACAGATCAGTCACGCAGACAGATATCGAGGGAACAACGATGAATGTCTATATGAGATATCATCTGCGTACGGATAAGAAGAACAAACTGTTGCTGACCGTTCCTTCCATGTATGTGCTGGCAAGGAAAAACAACAAGGAGTTTGTGGGTGAGACCTATTCGAAGGTGAAGTTCCTGGATGTACAGGAATATGATGCGGCCTTACAGGTAGCTGTGGGAACGGTACCTAGATATAAGATTGCCATGCCTACCGTAAGGCTTTATCTCACCCCTAAACTCTATGATGTGACGCTGATTGGCGACCATCTCCTCTCCCCTTTTCATTACAGAAATCGTTCGTTCTACCGCTATGGCGTGACCCCGCTCACGGATCAGCGTGTGGAAATTGTGTTCCGTCCAAGGAAATACAACACCCAGCTAGTGAGTGGTAAGGCTGTAGCCGACTACAACACGGGACGTATCATCTCCGTGGAGCTTTCTGGCGAATACGACATGATACGCTTCCAATTGCAGGCTGAGATGGGCGATTCAGGGGAACTGTCGTTGATTCCCAAACGTTGTGACATCAATTGTGTGTTCAAGTATCTGGGCAACAAGATTACAGGTACGTTCCACACAGAAGGAAACCAATTGGTAGAACTGCCCGACAGTATCGTCAACAGTCATAGCATGGCCCTGATGGACAGTATACGACCGGAACCCCTACCCTCTTTCATGCAGTCGATTTACCAACACTATGACTCGCTGGCAGCGCTAACCGTTCCAACGACGAAAGTAAAGAAAAAGAATATGGCCAAGACCATCCTGTGGGATGCCGTAGGAGATAACTTGGTCAACCGCATCAAAGGAAATTTCGGAACCAACGATCAAGGCTACTACCGCATCTCCCCTATTCTCAATCCACTTTATTTAGGCTATAGCGAACGCAAGGGTATCTACTACAAGATGAAGCTCAATGCCAGCTATTCGTTTACGGATAACCAGCAATTGAGTCTCAATGCCCGTCTTGGCTACCGTTTCAAGTTCCATGAGTTCTATTTCAACGTACCTATTCGATATACCTTCGACAAGGCCAATAACGGTTACATACAGTATGAGGTGGGTAATGGTAACAAGATTTCCAGTACGAGCATCAGGGAACAGTTGATGGAGGAATTCCCTAATCTGACTGACTGGGAATTGAATCAGAACCGTCTGGATGATTTCAGGGACTCGTACGTAAAGATGCGCACCAACTACGATATATCTGAACTGTGGAGCATCATGGTGGGCTATACGTACCATCGTCGTACCGCCGTTGACAAACAATTCTTCCGTTCCATCAACATGCCTGTGGCTTATCATTCCATGGCGCCTATGATTCAGACACAGATACGTCCATGGGGATGGAAAGGTCCTATTTTCACCATCAACTATGAACAGGGTATCAAGGGAATCGGCAAAGCCAACATGGAATATGGACGCATGGAGTTTGACGCCATCTGGCTCAGGAAGTTCTTCCGTCTGCGCTCCTTGTCATTACGCGCTGGTTCGGGTTATTTCTTCCAGAAAGGACATGAGGCTTACTTCATGGATTTCGAGAATTTCCGCGAAGACTATATGCCGGGTGGTTGGAATGACGACTGGACGGGTGAGTTCCTGTTGCTGAACCGCGAGATGTACAACTCATCACGCTATTATGTAAGGGCTAACATGACGTATGAGTCACCGCTGATGATGATGTCACGACTGCCCATCGTGGGTAAGGTGATTGAGATGGAACGCGTATATGTCAGCGGACTGCTCGTCGATAAGCTCCATCCATACACGGAATGGGGATATGGCTTCACCAACCGTTTGTTCTCCATCGGTGCCTTTATCGCCACAAGGAACTTCAAATACGATGGCATTGGATGCAGGGTCGGTTTGGAACTCTTCCGCGACTGGTAAAAACAAGAACACAAACCTATGAACAATCAAGAACAACTAACCGTATATAAAGCAAGTGCAGGAAGTGGTAAGACATTCCGTCTGGCCTGTGAGTACATCAAGCTACTCATAGACCAACCCACACGTTACCGTCATATCCTTGCCGTGACCTTCACCAATAAGGCCACAGAGGAGATGAAGGAGCGCATCCTGTCGCAACTCTACGGCATATGGAAGAAACTTCCCTCCTCTGATGATTATCTCAAGGAAGTGATGAGCAGTCTGCAGATTGATCAGAACACTGCGTCCCAAAAGGCGGGAATAGCCCTACATCAGCTGTTGCACGACTACAGTTATTTCCGTGTGGAAACAATTGACAGCTTCTTCCAGACGGTGCTACGCAACCTGGCTCGTGAGTTGGATCTCACAGCAAACCTTCGGGTGGAACTCAATGATGACCAGGTGGAGGAACAGGCTGTGGATATCCTGATAGAACAGTTGCAGAAGAACGACCTGATCCTGAAGTGGCTGATCCGCTACATCGAGCAGAATATCGAGGAGGATAAGTCGTGGAACGTCATAGGTCATGTAAAGAAGTTCGGCAAGACCATCTTCAAGGAATACTATAAGAGTCATAGCGAGGAACTCAATGCCCGCGTCGCAGAGAAAGGGTTCTTTAAACAGTATGTCGAGCAACTGGAGTCCTTACGTGCCCAGGCAAAGAAGACCATGAATGATATCGGTAATCAGTTCTTTGACATCATCGAAGAACACGGTCTTACACCAGATAGCTTTGCCAACAAGACACGAGGTATTCCCAGCTATTTCAAGAAACTGCAGGGCAATGATTTCAGTGATAAGATCTGTTACAACACCACGGTGGAGAAATGTCTGGAAGATCGTGAGAAGTGGACATCCAAGAGCAGTCCTGACCGCGACACCATCCTTTCTTTGGCAGATACTACCCTGATGCCGTTGCTGATTGAAGCAGAGCGTATCCGTCTGCAGCAATGGAAGATTTACCTCTCGGCGGATGTCACGCTCAAGCATCTGTATCAGTTACGACTGCTCAGTAACATCGAACAGCAGGTCATGAGACTCAACGAAGATGCCAACCGTTTCTTGCTTAGCGACACACAGCACTTCCTGAATCAGCTGATTGATGGCAGTGACAGTCCTTTTATCTTCGAGAAGATCGGTGCCCAGCTAGAGCACATCATGATTGATGAGTTCCAGGATACGAGTACGGTGCAATGGCAGAATTTCAAACTTTTGCTCGAAGAAACGATGAGTCGTGATTCGAGCGGACTGCCACAGAACGTCATTAGGAACATGATTGTGGGTGACGTGAAGCAGAGCATCTACCGTTGGCGCAATGGTGACTGGCGCTTATTGAACGGTATTGACAAGCAGTTCCCGCAGGGTGCCTATCAACTAAAAACCTATCATCTCGATACCAACTATCGTTCCTCAAGTCGTGTGGTCACATTCAACAATGCCTTCTTCGTCAAAGCCGCTGCCTTGGAGCATGACAACGAGGCGGAACTGAATGAGGAAGGAGCCAACGAACTGCAACAAGCCTATGCTGATGTGGAACAGGTATGTCATAAGGAGAAGGATGGTCAGACGGGGTTGGTCAGAGTAACCCTCTTACCACAAGCAGGATATGATGAGGAGGTGATGAACACAATAGTCGGCTATGTGGATGAGTTGATGGAACGACAGATTCCGGAGCAGGATATCGCCATCCTCGTCAGAAGTAACCGGTATATCCCCAAAATTGCTGATTATTTCTCGCAGACACGTCCGAAGATCACCATCATCAGTGATGAGGCTTTCCGTCTGGATGCCTCCTTAGCTGTCTGTACACTCGTCAGCGCTATGCAACTGCTGATCCATGAGGGTGATGAACTGGCTCGCGCCAACGTCGAGAAAGCCTATTACAGCATCCATCAAACGCTCATAGGAAGCCTTCTTGATGATGCCCGCACTGCCCTACTCCATCTGCCTATGGTGGATATGGTGGAACGACTCTATCAGTTGCTTCAACTGGACAAATTGGAGGATCAGGGTGCTTATCTGTGTACGTTCTTTGATAAGGTGAATGCTTTCGTCACGGATAACGGAACGGACATCGAGGGCTTTATCACGCTGTGGAATGAGAATATCCATGAGAAGACCATCCCCAGTGACAAAAAGACAGGTATCAGGTTGATTAGTATTCATAAGTCGAAAGGACTGGAATTCAAACACCTGATCATTCCCTTCTGTGATTGGCGGTTGGAGCTGGGTGGTACCCTTTGGTGTCAGCCCACGGAAGCACCCTATAACCAGTTACCACTCGTGCCTGTTGACTACAGTGGTAAGTTACAGGATACTATCTACGAAAACGATTATGTGTTTGAGCACCTACAGAACTGCGTGGATAACCTCAACCTGCTCTATGTGGCCTTCACCCGTGCCAAGGAAAACCTTTTCGTGATTGGTCGAAGGGACGCTACAGGAACACGGAGTATGCTGATTCAAGAGGTGCTGAACAGACTGGAACTGGATGGCGCAAGCATCGTGGAACCTGAAGAGAAAGACCAACCCATTCTCTTTGAGTATGGTACATTGACCACTCCTTCATGCAAGAATAAGGAAAAGGATCAATCAGCGAATGTGTTCCTACAGAAGGCCGAACCACTGGATGTGAAAGTGAAGAGCTATGACACTCGTGTCGACTTCCGTCAGAGTAACACAAGTAAGGACTTCGTCGATGATTCCTCATTGACGGAGGATGAACGCCAACGCAAACAATATGTCAAAATGGGTAACATCCTGCACCATCTGTTCTCGCAGATCCATACCACGAAAGACATCCCTGACATCCTACGACAATTGGAATACGATGGTGTGTTGTATGATGAGGAAGTGTCGGCTGAGAAGATTAAAACCATGCTCGAGAAACGCTTGATGCATCCTAAGGTAAGTGATTGGTTCTCTGACAAATGGAATTTGTTCAACGAATGTAGTATTATCCGAACGGATGAGCAAGGAGAACTCGTGGAACGTCGTCCTGACAGGGTGATGACAGATGGTACTCGTACCATTGTTGTCGACTTCAAATTCGGTGCTCAACGTGAGGAATATCATCAGCAGGTGCGCGAATATATGCAACTGCTACAGCAGATGGGACACACCCAAGTGGAGGGTTATCTGTGGTATGTATATAGTAATCAAATCAAGGAGGTGAGCGTATGAAGACATTCCTGGAATTCGTCGCAGAAGATATCATCAAGAAACATGGAACGGAACTGTCGAGAATCGCAGTGGTGTTCCCCAACAAACGTGCCTCACTCTTCCTAAACGGTTATTTGGCCAGGCTTGCAGGAAAGCCGTTATGGAGTCCTGCGTATGTCACCATCAGTGACCTTTTCCGTCAGCAGTCAGACCTCATGGTGGGCGACTCGGTGAAGCTCATCTGCGAACTGTACAAGAGTTTCGTCAAATGTACGGGCATCAATGAGACACTTGATCATTTCTATGGTTGGGGACAGTTGCTGTTAGCCGACTTTGATGATATTGATAAGAATATGGCGGATGCTGATCAGGTGTTTGCCAACCTGCGTGATCTGCATGAGCTCGACAGTGTTTCCTATCTCTCGGATGAGCAGAAGAGAATCCTGAAGAAGTTCTTCAGTAACTTTAGTGACGATCATGAAACGGAGCTCAAACGGAAGTTCATCGAGCTATGGAGTCATTTCAGTGAGATCTATCACGACTTCCGCAACCGTCTTCGCGAGCAAGGACTGGCCTATGAGGGTATGCTGTACCGTGAGGTGACAGAGAAGATGGAGCCTACCCTGTCGTATGATCATTATATCTTTGTGGGATTCAACTTGCTACAGACCGTTGAACAGAAGCTATTCCTAAAGCTGAAAGAAGAACAGAAGGCTTCGTTCTATTGGGACTTTGACCATTATTATATGAAAGGTTCGCAAGGACGACAGCAACCTGAGAATGAGGCAGGACATTTCATCTCGTCTTATCTCTCACGCTTCCCCAATGAGCTCGATAATCACGATGAAGATATCTATGATCATCTGAATCACGACAAACAGGTAACGTTCATCAGTGCACCTACTGAGAATGTGCAGGCACGCTATATCAGTCGTTGGCTCCAAGAGGAGAACAGAATTGCTGACGGACAGAAAACGGTGATTGTGATGTGTGATGAGTCTATCCTACCCACAGCCGTGCATTGTCTGCCACCAACCGTTAAAGAGATGAACGTCACAACAGGCTATCCTTTACAACATGCCCTCATCAGTTCGTTGGTGAAACATGTGGTCAACCATCATCTCTATGGAGGAAGAAGAACGTATAAACAGGTGGTGCGTCATCCGTATTATAATCTGCTGTCTGCTTCCGAAACGCCTGTGGCTATCACCCAGGCTACACCTTCCACGCTCAATGCCCATCTGCTGAACGTGGTTCGTACAGTGGCTCTTGACGATTCCCACTCGCAGTTCGAGCAGGAGGCGCTCTTCAGGATGTACACGTTGCTCAATCGACTGCAGAGTATCCTCACAACAGATCAACTAGATATCGACCTCACTACCTATCAGAAGATGCTGAACCAGCTTATTGGTAGTACCACGATTCCATTCCATGGCGAGCCCGCAAAAGGTATTCAGCTGATGGGTGTGCTCGAAACGAGAAACCTCGACTTCGACCATGTGCTGATCCTCTCATGTCAGGAGGGGAACATGCCCAAGGGCGTGAACGATTCCAGCTTCATCCCCTACTCCATTCGCAAGGCCTACGGACTCACTACTATTGATCATAAGGTGGCAGTGTATGCGTATTATTTTCACCGCTTGATCCAGCGTGCAAAGGATGTGACGATTCTTTATAACAACTCCACCGAGGACGGTCATACGGGCGAGATGAGCAGGTTCATGCTTCAGCTCATGGTAGAGAGTAATCTGCCTATCCGTAAGCAGAACATTCAGACGGGCCAGGACCAGACGCCTTTGAATCCTGTGAGCATTGAGAAGAAGCCTGAGATGATGACGAAGCTTCAGGCCATAGCCAATAAAGGTTTCTATCCAACCTATATCAACCGCTACCTCCGCTGTCAGTTGCAGTTCTACTACAACCATATCGAGGGCATTCGCGAACCTGAAGAGATGGATGAAGAGACCATTGACAACCGTACCTTCGGTAATATCTTCCACAAGGCATCTGAGAATCTGTATAAGAAGATGCGACACAGCGATATGATGATCCTGCCTGAGGATATAGAGAATATGCTGAAGAGTCCGCAGGACATCGAGCGGGCTGTTGATGAGGCCTTCAAAACAGAGGTGTTTGACAAACGACAAATGCAATCATCTGAGTTAAACGGACTCCAGCTCATCAACCGCGAGGTGGTGATACATTATATCAAACGACTCCTTAAAATCGATCAACAACTGGCTCCGTTCTATGTTCTCGGACTGGAAGAAAAGGTTGATGGAGCAATGGATATCAACACATCTGCAGGTCATACGACCATCAAGATGGGTGGAATTATCGACCGTCTGGATATGATATGGGATCAGGAAGCAGGAACACAACGCATCCGTGTGGTGGATTACAAGACAGGTAGCAAGGCGCTCAAGACAAGAATCAACAGTGTGGAGGAAATCTTTGAACAACCGATTGTTCCAAAGAAACATGCTGACTACTACCTGCAAACCATGTTGTACTCCCTCTTTGTACAACACGATGAAAAGCATAACAGTGCTCATCTGCCTGTGGCACCCGCCCTTCTGTTCATTCAACATTCGGGAGGTGATGACTATGATCCGATTCTGCCTATGGGGAAAGAGAAGATGAAGGATATCAGTCGTTATGAGGAAACGTTCAAAAATGGTATCAGAGAGGTGCTCACAGAGATCTTCGAGCCGTCAGTACCTTTCAGACCTACTGCCGACCGCGCCATCTGCGCCACCTGTCCCTACCGTCAGTTCTGCGGATTATAACTACCGCATAGATTCATCAACAAAGCACAGCGGAAGGAGGTCGCGTACCGTATCTATTACATATACGCCCTTCGTGCCGTAGAGGTAGATCTTCATGGGCTTACCATACCGCTGCTCAATCTCGAGGATGACCTGACGACATGAGCCACAGGGAGTAACGGGATCTTCCGTAAAGCCCTTTTCGTTGCGTGCAGCAATGGCCATGGACTCAATCGACAACTCTGGTTGTTGCGCTTGTGCGGCAAAGATCGCCGTACGTTCCGCGCAGAGTGTAACGGGATAAGCGGCATTCTCCTGGTTAGCACCGATAATCTCCGAACCATCTTCTAATCTGATGGCCGCCCCTACCCTGAAATGGGAATAGGGAGAATAGCTGTTGTCGGTGGCCTGCATGGCCTTCCGCACCAGCTGCTGTTCCGCCTCGTTCAGTTCCTCCAACTGACAGAACACAATGTTTTGGGTTAACTCTATCTTCTTCATCTTCCGTAAAGTCCAACGTAGTTAATTTCAATTCTCAATTCTCAATTTTCAATTCTTCAAAGCATCCCGCATCCGGCTCATCATCCCTCAGTCGTCCGTCACGATCAGTAGGTAACGAAGTGGCTTTATCAGCCTTACCAATGGCCGTGGATTTCTCCGACAAGTGGAAGTCGTAGCGTTGCTTGTCGATATCCACCAGTATGAACAGCTTCTCACCACTGATAGCCGCCGTATCCTTCACCTCTTCCCAAAGGATGTTGGTGAAATGCGTGGTGTCCTCCACCTCAGGCGTTCTCAGAATGGAATGCGCGAACGTATAGTTGAATGTGGTGGAGTCGTTCTGGGCACCCATGATCACATCCTCCCCGTAGCCCGTGATGATCGAGTTCATACAGTTCAGCTGTTCCAGCGGGTGCTGTGCGTCAGCGGCGAAGAGCAGGGCAGGTCCTCTACTACTGTCAAAAGGATAGAACTGCGCCAATGTACAATGGTTGATGGTGAAGTCACCGCCGAGGATGTCTAGACAAGCCCCAAGGGTATTGGTCAGTTGACAGTTCTCCAGCGTGATCTTGGCATTTACGGCACTCAGTCCTGCACCCTGACAGTTATGAACAGTCACATTCCGCATGGTCAGCTTCTGTCTATCAATAGCAGCAGAGTCACATACAATCCCGTTGAACGTACTATGCACATCCGTATATTCCATCACGTTATCATACGAGCTCTCGTAGATATGTATTCCCTGCCATTGTCCACTCACCATATCATAAGGCAGGTAGTCGAACATCCTGTCCATTCTGTCGCCACGGAGCACCACATTAGCCTCTGCCGTTCCCTCCGTGATCAGTCGTCCATAAATATCCAGTCCGCTGTTTCCATGGAAATAAACGGTCTTCCCTGCCGGTATTCGTAACGTAGCCCCCTCTTCCACGCGCATCATGCCATAGATGATGGTGGGTTTGGAACCCTCAAGAACCAGTTCGTCCTTTACCGTTATATCACTCAGGATATCCGCATCCCATGAATAAGCATTCAGGTTCACTTTCTGTACGGCTCCGCTTTCCAGGGTGAACACCAGGTTGTCTTCGAGCATCTGCGGTTCCATCTGACCGTTCTCTGGGGATGTCAGCTCCACAAAAACACGAACACTGTCCTTATTGCGGATCTCAAGATGGTGGGTTTGGTAGCCCGCTGACTGTCCCAGATAGACACCATCCACGTTGACACGATAGCCCGTTTGGTTACCATTGGCCAACCGTACATCCGTACACCTTATGCCCTCTCCCGAACGGTTATACACCCAGAAGGTGCGCGTACTGGATGGAACCTTGGAAAACACCGTGTCCATCTTCACCGTATCTGTGGAGAAAGTCAGGAGATAGGATGACGAGGTAGTGAAAGAGTCATCATCGGCACACGCCACACAGAGCATGGCGGCCAGGAATAATTGGATCAGATATCTGCACTTCATTATCTCCATAACGCGCTTTCACCCTCGTTTATTGTGCTGTGCAAGGTGTTTCAGCACTTTTCGCACTCCTCAAGCCACAGCGTACTCATCGCATCAGAAGGCATACGCCAGTCGCCACGGGGTGACAAGCTCACGCTACCCACCTTAGGACCGTCGGGCAAGCACGAGCGTTTGAACTGTTGTGAGAAGAAGCGACGCACAAAGGTGGTGAGCCATTTCTTGATGATCTCATCCTCATACTTGTTCTTAAACGCCTGTTGTGCCAGCAGGAAGATCTTCCTCGGTGAGAACCCGAAGCGCAGGAAGTAGTACAGGAAGAAGTCGTGTAGCTCATACGGTCCCACCAGATCCTCCGTCTTCTGTTTGATATTCCCCTGTTCATCAGCGGGAGTCAGCTCAGGCGAGATCGGCGTATCGAGCACATCCAACAGCGTCTCTGCTCCCTTCTTATCCTCATCAGCCATCTCGTCAGCCACATAACGTACCAAGTACTGGATAAGTGTTTTGGGCACGCTGGCGTTCACGCCATACATCGACATATGGTCACCATTATATGTAGCCCATCCCAAGGCCAGCTCACTGAGGTCACCCGTACCAACCACAAGTCCTCCGTACTTGTTGGTCAGGTCCATCAATATCTGCGTACGCTCTCGAGCCTGAGAGTTCTCGTAGGTCACATCATGTACCTTGGGGTCATGACCAATATCCTCGAAGTGTTGCATCACCGCCTTGGCTATATTGATCTCCTTGATGGTCACACCCAGACTCTTCATCAGGGCAATGGCATTATGGTAGGTACGGTCAGTGGTACCGAATCCAGGCATGGTCACGCCAAGGATTCCCTTACGCGACAGTCCTAACTTATCAAACGTCTTTACGCATACCAGCAAGGCCAGCGTACTATCCAGTCCGCCACTGATACCAATCACCACATTCTTGCTATTCGTATGCACCAAACGCTTGGCCAGTCCGCTAACCTGTATGTTCAGTATCTCCTCGCAGGAGCTCTTCATATTTTCGCTCTTGGGAATGAATGGATGCGGATCGAATTCACGCAGCAGGACAAAGTCGCGCGGTGTAATGGAATGCGCATCCTTGATCAGGGCCATATTCCCTCGCTGCGCATTCACATAAGTACTATTGGTACGACGCTCAGAACGCAGACGTTCCACATCAATCTGGGTAATCATCATCTGCGGTTTCATCGAGAAACGCTCAGCCTGCGTAAGCAAAGCTCCGTTCTCGTATATCAGTGCGTTACCGCCATACACCACATCCTGCGTACTCTCTCCAAAGCCGCAGCCGCTGTAGATGTAACCGGTAATGGTACGCGCACTCTGTTGTGCCAGCAACGATTTCAGGTAGTCATGCTTCCCTATCAGCTCATCACTTGCTGAGAGGTTGAAGATCAGGTCGGCACCGGCCAAGGCCAAACGGTTACTCGGTGGTGCAGGCGCCCACACATCCTCACAGATCTCAACACCCATCATCACGCCGTCACAAGTACGGATCAGCAATGGGTCGCGGGATACGGTAATACGAGTACCGGCAAAACGAATCTCTGTAGGATGAAGGTCTTGTGACGAAGCGAACCAGCGTTTCTCATAGAACTCACTGTAGTTCGGCAGGTACGTCTTGGGGATCAGTGCCAGCAAATCACCTTTCTGGATCACCGCCGCACAGTTCAGCAACAGGTCGCCCACAATAACGGGCAGACCTACAATGGCAATCACATCCAGTTTCCTGGTGAAGTCCAACAGCATCATCACTGCCGTCTCTGCCTGTTCCAGCAATGCGTGCTGACGGAACAGGTCCTGACAAGTATAGCCTGTGATGGACAACTCTGGGAAAACGATAATCTCCACGCCCTTGCCCTCAGCCTGGGCAATCATGCTCTCTATCTGCTGGGTATTGTAAATACAATCAGCCACCTTCACTTGAGGGATAGCCGCAGCCACTGTGATGAATCCGTTTTGCATGCTCTTTCGTACCGTTAGTTTAACCTATGATACCGCAAAGATAAAGCAAATAATTGAAAACACCAAATAATCCCCTGAAAAACGCGGTTTTACTCCGATTGTTACTGTGGGATGAGACCTTCAAACAATTAGTGACTTGTTTGGCGAAGACGTAAGCGTAGTTCATTTGTGATGGTGCGTTGGTATATTTGTCTGAACCTCTCGTCCGTCCATTCATCGACAAGCACGTCGGGCAGAATGAGGGCGCGATAGCGAGTCAGTAGTTCGTTGACGGTCGGCATGAGCGAACGGAGTCCTTCGTGGTCCTGGTGTGCGACAGAGCCACAGATTCCGTAGAATGTCTCAATCAACTTCTTGGCAGTCGGCGATTCGCTGTTGTGACTTCTTGCATAAAGGTCGCCTGTTTGTTGTCCCCAAACGAAATGAAAACTCATGGTCCTATGGTCGAAGAATGACGGCATTATGGGAATAGGCATATTGGGATTTCTGACGACATAAGTATCAATCAAGCTCGCGTTGGCTTTCGGATTCATGTGCACGGCGGTATATACAGCCAGCAGATGAAGGCGTTGGATGGAGTCGTAGGCTGCCACGTCCACTTTCATCTTAAATGATTTCACCTCGCTTTTCCCAAGTGTGGGATAGTTGGGATGAACATCGTAACATTTCAGCAATACCAGAGCCGTGTCTTTCACATCATAGGTGAGGGCAATAGGGCCTTCGTTAGGAGGCAAAACCACGAACAGATAATCATGCTCAGGACAGGTATCGTATATTCTGTCCTTTTTCTCGTAGTAGGCCTCCCAGATACGATGCCTTTCTTTTTGCTCCTCCTCGGTGGTTGCTTCACTGGATAATTTCGGTTGATGAGCCTCAGTCAGCCATTCCTTCGCCTCCAGATTTCCTTCGTAGCGGAAGGTTTCAATCGTGTTTTTGATATACTCCACTCCCCGACGGTATTTCAACATGGAGCTGGCTTCCAAACGGTCAGTTTGCTTGTCTTCGTCTGTCTGTGCCTTGGCCATACTTGTCATGAGTGCCAGCACGACAATAATCAAACTTTTCTTCATAGGTCGATTCGTTTTAGTAACATATTGTTTGTGGTTACTCTCTTATAACCATATATTAACTTCTTTCATCAAGACGTTGTACTTTTTCTTTTGATAATCAAGGGTCACAGTTTTACAGCCAACATATGAAACACGGACCTTGTCCTTTTTGTTTCTGAACTTCATGGTGAATTTGCCGTTGTTGTCGGTAATAGTAGCTTCTATGATGCGACCGTTCTCGTCTATCTCACAGACGGTTGCAGCTATGAGCGGACCCTTTTCGTCTCTCACCACACCGCTGATCGTATAGCTTGTTCCCAATGGTTCATTCGGTACTTCTTTGATTGTAGATTTCGGTTTTGGAAGACTCTCTTTAAAGGGATCTTCCTTTCTTTGTTTGCTTTTGGTTGTGATCTCAATCACACCATTTTCACCTTGCAGACCATAGACGGCCGTTGCCGCTGCATCCTTTAATACTGTCTTCGTCTTGATGTCGTCAGGGTTGATGTCCGAAAGTTTACCATGGAAGCGAGCACCATCCACAATGATCATCGGCTCATCATTGTTACGACGCTTCGGAGGAATTCTGAAGACAACTCTTGGGAAATACTTACTGATGGAAGCCTGCACTTCTTTACTCATCTCTCCACTGATGGTCAATTCGTCAATCTGCAGGTTATAGAACCACTCCGGCAGTACCACTTCGTCAGTAAATTCCAGTCGCAGCTTCTTGATATGTGGCAAATCCGAAAGGAAGTCGGGCACTCTTCTCACACGCAATTGAATACCATCAGAGAATTGCTCATTATCTTTTGCCACGAGTTTTTTCAAGATGACATCATCGTTTTCCATCTGTCGTACCACCCACCCCATCTTGGGTGTGAGGGCACGCGTCTCTTTATCCACCTCAGTACCGATAAAGCCAGCAATAAGTTGTAATGGCGTTTCAAGTTTAAGACTACCGTCAGCAATATCGATGATCTGGTATTTGAAGTCCACATATACCCGTTCCGAAGGCATCGACTCCGTATGCGCCACCTCATCGAGTGTCACCCCGTTCTCGTTAGGGAAGAACTTGAGTATCCATCCATCTAATTGGGTAGGTTCACGGAAGTCGCAACCGCCACCAATCAGTTTGTTAGGATCAGTCTTCTTCACCATGTTCTTCCAGAATTTCTGGTTAGGGTTCCCATTGGATGCCTTCACAAACTCCTTCAAGATGGGCTTCAAACTATTGATCCATTCTGTCATGCCATACTGCTCCAGCTGCTGTGTCTTGTCCAACACCTTCTGCCAGTCATCGGGTGTTCCTTTGAGGGTAATGTTCGGAATACCGCAGGCCAGATAAACAACGATATAATCAAAATAGTTTTTCATGGTTTCCATCAGCGTGATCTGCGAGGTGATACGCTCGGTAACGCCAGTGGTGGAGAAGTCGGCTGTGATGGTCTTGGCGATGTCGCCCTTGGTATTCTCGTGAATACTTGCCGTGAAGTCGGATAGGATCTCTTCCCAGTTTGCTTCCTCCGTGAGCAACTCCTTGTCGCTCCTCACCGTCAGCATCATTTTGTCTGTATGACTCACCAACATGTCACGCATCTCCTCAGCATGGGCATCCACATAACGGGCAAATCCCTGACTGATCAGCACCCAGATCATGTCGGGTGAGAGCACGAGCGGACGATGCTCAGCATAGGCTCGCACAACCGTTTGGAAGAATACATCCTTCCCCTTGAAAGTATAGAAATACTCGTCGTCGGAAAAACTCCGGGCAATCATGGCGTGCGTATCACCAGGTATGCCTTCATCACGAAAGATGTCATTAAGCGCAGAAGTACCACTCATCAACGATTTCTCCATGGGATAATCATCTTCTATCGGCGCTAAGTCCTCATCCACCACAAAGGTGATGCTGCCCTCCGACTTTTGGAGGATGCCGTTGCTGTTCTGTGCCGTGGCCATACAGGAGACGAGCGCAAGTGTAAAAATGGTAATACTTCTCTTCATAGATTAATTGGGTTCTTTATAGATGTTAGTATTTAGAGTAATCAGTATAATTCCGTACTCAACGTACCGTCGAAGCTGATGGGATCGCGGTTCATCGAGCGCACGCGGATGAAGGCCTTGCCATCGTCATACACATCAATCACATAATAGTAAGTATCCTCCCGCGTCTTGACATCGATATATAGTTGGACGTACTTCTTCGACTTGGGTTTATTTAGCCAATAGCGCATTACCACCTTCTCGAAGTTCAGTCCTATGGCAGGCGCAAGTGTTGTCGATACCTGTGCTTGTCCCAAATAAGGCAGATAGCTCCGCAACGTATCTCCACGCAGTTCAAGGTAGAAGTCGGGCGTCACCGTTCTCGACCCATACCGCATGGTGTTCATCGTATTGATGTCGATACGCCAATGTCTCTCGGCAATGGCAACTGCCACACTCCCCTTGCCTTTCTCGGTCCGATACGTATGACAATAACAAATAAACATATTGTCACTCTCCGTTCGATTGGCTTCGAACTCCACCTCTTCCTTGTCATTGAGCATCACGACATAATCAATGGTGTCTGTGCCGTTCTTATGGAACTCGTACATATGACTCTCTATGGCGTTCCTACTCAGATCATTGATGACAGAGCAGATGGAATCAACCTCCTTATCTTTCATTGTTTCGATTCCGCAAATAGTATGTTCGAGCTTCGAATTCTTTTCACGGTAGTACGTCTCATAGACAAGCTTCATACCCTTTTGTTGCAGGTAATCCTCCAACTGTTCCAAGCGCGGGTTTACTCCCGACTCTTCTGTGTCGTTTTCACGTTGACTCTGACCGAACGCCGTCGTTGTCAATGCCAGCAGGAATATGAATATATAACGCTTAACCATAAATCTTTAATCTTTAATCTTTTCTATACGTTGCTTTCCCGTTCACCCAACGCTTCAGTTTCTGCCACTCTTTAGGCATCCAACCCTCACCTTTTGAGGTGATGGAAAGGATGTGGAGACCATCTTCCATCATATAGAAATAGAAGTAGTAATTGTCGTCGTTAATGGTGTAAGCTCGTCCCTGAAGTTTTATAAGAGGAATTCGATGAAGGGAATTGAAACTGGCAGCAGAGATTGTTCTGTATTCACTGGTAGAGACAGTGGCATAAGGGAGTGCAGAAGAAGTGTAATAGCTATGGAGTTGCCCCGGATGACGATTGAGATAGTCGAATGTCAACGAGTCGAGTTGCTGATACAAGGCGTTGGTCTCTGCCTTGTATTGGGCGGGAATGAAGTAGTGGGAGCCAGTGACCAGTCCTGTTTGGCTGCCATCTTCGTGGCCCAGTATCATCTGAAATCTTCCACCTGCGATCGATTCCTTGTAGTTTTTGTCGTACCGCCAATAGACAGGATAGATGGCTGCACCCTTCAGCGACTTCAGGACTGCAAAGGCAGGTTGAATATGTGCTTCGAAGGCGGGGGCATCGAAGGTTTGTCTGACAGCACCGTTGTCGCTCTGGTACTGATGATGGTAGTTGCCTACGTCCCAGTCATCGCAGTTTTTATAATAGGAGAAGTAGGCCTGTTCTCTTGCGTTGATGAACCATACGCGATTGCCGGCAAGCGGGTGCGAAGTCTCGAGTTTTGCCCTGCCTTCAAAGAATCCTATGGAATAATCGATGGTATCTGCACAGTCCTTACGGATTCTGTATAGATAACTTTCTACCTCATCCTTGTTCAGATCGGTGAAGGCAGCGTGTATGGAGTCGATAGCGATTGCCAACTGCTGTCGGCGCTGGGGAATGATGCTGTCAGGGACATGATAGAATTGATTGTTGATTATTTCTTCTCCCCGTGCTCCGAACGTAAAGGTCAAATTGTGAATGGTGCTCAGACTGGCACTGTTCCACTGCGAGTAGCCTATCTCATAGCCCTGCTTATGCAGGCAGTCTTCCAACTGCTTGAGGCGTGGATTCTGACCGAACACCGTCGTCGCCCATGCCAGCAGGAATATGAATATATAACGCTTAACCATAAATCTTTAATCTTTAATCTTTTCTATACGTTGCTTTGCCGTTGATCCAACTTTTCATCTTCTGAAAGCCCTTCGGAATAAAGAGCACGCCCTTCGTGGTGAGCGAGAGGATGTGAAGACCGTCATCATCTTGGTAGCAGCGCAAGTTGTATTTGGTACTCTCAGCATCGGCGTATGGGTGAAGATTGCTCTCCACGATGTCGCCATTCTCGGTATGAAAGACTCCTTTATCCACAGAACCACTGCGACTAATGCGTAAGATGATGGGGAGATACGTAATTTTGTAAGGTTGTTCCGGATGACGGTCCACATAATCGTAAGCTTGTGAGTGGAGTTGCAAGTAGGCCCCAGCCATATACTGAGCAGGGATGAAGTAGTGTGTGCCTGTGGTCACCCCCGGTTTGGGATCATCAGGAAGTCTGCCCCCATACAAAGGTAAGCCGTCTGAATGCGTTGAATCAACGTATTCCTTGTTATGCTGCCAATAGACGGGATAGGATTTTGCACCCTCCAGTTTCATCAACTGTTCCAGAACGGGCTGGATATAGGCTTCAAAGGCAGTGATATCGAAAGGTTTTTGATCCGTCTCAGTTATACTGCGCGGCACCTCGCGGAAATGATTATAGTGCCCGAAAACCCCATCGTATCTGAAATTGAAGGCCTCACTGGCTTCCCAGTAATGCACATAATTACCGGAACGATGAGAATCAATTTCGCTGTCGTCATCGCTGAAGGCAACGTTATAACTGATGGTATCGGCACCGTTCTGGTGATATTCGTACATATAACTCTCTGTTGCGTCCTTTCTCAGAGTAGCGAAGGCGGTACGTATCGTGTTAATAGCTTTCTCTAACTGCGATGGCGACATAGCGATGGTATCGAGCTGGGCATGCCAGTCACATCTGATATAACTGTTGTCGAAATCGTTTTTCTGGGTGAACTGTAAACCATGAGGCTGCTGGCGTAAGAATAACTCCAACTCCCTCAGCCGCGGATTCGTATTCTGTCCGAATACCGTTGCCGCCAACGCTAGCAGGAATATGAATATATATCGCTTATCCATAATTAGTTATTCAATTTATCTTCGATAGCTTGTTGAAGTCGCTTACCACGTGATCGGATGTTCTGTACATGCTCCGCCATGGCCACTAACGGATCTTGATCAAAGGAGAATTCAGCTTCATCTGTAGGTTCAGTAGCTGCCATATCCCTACCCACTCCTTCCGTTGTAGGAATCAGTTCAACCAGTTTCGTGACTGTCCTACGCTGCTTCTTATTCGACTTCCGAACTGGTTGTGCATCTGCCTTTGCCATTACTTGCTTCGGCTCTTCCAGAACAGGTTGAGGTGCTTCAACGGGCTCAGTAACTTTAGAGGTCTGTTCCGTCTGTTGGGGAGTCTGCTCTTCCATCTGCTGCGCCACAACAGGTTGCTGGGATGACTGCTCCTGTGTGAAGTGGAAGACCAACAGCAGGGCGATGCAAGCGGCTGCAGCTACAGCGGCATAGAGCCACGGTCTATGATGCTTGGCGGGTGCCTGCTCTTCCTTGAGACGTTGCAACAGACGCTCGTTCAGGTCGTCAGGCAAGGCTTGCAACTGCTGCTCCCGTCTATTGACAGCTTGGCGTAGGTTCTTATCGTTTCTGAGTTCGTTCATCATTCAAAGTGATTTGATCATTCGGTAGAGTTTCTTACGGATACGACTCAACTGGGAGCCGACGGTAGAGGTAATGGAGCCCGTGACAAAAGCGATGTCGGCAAGACTCATATTGTCGTAGTAGAACATGCTCACAATGGCCTGCTCGTGCGATGGCAGCTTTTCCAAGGCCTGTTCCAACTGTTGTATCGTCTGTTCGTTCTGAGGCTCATCGTCAGGCGCTTCCAGCAGGTTGGTGCCCCACTCGTGGTCATCTATCGATACAATGACAGGACTCTTCCCTCTGATGAAGTTCAGCGACTCATGGTAAGCAATGCGGTTGAGCCATGTGACCAGTGTGGCCTGTTGGGGATTGTAGCGCTCTATGCCCCGTAATGCTTTGACAAACACATCCTGATACACCTCTTCGGCATCCTCACGCAGCGGTACGATACGCTGCACCATGCGGAACACCATCGGGCCATACGTTGCGAGCAACTGCTGGCATGCTGCCGGCTTTCGTTGTCGCAGTTCACTGATCAGGATGGTTGTATCTTTTTCCATGTGAATGCCTTCTACCTATATATACACACAAGATAGAAATATTTTGCAAGAATTCCTAATTTTTTATTGGTCAAAGGGATTCGGTCAAAGGTCAATGGTCAATATGACCTCCCTCAGCAGCGCATTGAAATCAATGACATTGTCAGGCTTTGGAGAGTAGCCCAAAACAACCACCACTAACTGCTGTGATGGGAAGATGAAGATGTCCTGCCCGTCATGCCCGTCGCAATAGAACATATCCTTTGGCACATCAGGATACTTGCCATTTCCGTTCAGCCAGAAAAGAGAGCCATAGTGGTCACCACTATTGGAAGCTGGCATGCGTGTATAGTCCACCCATCCCTCAGGTAAGATTCTCTCGTTACCAACGCAACCGTCATCGAGGTACAACTGTCCGAAACGAGCGAAATCCATTGCTGTGGCATAAAGGTAAGACGAGCCCACAGGAGTGCCACTCATATCTTGCTCAAAAATAGGATTGACGATACCCAGCGGAGCAAAAAGTCGTGTGTGCATATAGCTTAGGAATGCCTCGTCGGAAGAAAAACGACTGCGCAGATAGCGCACGATGATGTTTGTACTACCGCTAGAATATTTCCAGTGAGTGCCCGGTTCGTACTCGAGTGATTTCGAGAGTGCAAAGAGACCCATGTCGCGTACACAGTGCAACATGATATTAATGTCCGAACGTGCCCCATAGTCCTCGTTCCACTCCAGTCCGCTCTGCATTTGCATCAGATCGTGCAAGGTAATGGCTTTACGCCCGTCGCCCTGCCACTCAGGAATGTCCATCGGGGCATGAATATCAAGCAAACTGTCTTTTACCATGATGCCAATGAGCGCATTCACAAAACTCTTCGCCATGCTCCAGCTCAGTAGTTTCGTGTCGCGACCAATGCCTTTGTCATAACATTCTGCCACTACCCCACCATTATGCAGTACCACGAAGGCAAAGGGATGACCGTTATAGGCACGCTCTTCGACGAAAGCCTTCGCGATAGGTTCAAGACTTTCTGCAAGGGCCGAGTCGCCCACTATCAGCTGGAGTCTCGGGATGGAATCCTGTTCCGTCATTGCCTTGTTTAGCACATCGAATGGAAAATGCTGATTCCTTAATTCATCTACGGTGGCACCACACAGCAATGTCACACCGTAGCCCTCACGGAATACAGCTGTAGATTTGTTCCAAAGAAAGCGACTGGTCACCGTTTTGTTTTCATAGTCCACTGTATTACTTGCAAAGCGAATGAACGAAAAGTTCAGATCAAGCGCTTCCACATCTTTCGCCTCACGCCCCGACACGAACACCGCCGAAGCCAAATTCTTCGCAGCATACCCCGTAATGATAGGTAGCAGTCTGTTCAGGTAAATACATCCGCCAAAGATGGCAATCAGCAGTGCAATGGCAACATAACGTAAAAGTTTATTCATAAATTATTCAGTTTGTTTGATATTTTGCACACAAAGATATAAATTGTTACTGAAAATTCCAAGAAATTGTTTATTTATAAATTTTTTTTTATATCTTTGCGTGTTCAAAATGCAATTCTAAACAATGAGAAAAATTACAATGTTATTGTCATTAGCATCTATAATGATGCCCATGACGCTTAGTGCACAAAAGGTTACCTGGGATTTTGAGTCCGAGGATCAGTTCAACGATTGGTTATCTGTCGATTATGACGGCGATGATTTCTTTTGGGAATACTTCAGTAATGAAGGATTATCGACTGGCCGTATGACAGCACATGGAGGAGAAGGTTTAGCGTTTTCAGCAAGTTATGATAATGGGACTTCGACTGCGCTCACTCCTGACAACTGGCTGATATCTCCAGAGGTGACTCTTGGTGGCGTACTTTCATTATGGGCTTGTGGGCAGGATGCAAGCTATTGTGATGAAGTGTTCGGTGTATTTGTATGTGTTGGCAACTCCACCAATCCGGAAGAATACGTACAGGTGGGTACAGACATTACCACTACAGGTGAGATGACCGAGTATTATTTTGACCTCTCAGAATATGCAGGGAAAACAGGACGTTTCGCCATCAGGCACTACAATACCACAGACATGTTTCTTCTGAATATCGATGACGTGTGCCTCGATCCTAATGCTACATACATACCAGAGCCCACCCTTCCAACCAACCTTACGGTGGCCCCAGCTACTACTACAGCCTTTGTGACATGGGAAGGTGCGGAAACTGATTCATGGAACTTGCGCTACAGGGTGTATAATCCTAACGAAGCGAAAACTACCTTGTGGGACATGACTGTGGATAATTATGAGTCGCAAATTGATGGCTGGACTATATATGACCAAGATGGCGACGGCAAAAATTGGGGTCTCACTTATGGTGGTTATGACCCTACCGGTCAATTAGCGGATGATGATAACGTTTGTTTCTATAGTGAAAGTTATAGCGGAGGTGCTCTTGATCCTGACAACTGGTTGATTACTCCAGAATTAACACTTGGTGGCACTTTTAAGTTCATGGCTAGGAATCTTAGTGGAAACTATCCTGATAATTTAGGTGTATATGTTATGATGGATGAAGAGGGTGAAGAGATTTATCAGTTAGATGAAGACTTTACTCCTCCTGAAGATTGGACTGAGTATAGCTTCGATACGAGTGAGTATGAAGGACAGGTGGGTCGAATCGTTATTCGCCATTACAACAGTTATGACCAATATAGAGTATATGTTGACTATCTCTCTTATGAGAAGCCAGGTGATGAACCCAGCGTGCAGATTGAAATAGACGGACTTACTGAACCCAGTTTCACCATTCCGGGATTGACGCCTGGTACCGATTATATCGTTGAGGTGCAGGCCTATAATGATAGAGGTGAAACAGAGTGGACCACCCCCACCCGCTTTACCACCACCAACAATGGCATCACGACCGGTATAAAGACTGTAGGAAACAGCAACGCTGACAACCGCATCTATAACCTGAATGGTCAGCGGGTGAAATCCATAGAGAAAGGAATCTATATCTCCAATGGCAAGAAGGTGGTTAAAAAGTAAGATGTAGTTCTTGAAACAAGTAATCTATAATAAGAAGAGGATGAGCCAAACTCATCCTCTTTCTTGTTATGACAGGTAAGTACATAAGTTTGTGGACCACCATGTTATTTGTGTCTTCTGCAAGCAAAATAAAAGAATTTTCGCAAAATTCGAAACACCTAACATTGAAAAATCTTAATTGCTTAATTATAAAGAACTTAGATACGAAATGGGTGCTAAAAGACCTAACGTAAGAGGTAACAAACACCTAACATAACACCTAACATAAGACCTAACATTTTAGAGGCAAAAGTCAACGAAGTTAAGCAAGAGGCATGTGATTCGCCAGTGGTTAG